>NZ_JBHXRK010000014.1:0-204404 GCF_042716875.1 Streptomyces sp. NPDC058646 | reverse complement strand
ACGCCCGGTTACATTCCGAACCCGGAAGCTAAGCCTTTCAGCGCCGATGGTACTGCAGGGGGGACCCTGTGGGAGAGTAGGACGCCGCCGAACAACCCGCCCTTTTAGCTCAGTCGGTAGAGCGTCTCCATGGTAAGGAGAAGGTCAACGGTTCGATTCCGTTAAAGGGCTCCAAACGAAAAGGCCCCCGCCTCATGGCGGGGGCCTTTTCGCGTTGAGCATCTTTTTGGAAGTACGCCCGTGACGTGCTCGGGGCGGGGCGGCGCGCCAGTGCCGCCCCGCCCCGAGCACGTGCGTCAGTAGTAGCTGGTCTCGCCGTCGAGCAGCTCACGGATCGCGTCCAGGTGGCCGGCGTGGCGGGCCGTCTCCTCGATCATGTGGTGCAGCATCCAGCGCAACGAGGCGGCACCCGCCTTGAACTCGGTGTTGCGGCCGGTGTCGTCCAGTGTGTGCGCCGCGATGATCTCGTTCGACAGGGTGCACTGGCGGTCGTACTCCTCCAGGAGCTGCGCCAGCGGGCGGCCGTCGACCATGAAGTCCTCGTCGTCCAGGCCCACGAACTGGGGGCCGGTGGCCGGACGGTCCAGGAAGACGACTTCGAACCAGCACTGTTCGGTCCACCGGAGGTGGGATATCAGACCGGCCGCGGTCATCAGGGGTGACGAGGGCAGTACGGGGCGGTGCGCGTCCTCCTCGGAGAGGCCCTCGCACTTCCACTGGACGATGGAGCGCTGCATGTCGAGCCAGCCGAGGAGTTGGGTGCGTTCGTCCGCCGTGTAATCGGGGCGGGTGCGCGAGAAGGGCATGGCGGCAGACTCTAGGTGCGGGCCCGCCCGGTCCGCACCTGGTTTTCAGTCGCCTTCGCGCTGATGCGGCACGCGGAAGGCGAGGATCGCCATGTCGTCCGAGGCGGGTTCCGCCGCGAACCGTTCCACCGCGCGCAGGACGCGGGAAGCGACCGCGCCCGCGGTGAGACCCGTACAGGTGGTGAGGACCTCGGCGAGGCCGTCGTCGCCGAGCATGCGGGTGCCCTCACGGCGCTCGGTCACGCCGTCGGTGACGCAGAGCAGGACGTCGCCCTCGTCGAGCGTGAGGGTCTGCTCGTAGAGCTCGAGGTCCTCCATCACGCCCAGCAGGGGCTGCGGGTCCGCGGCCGGGACGACCTCGCCGCTCGGGCGCAGGCGCAGCGGGAGCGGATGGCCGGCGCAGACGACCTTCATCAGGGCGCTGCCGTCCGGCTGCGGGTGGAGTTCGCCGTAGAGGAGGGTGAGGAAGCGGCTGCGGGCACCCTCGTCGAGGATGGCGGCGTTGAGCCGCTCCAGGACGGCCGGGCCGCCCAGGCCCTCGCGGGCCAGCAGGCGCAGGGCGTGCCGGGCGAGGCCGGTGACCGCGGCCGCCTCGGGGCCCGTGCCGCAGACGTCGCCGATGGCGAAGCCGTACACGCCGTCGCGGATGGGGAAGACGTCGTAGAAGTCGCCGCCGACCTCGTTGCCCTCGCCGGCGGCGCGGTAGATGACCTCGACCTCCATGCCGGGGATGGCGGGCGAGCCGGGCGGCAGCAGGCTGCGCTGCAGGGAGCGGCTGATGGCGGTGCGCTCGGAGTACAGCCGGGCGTTGTCCAGGGCGAGGGCGGCCCGCCGGGAGAGGTCCTCGGCGAGTTCGAGGATCTCCTGGCGGAAGTGCTCCTCGCTGGGCCTGCCCAAGGTGAGCAGGCCGATCACCCGGTTGCGGGCGAGGAGGGGCAGCACGACGGTCTCGCCTCCGACCGCGAGGGCGGCCTCGGACCAGGGGCGGGCGCCGGCCTCGCGGACCGGGTCGGGCGGACTGACCCGGGACAGGAGCGCCTTGAGACCGTCGATGCGCTCCTCGTCCTCGTGGAGGACGTAGGAGAGGTACGGGTCCGAGGTCGGGTCGGCGATCGTGTAGACGGCGCACCAGGTGGCGAGGGTCGGGACCGTCATCTGGGCCATCAGGGCCAGGGTCTGGTCCCGGTCGAGGGTGCCGGCCAGCAGATCGGAGGCCTCGACGAGGAAGGAGAGCGAGCCGCGGCGCAGGCGTTCCAGCTCGCCGAGCCGGGCGGACTCCACGGCCAGGGCGATGCGGTCCGCGGCGAACTGGAGGCGCAGGGCCTCCTCGTTCGAGTAGCGGCCGGGGACCTCGGCGGCGACGCCGAGGGAGCCCGTGAGCCGGCCTTCGACCTTGAGCGGGACGGTGACCGCCGAGCGCATGCCGGTCGCCTCCAGCAGCGGGACGGCTCCGGGGACGGCGGCGAGGTCGTCGTGGACGGCGGGCATCCGGGCGGACCCGTACCGGTTGGTGCCCGCTTCCACGGGGACGCGCGCGAAGCGCTGGCGGGTGGAGGGCAGGCCGGTCGTGGCGCGGACCTCCAGCTCCGTCTCGTCGTCGGTGGCCAGGAGCAGGAAGGCCGAGTCGGCGTCGAGGAGGTCGCGGGCACGTTCGACGGTGCGCTGGAGGAGGCCGTCGAGGTCATCGGGGGCGGGGGAGCCGATGAAGACCTCGAAGGGGTCCGGGCGGGACTCGGGGTGGTGGGTGCTGTCTGCGGGGACCCGTGCGGGGGTCTGCAGCAGGGCGCGCTCGTCGTCGTGGACGAGGAGGCAGACGATGGACGGTTCGCCGTGCGCGTCGCGGACCCGCAGGTGGGAGGCGTAGACGGGGATGACGCGGCCGTCGGCGCCGCGGATGCCGTAGCTGCCCTCCCAGCGAGACAGGCGCAGGGCCTCCGCGATGCCGGTGCCGGTGCCGGGGGTCTGCGGCCAGGCGGCCAGCTCGGCGAGCGGGCGGCCGACGGCCTTCTCGGCGGGGTGGCCGAAGATGTGCTCGGCGTCCTCGTTCCAGGCGGAGACGGCGTCGGAGGCGTCGATCTGGAGGACGGCGACGCGGACCCGGCTGTCGGCGAGGGGGAGCAGGCGGTCGGGGACGAGGGGGCCGGAGGAGCGGGTACCGACCGGCCGGTCTGGGAGGTCGAGGCGGAACCACACGTGTTTGTGGGTGGCGGTGTACTCGACGCCCCAGCGGGTGGCGAGGGCGGCGCAGAGCATCAGCCCGCGGCCGTTCTCGCGGTCGGGGTCGGCGTACGGGCGCTCGCCGGGGTGCTGGAGGGGTAGCTCGCGCTCCGGATACCGGTCCGCGACCTCGACCCGTACGCCGTCCTCGGCGCGCAGGCACAGGACCTCGGCCCGGGTGCCGGCGTGGACCACGGCATTGGTGACGAGCTCGCTGGTGAGGACCACCGCGTCGTCGACGATGTCCGCGAAGCCCCAGCCCTGCAGGGTGTCGCGGACGAATGCGCGAGCGGCGGCGACCGAGCGCCCGAGGGGATCGAACGTGGCAGCCGCCCGTGCCGTGATCACGAGTCTCCTTCGACGCGGTTGGACATCGGGTGCCAGGTTACTTACCTTCGCGGTCGGCATGGTGCCGTCGTCGGGGATTCCACCCGCAGGGTACGGCCGGTGTGCGATGGTGCCGAAGTGTTATGGCCGGGTTCGGCCAGGGTGAAACACTGGGCAAGCTTGGAGAGCCGGCTCGACAGGAGTCAGGTGTCCGGTGGAACAGCGGTCGACCCTTTCGGGAGGGACACGGTGGAGTCTGGCGCAGCGGTGCGGCGTACGGGAACGCGGCCGAAGGGCGGGCGGTCCCGGCGGAACGGGACGACGGAGGTCGACACCGCCGCTCTGAACAGGCTGCTCACGGCCCTGGTGTCGATGCGGGACGGGAACTTCCGCAAGCGGTTGACGGTGTCCGGCGAAGGCGTGATGGCGGAGATCGCCGCCGTCTACAACGAGGTCGCCGACCGTAATCTCCATCTCACGGGGGAGCTGTCCCGGGTCCGGCGGACGGTGGGCCGTGAGGGCAAGCTGAGCGAACGGCTGGAAACAGGTGCCTGTGAGGGCTCGTGGGCGGCCGCGATCGACGCCTCGAACCAGTTGGTGGACGATCTGGCCCGGCCGGTGTCGGAGGTCGGCCGGGTGCTGTCGGCGGTCGCCGAGGGCGATCTGGACCAGCGGATGGACCTGCGGACGCAGACGGCCGACGGGGCCGGGCATCCGCTGCGCGGGGAGTTCCTGAAGGTCGGGCGTACGGTCAACAACCTGGTCGACCAGCTGTCCGCGTTCACCGACGAGGTGACGCGCGTGGCGCTGGAGGTGGGTACCGAGGGCAAGCTCGGCGGCCAGGCCCAGGTGCGCGGGATGTCGGGTTCCTGGAAGGATCTGACCGACTCCGTCAACACCATGGCGTACCGGCTCACCGCTCAGGTGCGTGATATCGCTCTCGTGACGACGGCGGTGGCGAAGGGCGATCTGTCGCGCAAGGTCACGGTGCACGTGGCCGGTGAGATGCTCCAGCTGAAGAACACCGTGAACACGATGGTGGACCAGCTGTCGTCCTTCTCCTCCGAGGTGACCCGCGTCGCCCGCGAGGTGGGTACGGAGGGCGAGCTGGGCGGTCAGGCGAAGGTGCCCGGGGTCGCGGGCGTGTGGAAGGACCTGACGGACTCGGTCAACACCATGGCCGGGAACCTGACGGCCCAGGTGCGCGGGATCGCGCAGGTCACGACGGCGGTCGCGAACGGCGACCTGTCGCAGAAGGTCAGGGTGAGCGCGCGCGGCGAGGTGGCGCAGCTGGCCGAAACGATCAATCAGATGACCGAGACGCTGCGGACCTTCGCGGACGAGGTCACGCGCGTGGCCAGCGAGGTCGGCGCGAAGGGCCTGCTGGGCGGGCAGGCGCAGGTGCCGGGTGCGGCGGGGACGTGGAAGGACCTCACGGACTCGGTGAACACGGTCTTCCGCAACCTCACCACGCAGGTGCGGGACATCGCGCAGGTGACGACCGCCGTGGCCAACGGTGACCTGTCGCAGAAGGTCACGGTGGATGTGGCCGGCGAGATGCTGGAGCTGAAGAACACCGTCAACACGATGGTCGACCAGCTCCAGTCGTTCGGTGCGGAAGTGACGCGTGTGGCCCGTGAGGTCGGCGTGGAGGGTGAGCTGGGCGGTCAGGCCCAGGTGCCCGGGGCCGCCGGCACGTGGAAGGACCTCACCGACTCGGTGAACACCGCCTTCCGCAACCTCACCGGGCAGGTCCGCAACATCGCGCAGGTGACGACGGCGGTGGCCAACGGTGACCTGTCGCAGAAGGTCACCGTGGACGTCTCGGGCGAGATGCTCCAGCTGAAGAACACCGTGAACACGATGGTCGACCAGCTGTCCTCGTTCGCCGACCAGGTGACGCGGATGGCCCGGGACGTGGGTACGGAGGGCCGCCTCGGCGGCCAGGCGCGGGTGGAGGGGGTGTCGGGGACCTGGAAGGAGCTCACCGACTCCGTCAACTTCATGGCCGGGAACCTGACCTCGCAGGTCCGCCAGATCGCCCAGGTGACGACGGCGGTGGCGCGGGGCGACCTGTCGCAGAAGATCGATGTGGACGCCCGGGGCGAGATCCTGGAGCTGAAGAACACCATCAACACGATGGTCGACCAGCTCTCGGCCTTCGCGGAGCAGGTGACCCGGGTGGCCCGGGACGTGGGTACGGAGGGCCGCCTCGGCGGCCAGGCGCAGGTGCCCGGGGTGGCCGGCGTATGGCGGGACCTGACGGATTCGGTGAACGGCATGGCCGGGAACCTGACCTCGCAGGTCCGCAACATCGCGCAGGTCGCGACGGCGGTGGCGCGCGGTGACCTGTCGCAGAAGATCGACGTGGACGCCCGGGGCGAGATCCTGGAGCTGAAGAACACCCTCAACACGATGGTCGACCAGCTCTCGAACTTCGCGGAGCAGGTGACCCGGGTGGCCCGTGAGGTGGGTACCGAGGGCATCCTCGGCGGTCAGGCCGAGGTGAAGGGTGTCTCCGGCACCTGGAAGGACCTGACCCAGTCCGTCAACTTCATGGCGAACAACCTGACCTCGCAGGTGCGCAACATCGCCGAGGTGACCACGGCCGTCGCCATGGGCGACCTCTCCAAGAAGATCACGGTCGACGCCAAGGGCGAGATCCTGGAGCTGGTGACCACGGTCAACACCATGGTCGACCAGCTGTCCTCCTTCGCGGAGCAGGTGACCCGGGTGGCCCGCGAGGTGGGTACCGAGGGCATCCTGGGCGGCCAGGCCCGGGTGCGCGGGGTGACCGGCATCTGGAAGGACCTGAGCGACAACGTCAACACCATGGCCGGGAACCTGACGGCCCAGGTGCGCGGGATCGCGCAGGTCTCGGCGGCGGTCGCCAACGGCGACCTGACGAAGAAGGTCACGGTCGAGGCGCGCGGTGAGGTCGCTCAGCTCGCCGACACCGTGAACACGATGGTGAACACCCTGTCGTCCTTCGCGGACGAGGTCACGCGCGTGGCCCGCGAGGTGGGTACGGAGGGCCGCCTGGGCGGTCAGGCGCACGTTCCGGGCGTCTCCGGGACGTGGAAGGACCTCACCGACTCGGTGAACTTCATGGCCTCCAACCTCACCGGGCAGGTGCGGCAGATCGCCATGGTCACGACGGCCATCGCCAAGGGCGACATGACCAAGAAGATCGACATCGATGCGCGCGGTGAGATCCTGGAGCTCAAGACCACCATCAACACGATGGTGGACCAGCTGTCGTCCTTCGCCGACCAGGTGACGCGGGTGGCCCGCGAGGTGGGTACCGAGGGCATCCTGGGCGGTCAGGCCCGGGTGCGGGACGTCGACGGCACCTGGCGGGACCTGACGGAGTCCGTGAACGAGATGGCCGGGAACCTGACCCGGCAGGTGCGCGCGATCGCGGCCGTGGCGACCGCGGTGACCCGCGGGGACCTGAGCCTGAAGGTCGACGTGGACGCGGCGGGCGAGATCCAGGTCCTCCAGGACAACATCAACACGATGATCGTCAACCTGCGCGACACCACCCTGGCCAACAAGGAGCAGGACTGGCTCAAGGGCAACCTCGCACGGATCTCGGCCCTGATGCAGGGCCGCCGGGAGCTGGACGACGTGGCTTCGCTGATCATGAGCGAGCTCACGCCGGTGGTCTCGGCGCAGCACGGCGCGTTCTTCCTGGCGCTGCCGGCCGGGGGTACCACCGAGATCGGGACGGAGGGGGGCGCGGACGGTTCGTACGAGCTGCGGATGCGCGGGAGTTACGCGTACGCCGGCGGTCAGATGCCCATCGCCTTCCGGCCGGGGGAGGGGCTGATCGGGACGGTCGCGGAGGAGAAGCGGACCATCCTGGTCGAGAACACCCCGCCCGGCTACCTGAAGATCTCCTCGGGGCTCGGGGAGGCGCCCCCGGCCCACGTGATCGTGCTGCCGGTGCTCTTCGAGGGGAAGGTGCTCGGGGTCATCGAGCTGGCCTCCTTCACGCCCTTCACGCAGATCCAGAAGGACTTCCTCAGCCAGATCGCCGAGATGATCGGTACGAGCGTCAACACCATCAGCGTCAACTCCAAGACGGAGATGCTGCTCAAGCAGTCGCAGGAGATGACCGAGCAGCTGCGCGAGCGTTCCGACGAACTGGAGAACCGGCAGAAGGCCCTGCAGGCAGCCAATGCCGAACTGGAGGAGAAGGCCGAGCTGCTGGCCCAGCAGAACCGGGACATCGAGGTGAAGAACACCGAGATCGAGGAGGCCCGGCAGGTCCTGGAGGAGCGCGCCGAGCAGCTGGCGGTGTCGATGCGCTACAAGTCCGAGTTCCTGGCGAACATGTCGCACGAACTGCGGACCCCGCTCAACTCGCTGCTCATCCTGGCCAAGCTGCTCGCCGACAACGCGGACGGGAACCTCTCGCCGAAGCAGGTGGAGTTCGCCGAGACCATCCACGGGGCGGGCTCGGACCTGCTGCAGCTGATCAACGACATCCTGGACCTGTCCAAGGTCGAGGCAGGCAAGATGGACGTCTCGCCGACCCGGATCGCGCTGGTCCAGCTCGTCGACTACGTGGAGGCCACCTTCCGGCCGCTGACGGCGGAGAAGGGCCTGGACTTCTCGGTGCGGGTCTCGCCCGAACTGCCCGCCACCCTGCACACCGACGAGCAGCGGCTGCTCCAGGTGCTGCGCAACCTGCTGTCGAACGCGGTGAAGTTCACCGACACCGGGGCGGTGGAGCTGGTGATCCGGCCCGCCGGGTCCGATGTGCCGCAGGCGATCCGGGAGCAGCTGCTGGAGGCGGGTTCGCTGCGGGAGCCGGACGCGGACCTGATCGCCTTCTCGGTGACCGACACCGGGATCGGGATCGCGGCGAGCAAGATGCTGGTGATCTTCGAGGCGTTCAAGCAGGCGGACGGTACGACGAGCCGCAAGTACGGGGGTACGGGCCTGGGCCTGTCCATCAGCCGGGAGATCGCCCGGCTGCTGGGCGGGGAGGTGCACGCGGCCAGCGAGCCCGGCCGCGGGTCCACCTTCACGCTGTACCTGCCGCTGCACCCGAGCGAGCTGCCGCCGCAGGGGTACGCGCCGCCGACGCCCGGCGGGGCCCGCGGCGAGCTGTACCGCAACCGGTCCGCCGAGCAGCCCCGGCCCGCGCTGCCGGCGCCCCCGGCGGCGCCCGTCCCGGCGGGGCCGGCTCAGGCCCAGCCGGCGCGGGCCGCGCTGCCTGCCCCGGAGCCGGCCGGGCAGGGGCAGGGCGGCGCGGCGCTGTTCCGGCGGCGCCGCAAGCCCCTGAGCGATCTGGAGCCGCGTACGGCGGTGCCGGGGCAGCCCGGTCTGCAGGGGCCCGAGGACGACTGGAGCAACCCGGAGGGGGAGCTTCCGGTGGTGCCGCGGACGTACGACTTCCACGGCGAGAAGGTGCTCATCGTGGACGACGACGTGCGCAACGTCTTCGCGCTGACCAGCGTGCTGGAGCAGCACGGGCTGGCCGTGCTGTACGCGGAGAACGGGCGCGAGGGCATCGAGGTGCTGGAGCAGCACGACGACGTCACGGTCGTGCTGATGGACATCATGATGCCCGAGATGGACGGGTACGCGACGACCTCGGCGATCCGGCGGATGCCGCAGTTCGCGGGCCTGCCGATCATCGCGCTGACGGCGAAGGCGATGAAGGGGGACCGGGAGAAGGCCATCGATTCCGGTGCTTCCGACTACGTCACCAAGCCGGTCGACCCGGACTACCTGCTGTCGGTGATGGAGCAGTGGATGCGAGGGAAGTGACCGCCGCGGGAGCGTTCTGATACCAATTGATGACTCACTGTGGCCGCGGCGGTGTGGGAGGGCGGAGAACGGGGAACCTTCTGCTCTCCCACGACGTTTCTGCTTCGTGCACAGTGACATCCTGGTGACAGGGTGTGGCGATCTCGGGACTGGGGCTACGATGACCGGCACAAGGACGGACGGCGCAAGGATGCCGTCCTCTGGGGCGGGGCCCGGCGCACGCGCCGGAGCCAGGAGCCGGGGAGGCCCCATGCCGGGGCGAGGAGGACAGGTCATGGTGCAGAAGGCCAAGATCCTCCTGGTCGACGACCGGCCGGAGAATCTGCTGGCGCTGGAGGCCATCCTCTCCGCGCTCGATCAGACACTGGTCCGGGCGTCGTCAGGAGAGGAAGCGCTCAAGGCGCTGCTGACGGACGATTTCGCGGTCATCCTGCTGGATGTGCAGATGCCGGGAATGGACGGATTCGAGACGGCCGCGCACATCAAGCGGCGGGAACGGACCCGGGACATCCCGATCATCTTCCTCACTGCGATCAACCACGGTCCGCACCACACGTTCCGCGGTTACGCGGCGGGTGCGGTCGACTACATCTCCAAGCCCTTCGACCCGTGGGTACTGCGGGCCAAGGTCTCGGTGTTCGTGGAGCTCTACACCAAGAACTGCCAACTGCGGGAGCAGGCGGCCCTGCTGCGCCTCCAGCTGGACGGCGACAGTCCGAACGGCGCGGACGCGAGCAAGGAGACGGCCGGGCTGCTGGCCGAGCTCTCCGCGCGGCTCGCGGCGGTCGAGGAGCAGGCCGAGGCGCTGACCAAGCAGCTCGGCGAGGAGTCGGCCGACACCGGGGTGGTGGCCACCGCCGCCCATCTGGAGCGCAAGCTCACCGGACTGCGGCGGGCGCTCGACGCGCTGGAGCCGGGGACCGGCGGGGGCGCGGCCATGCTGCCCGCCCAGGGCTGAGCGGTACCGCCCGCCCCGCCCGCGAAACGGGCCGGGGCGGCCGCCGCCTGGGAGCGCGTCAGGTCTGGCGGTGCGTCACAGCACCTGTGGAGCGGACGACACGAACGGGTGAAGGGGTGGGCACGCGTGTCCACCGGCACGCGCACCGGTAACCTCGGGCCCATGGCCTCAAGTACGTCCGGCAAGGGTTCCCAGAGCACCGCGGGCACCGCGAAGGGCCGCACCGGCCGTACGACGGCGCCGGCGAAGAAGGCGGCTCCCGCGCGCAAGCCACCCGCAAAGAAGGCCGCGGCCGCCAAGCGCGGCCCGGCGAAGAAGGCGGCGGTCAGGCCCGCCCCCTCCCCGACCGGGGGTGTGGTGCGGCTGGTGCGCGCCCTCTGGCTGGGCTGCGCCCATGCGGTCGGCGCGATCCTGCGCGGCGTCGGCCGGGGAGCGAAGAACCTCGACCCCGCCCACCGCAAGGACGGGGTCGCGCTGCTGCTGCTCGCCCTCGCGCTGATCGTCGCCGCCGGAACCTGGTCGAACCTGAGCGGTCCGGTCGGGGACCTGGTCACGATGCTGGTCACCGGTGCCTTCGGGCGACTGGATCTGCTCGTGCCGGTCCTGCTGGGGGTCATGGCGGCACGTTTCATCCGCCACCCCGAGGAGACCGACGCCAACGGCCGGATCGGCATCGGGCTCTCCGCGCTCGTCATCGGGATCCTGGGCCTGGTCCACATCGCCTGCGGGGCGCCCGGCCGCGACGAGGGCACCACCGCGATGCAGGACGCGGGCGGGCTGATCGGCTGGAGCGCCTCGAAGCCGCTGATCTTCACCATGGGGGCGCCGCTGGCGGTGCCCATGCTGGTGCTGCTGACGGTCTTCGGACTGCTCGTGGTCACCGCGACCCCGGTCAACGCGGTCCCGCAGCGGCTGCGGAGGCTCGGCATCCGGCTCGGGGTCATCGCCCCCAACGAGTACGACGAGGGCTACGGGGACGCCGAGGGGGCCGCGGGCGCCGCCGACCGGCACGACGCGGAGCGGTGGCGGGCCCGGACCGGCGCCGGCTCCGGCGATCCGGCGGACGCCGCCGAGGTGGCCGCGCTCGCCCGCCGCCGGCCGCGCAGGACCCGGGCCCGCCCGGCCATGGACCGCGAGATGGACGCCGTCGACGTGGCGGCGGCCGCGGCCGCCGCGCTGGACGGCGCGGTGTACGGGGGGCTGCCGCCCTCGCCGCTGGTCGCGGACCTCACCCACGGCATCGCCGCCCCGGGTGAGGGCGCGGAACCCACCGCCCCGGTGCCGCCGGCCCGGGAGGAGCGCCCCGTGCCGTCCGCCGCGCCGGGAGCGCCCGGAGCACAGGAGGACGCCGGTTCGCCGGCCGCCCGGGCCGGGCAGCCGAGCGCCACCACCGCCGCGGCCTCCGGGACCCTGTCGGTGCCGGACCTGACCAAGACCCCGCCGCGGACGCAGGCCCTGCCGCCGCGCGCCGAGCAGTTGCAGCTGCGCGGGGACATCACGTACTCGCTGCCCTCCCTCGACCTGCTGGAGCGCGGCGGGCCCGGGAAGACCCGCAGTGCCGCCAACGACGCGGTGGTCGCCTCGCTGACCAACGTGTTCACGGAGTTCAAGGTCGACGCGAAGGTCACCGGCTTCACCCGGGGCCCGACGGTCACGCGGTACGAGGTGGAGCTGGGCCCGGCGGTGAAGGTCGAGCGGATCACGGCGCTGGCGAAGAACATCGCCTACGCGGTGGCTTCGCCGGACGTCCGGATCATCAGCCCGATCCCGGGCAAGTCGGCGGTCGGCATCGAGATCCCGAACACCGACCGCGAGATGGTCAACCTGGGCGACGTGCTGCGCCTCGCCGACGCGGCCGAGGACGACCACCCGATGCTGGTCGCGCTCGGCAAGGACGTCGAGGGCGGCTACGTCATGGCCAACCTGGCGAAGATGCCGCACGTGCTGGTCGCCGGGGCCACCGGCTCCGGCAAGTCCTCGTGCATCAACTGCCTGATCACCTCGGTCATGGTCCGGGCCACCCCCGAGGACGTCCGGATGGTGCTGGTGGACCCCAAGCGGGTCGAGCTGACGGCGTACGAGGGCATCCCGCACCTGATCACGCCGATCATCACCAACCCGAAGCGGGCCGCCGAGGCGCTCCAGTGGGTCGTCCGCGAGATGGACCTGCGCTACGACGACCTCGCGGCCTTCGGCTACCGGCACATCGACGACTTCAACCAGGCCATCCGGGACGGCAAGATCAAACTGCCGCCGGGCAGTGAGCGCGAGCTCAGCCCGTACCCGTACCTGCTGGTGATCGTCGACGAGCTGGCCGACCTGATGATGGTGGCCCCGCGCGACGTCGAGGACTCGATCGTGCGGATCACCCAGCTTGCCCGCGCGGCCGGCATCCACCTCGTGCTCGCGACCCAGCGGCCGTCGGTGGACGTGGTCACCGGCCTGATCAAGGCGAACGTGCCCTCGCGGCTCGCCTTCGCCACCTCCTCGCTCGCCGACAGCCGCGTCATCCTCGACCAGCCGGGCGCCGAGAAGCTGATCGGCAAGGGCGACGGGCTGTTCCTGCCGATGGGAGCGAACAAACCGGTCCGGCTGCAGGGCGCCTTCGTCACGGAGGAGGAGATCTCCGGGATCGTCCAGCACTGCAAGGACCAGATGGCGCCCGTCTTCCGGGAGGACGTCACCGTCGGGCAGAAGCAGAAGAAGGAGATCGACGAGGACATCGGCGACGACCTGGACCTGCTGTGCCAGGCGGCGGAGCTGGTGGTCACCACCCAGTTCGGCTCGACCTCGATGCTCCAGCGCAAGCTCCGGGTGGGCTTCGCGAAGGCGGGCCGGCTCATGGACCTGATGGAGTCGCGGGGGATCGTCGGCCCGAGCGAGGGTTCGAAGGCGCGCGACGTGCTGCTGAAGGCCGATGAGCTGGACGGGGTCCTCGCCGTCATCCGGGGAGAGACCCACCCGTAGGGCTGTCCTTTCACGAGATGGGGCGAGCAACCGTTTCCGTTGGGCCCGCGTCCAGTTGAGGGAGATGGCGGTCCGGCACCCGGTGCCGGGCCGCCGCACCGACCGGGGACGTCCCTCGCCATTCGGATGGCGTAGGAAGTGCACCCTCCGGTTGCTCCACCCTTTCGTCACCCCCCTAGACTGGACATCCAGCAGGTGGCTACACGCTCGAAAGGCGCCCTCGTGTCCATCGGCAACGCCAACTCCCCCGAAGAAGAGCGGCCTTCGACCGACGACCGGTCCGAGGACCGCCTCGTCGAACGTCCTGTCGAAGGACCGTCCATCGGGACGGCCCTCAAGAAGGCCCGGATCGCCGCCGGGCTGACTGTCGACGAGGTCAGTTCCACCACCCGCGTGCGCATCCCGATCGTGCACGCGATCGAAGAGGACGACTTCACGCGGTGCGGCGGCGACGTCTACGCCCGCGGTCACATCCGTACGCTCGCCCGCGCCGTACACATCGATCCGGCACCCCTGGTCGACGCCTACGACGCGGCCCACGGCGGCCGGCCGGCACCCACCCCCGCCGCGCCGATGTTCGAAGCCGAGCGGATCCGCCCCGAGAGGCAGCGGCCCAACTGGACCGCCGCGATGGTCGCCGCCATCGTCGCCGTGATCGGTTTCGTGGGCTTCACCGCCTTCAGCGGCGGCGACGACCAGAGCCGGCGCCCGGTGGCGGAAGGTTCCGCCTCCCCGAAGCCGGCGCCCAAGCAGTCCGGCGCGCAGCCGGCCGCCCCGATCCCGCAGGCCCCCAAGCCGGAGCCTTCGGACAGTGCCATCGCCGCCGCGCCCAAGGACCTCGTCACGGTCGTCCTGACGGCGGACACCGGTGAGAGCTGGATCTCGGCGAAGGACCACAACGGGCGGCTGCTCTTCGACGGCACCCTCAACCAGGGCGAGTCCAAGACCTTCACGGACAAGGAGTCCGTCGACCTCGTGCTCGGGGACGCCGGCGCCGTGAAGCTGTTCGTGAACGGCAAGGAGATCAAGGACGATTTCCAGCCCGGTCAGGTGGAACGTCTCACCTACACCAAGGAAGATCCCCTCCCGGGAGAGCCCCAGGCGGGCTGAGCGGGGCCGCCCTAGGGCGGAAGGCTTGAATCCGGATCCCCGGGTGCTGTGCGGCGGCCGCCGCACAGCACCCGGGGATCTCGTCGTGGGGGGACGGGCGGCGGGGGCCCGCGCCGGGACGAAGTAGTCTTGAGTCCATGCCCGAACGCCGTACCGTCGCCCTTGTCACTCTTGGCTGCGCCCGTAACGAGGTGGACTCGGAGGAGCTCGCAGGCCGCTTGGCGGCGGATGGCTGGGAGCTCGTCGAGGACGCCGCCGAAGCGGACGTAGCCGTCGTCAACACCTGCGGCTTCGTCGAAGCCGCCAAGAAGGACTCCGTAGACGCCCTGCTGGAAGCCAACGATCTCAAGGATCACGGCAAGACCCAGGCCGTCGTCGCCGTCGGCTGTATGGCCGAGCGCTACGGCAAGGAGCTCGCCGAAGCGCTCCCCGAGGCGGACGGCGTGCTCGGCTTCGACGACTACGCCGACATCTCCGACCGCCTCCAGACCATCCTCAACGGCGGCATCCACGCCTCGCACACCCCGCGCGACCGGCGCAAGCTGCTGCCGATCAGCCCGGCGGACCGCCAGGGCGCCGCGGTGGCGCTCCCGGGCCACGCCCAGGAGCCGGTCGCCGAGGCCCCCGCCGACCTGCCGGAGGGGCTCGCGCCCGCCTCCGGGCCGCGCGCGCCGCTGCGCCGCCGCCTGGACAAGAGCCCCGTCGCCTCGGTCAAGCTGGCCTCCGGCTGCGACCGGCGCTGCTCCTTCTGCGCCATCCCGTCCTTCCGCGGCTCCTTCGTCTCCCGCCGCCCCAGCGACGTGCTCGGGGAGACCCGCTGGCTCGCCGAGCAGGGCGTCAAGGAGATCATGCTGGTCTCCGAGAACAACACCTCGTACGGCAAGGACCTCGGCGACATCCGGCTGCTGGAGACGCTGCTGCCCGAGCTGGCGGCGGTGGACGGCATCGAGCGGGTCCGCGTCAGCTACCTCCAGCCCGCCGAGATGCGGCCCGGCCTGATCGACGTCCTCACCTCGACCCCCAAGGTCGTGCCGTACTTCGACCTGTCCTTCCAGCACTCGGCCCCCGACGTGCTGCGTTCCATGCGCCGCTTCGGTGACACCGACCGGTTCCTGGAGCTGCTGGACACCATCCGCTCCAAGGCCCCGCTGGCCGGCGTACGGTCCAACTTCATCGTCGGCTTCCCCGGCGAGAAGGAGTCCGACTTCGCCGAGCTGGAGCGTTTCCTCACCCACGCGCGGCTCGACGCCATCGGTGTCTTCGGCTACTCCGACGAGGACGGCACCGAAGCCGTCACCTACGACGGCAAGCTCGACGAGGAGACCATCGCCGAGCGCCTCGCGCACATGCAGCGTCTCGCCGAGGAGCTGACCTCGCAGCGCGCCGAGGAGCGGATCGGAGAGACCCTGGAGGTACTCGTCGAGACCGTCGTCCCGCTGGACGAGGCCGACGAGGGCGAGGGTGCCTACGGACGCGCCGCGCACCAGGCGCCCGAGACCGACGGCCAGGTCGTCTTCACGGACGGCACGGGCCTGGTCCCGGGGCGTATCGTCACGGCCAAGGTGGTCGGCACCCTCGGTGTGGACCTGGTGGCCGAGCCCCTGGGCCCGGAACTCGAGGAGGCGGCCGGATGACCGGAGTCCCGGCATCTGCGGCGGGCGGGACCGGCCGCCGGCCCGTACCCGGCGCGAAGCTGGGGGCCGCGGCGGTCAATCAGGCCAGCCTGTGGAATATCGCGAACATCCTGACGATGATCCGGCTCGTCCTGGTGCCGGGATTCGTGTTCCTGCTGCTCGCCGAGGGCGGCTACGACCCGGCCTGGCGGGCCTGGGCGTGGGCGGCGTTCGCCGTCGCCATGATCACGGACATCTTCGACGGGCACCTGGCCCGGACGTACAACCTGGTCACGGACTTCGGCAAGATCGCCGACCCGATCGCCGACAAAGCGATCATGGGGTCGGCGCTGATCTGCCTCTCCTGGCTCGGCGACCTTCCGTGGTGGGTGACCGGGGTGATCCTCGGCCGGGAGCTCGGCATCACGCTGCTGCGCTTCTGGGTGATCCGCTACGGAGTGATTCCGGCCAGCCGCGGCGGCAAGCTGAAGACCCTGGCCCAGGGCACCGCGGTGGGCATGTACGTGCTCGCCCTGACCGGTCCGCTCGCGACCTTGCGCTTCTGGGTGATGGCGGTCGCCGTCGTGCTGACCGTCGTCACCGGTTTGGACTACATCCGCCAGGCCGTCGTCCTGCGCCGGGCGGGTCTCGCCGCGGAGCGGACCGGACAGTGACGGACGGGGCGGGGAACGCGCCGGTGGCCGGGGACGCGGCGGAGGGGGCCGCACGGGCCGCGGGCGAGGTCCTGCGCCTGCTCGCGGAGAGTGACCAGACCCTCGCCGTCGCCGAATCGCTGACCGGAGGCATGGTCGCCGCCGAGATCACGGCGGTTCCCGGAGCCTCCCGGTCCTTCCGCGGCTCGGTCACGGCCTACGCGACGGAGCTCAAGCACCAGGTCCTCGGGGTGGACGCCGCCCTGCTGGCGGCCGAGGGCGCCGTGAACGGCCGGGTCGCCGAGGAGATGGCGGCCGGGGTGCGGCGCGTGCTGGGGGCCTCGTGGGGGATAGCGATCACGGGGGTGGCCGGACCGGACCCGCAGGACGGGCAGCCGGTGGGCACCGTGTACGTCGCCGTGGCGGGTCCGGAGGTCAGGAAAACGGCCCGGCTGTGGTTGAACGGCTCCCGTGCGGAAATTCGTAAGGAGAGTGCACGGACGGTGCTCGAACTTCTCTCTAGCCAACTGCGCGAGAATGCGCGGAGGCAGGATACGGAACAACACGGGGGGATTTGATGTTTGCAGCCCTGAGTGAACACGACATCGCTCCCCGCACGGCCGCGGCGCGAGGCGGTACGGTGGGGCGTGAAGGATGCGGCTACACGGTCAGAGGAGGGAGCCACCGATGATTCTGCTCCGTCGCCTGCTGGGTGACGTGCTGCGTCGGCAGCGCCAGCGCCAGGGCCGTACTCTGCGCGAAGTCTCCTCGTCGGCCCGAGTCTCGCTCGGCTATCTCTCCGAGGTGGAGCGGGGGCAGAAGGAGGCATCCTCCGAGCTGCTCTCCGCGATCTGCGACGCGCTGGACGTACGGATGTCCGAGCTGATGCGCGAAGTCAGCGACGAACTGTCGCTGGCCGAGCTGGCACAGTCGGCCGCGGCAAGCGAACCGGTCAGCGTACCGGTCCGCCCGATGCTCAATTCGGTCTCCATGGCTTCGGTCACGGCCGGACCGGAGCGGGTGACCATCAAGGCGCCCGCGGAAGCGGTGAATGTCGTAGCCGCGTGAGTGAGCACGTGAGCGTGTGAGTGTGGCCGGAGCCCCGGCCGGTGCGGTCCGCACCGGCCGGGGCTCCGTGCTGTTCTGGGTGCGGGGCCGGGGGCGGTGCGGGAGGATGGGCGGGTCGGGTCCCGGCCCCTGGGAGGCAGCCGTGCGGCGGTTACGGCGTATACCTGGGGCGTGGGCCCTCGCTGCGACGGTGGGGGTGCTGTGGTGGTGGGCCGTGCTGAGGCTGGTCCTCGCGCCGGCCGACTCGGGGGCGGTGGAGGGGGCGGTCGCCGTCGGCGGATGGGGCCTGGGCGTGCTGCCGGTGCACTCCGTGCCGGGCCCTGCGCGCAGGGCCCGCAGAGCGGACGCCGGGGCTACCAGGGCATCGACACTCCGCCGTTCGGGCGAAGGATCTGACCCGTCATGAAGGACGAGGCGTCCGAGGCGAGGTAGAGCACGGCGCGGGCGATGTCCTCGGGCTCGCCGACCCGGCCCAGGGGGGACATGCGGACCATCGCCGCCTCGGTCCGCTGCTGGACCTCGGCGCCGTGGCGGCCGGTCATCGGCGTACGGATCCAGCCGGGCGCGACGGCGTTGACCCGGATGCCGTGCGGTCCGGTCTCGGTGGCGAGGGTCTTGGTGAGCTGCACCACGGCGGCCTTGGCGGCGCTGTAGCAGAGCAGGCCCGCCTGGGCGGCGTCCACGGCGCCCGAAGCCATGGTGACGATCGAGCCGGGCCGCCCCGCGGCGATCATGGACCGGGCGGCCTCCTGGCAGGTGCGCAGGACGCCCTTGAAATTGATGTCCAGGACCCGGTCGAGGTCTTCGTCGGCCGTCTCCAGCACGCTGCTGGTGTGCATGACCCCGGCGACGGCGGCGGCGATGTCGAGGGGACCCGCGGCGGTGACGGCTGCCCGCAGCGCGCCGCGGTCGGTGACGTCGAGGGGGTGGACGGTGGCGCAGCCGCCCGCCTCGGCGACGAGCGCGGCGGTTTCGGCGAGGCCCCTCTCGTCGCGGTCGGCGCAGTGCACGGCCGCGCCCGCCCCGGCGAGGAGCAGGGCGGTGGCGCGGCCGATGCCGCTGGCGGCGCCGGTGATCAGGGCGGTCCGGCCGGTGAGGTCGTACGGGGCTGTGGATGTGGGCATGCCGGGACGGTACGGGTGGATCTGACGGACCGTCAACCAGTGGGGGCGGGGCCGGTGGGGCCCGGCTGGCAGCGGGGGCACCAGTACGTGGGGCGGCCGTCCTGCGGGGCCTCGCGGACCGGGGTGCCGCAGCGCAGGCAGGGGCGGTGCGTGCGGCCGTAGACGAAGAGGTCCTGGCCGGGGCGGCGGCTCCCGGTGGTGTTGCGGTGGCCTCCGAAGCGTCCCGGCACGCCGGTGTTCGCGGCCAGCAGGCGCTGCGCGGCGGCGGCCAGGCGCGGCAGTGTGGCGTCAGGGAGCGTGCCGACCGGGGTCCAGGGAGTGACCTGGGCGAGGAAGCACAGCTCGGACTTGTAGATGTTGCCGATCCCGGCGAGGTTGCGCTGGTCGAGCAGGGCCTCGCCGAGGGGCCGCTCGGGAGCGGCGCGGAGGTTGGCCGCCGCGAGGTCGGGATCCCAGTCCGGGCCGAGGAGGTCGGGCCCGAGGTGGCCGACCGCCCGGTCCTCGTCGGCGGTGCGGAGCAGCTCCAGCACGGGGAGGCGGTAGCCGACGGCCGTGTGCTCCGCGGTGCCGAGGACCGCCCGGATCTCGTAGGCGGGGCCGCCGTGCCAGGGCGCGCCCGCGGGGAAGACGCGCCAGGCGCCGTCCATGCGGAGGTGGCTGTGGAGGGTGAGGCCGCCCTCGAAACGGGCGAGGAGGTGCTTGCCGCGGGGGACGACCTCCAGGGTGGTCCGGCCGGTGAGGTCGGCCGTGGCGAAGCGCGGGACGCGCAGGTCGCTGCGGGTCAGCGGCCTGCCGGCGAGGGCGGCGTGGAGGCGGGCCGCCGCGCGGTGGACGCTGTCTCCTTCGGGCATGGGCCCATTGTCGCGCCGGGACGGCGCGGACGGCCCGAACCCCCCGCGGGAGAGAGGCAGGTAGGGGCAGGGGGCGGCCGCAGGGAAGGCCGGGGCCTTCCCTGCGGCCGCCCCCGCTTCCGGCGTTCCTACTTCCAGACGAGTTCCTTGTTCTTGCCCGCGATGTTGTACGGCTCGCCCCAGTACTGGGCCGCGGTGACCTTCGTCTGGGCGGACGGGGCCAGCGCCAGGGCGCAGCTGGTCTGGGTCCGGCCGTTGGTGAACCCCTTCGGCAGGGACTCGTTCGGGCACTTCTCGAACTTGCCGATGACCGCTACGCCCTGGGCCTCGCTGCCGTCCGTGAGCAGGCCCCTGATGTGGCCCACGGAGGAGTACGACAGGTCCGTCGTTCCGGTGTTCGTGGCCGAGTAGCGGATGTAGTAGGGGATCATCCCCTTGACCTTGTCGCCGAGCTTGAGCGCGTCCAGGTCGGCGGGGTCGCCCTGCTCGATCGCGGTGACCGTGAGGTCGATCTGGCCGGCCTTGTCGGTGCCGTACGTGAACGGGACCCGCGCGGTCTCGCCGATCTTGAACACCTGGCCCGACTTGGCCGTGCCCCCCGTCCCCGGGGCGGGGACCCCGCCGGTGGCGGCCGGGGAGCTCGGGTCCGCCGAGGTGCCGGGCCCGGCCGATCCCGAGGGCTGGGCCGAACCGGAGGGCTGGCCGGCCGAGGCGCTCGGCTGCTCCACGGGGAGCTCCTCGTTGCCGTTCTTGCAGCCGGTGAGGGCCAGGCTTCCGGCGACCGCCAGGCCGACCGCGCCGAGGGTGGTCCTGCGCATGCTGATGGTGCTCACTCTTGTCGTCCCCCATGGTGGGGCACCGCCGGTGCGATGCCTGTGATCACCTTGATAAGGCAGGGGTAAGGACGCGTGCCAGCTCAGAGGCGTCCGGCAGCCGTTTCGTGACATGGTCAGAACACGGGCGGAACAGTCGGGACGGGACCGGGTCCTCAGGTGCGCAGCCGCAGGCCCCTCGGGGTGGCGTGGAAGCCGGCTGCCTCCAGGGCCGGGCCCAGCGGCGAGGTCAGGGCCGCGGTGGTGTTGATCCGCTCCACGGTCAGGGCGGGCAGGGTGCCCGCCCTGGAGGCGGCCGCCAGGGCCGCGAGGGCCGCGCCGAGGCGGGCGTCCTCCGGCGCGGGCCAGGCGAGGAGGGTCTTCCCGCCCCGCTCCAGGTACACGGTCAGCTCGCCGTCCACCAGGACCACCAGCGAGCCCGCCTTGCGGCCCGGCTTGTGGGTGGCCCCCTCCGGCGGCTCCGGCCAGCCGAGGGCCGCGCCGTACGCGTTCGCCGGGTCCGCGGCGGCCAGGACCACCGCCGCCAGCGGGGGCGGGGTCCGTTCGGCCGCCCGGAGCCGGTCCACGGCGCCGTCCATCGCGAACTGGGCCGCGCCCAGCCCCTCGACCACGTACCCGCGCCGGGCCTGGCCGCTGTCCTCGAAGGCCGACAGGACCCGGTAGACCGCGCTGAAACCGCCCTCGACGCCCTCCGCCGCGACCGCGCCCCGGGTGACCACCCCGTGCCGGTCCAGCAGGGTGCGGGCCAGGGCGTGGGCGCGGTGGGTCGGGTCCGGGGCCGGGGGCGGCAGCAGCGACCAGCGGCCCGAGACCGTGGGCGGGCCGGTACGGGACACGGTCGCATCGAGGGTGCCGTACCGGCCGCGGGGGACGGTCCGCCGGGCCCGGTGGGCCGTCGCCCCCGCGGTGCGGCCCGAGCCGAGCAGGGAGCGCAGCGGCGCCAGGGTGTCGTTCGTCAGGCGGCCCGACCAGGCCAGGTCCCACAGGGCCGAGGACAGGTCCAGGTCGCTCGCCTCCGGGTGGCGGCCCCGGACGAACTCGGTGATCTGCCGGAAGAACAGGCCGTACCCCCCCGCCAGGGACTCCAGGACCGCCTGGTGCAGGGGGCCCGCCTCCAGGGGGTGCGGCGGGGGCAGCAGCAGGGGGGCGGCCTCCGCCAGGTACAGCGAGACCCAGCCGTCCTTGCCCGGCAGCGCCCCGGCGCCCGCCCACACCACCTCGCCGCTCGTCGTCAGCTCGTCCAGCAGGCCGGGGGAGTAGCCGCTCACCCGGGACGGGAGGACCAGGCGCTCCAGCGCGGAGGCCGGGACCGGGGCGCCCTGGAGCTGCTCCACCGCCCGGGCCAGGCCGTCGATCCCGCGCAGGGCCCCGCCCAGGTGCTGCCACTGCGGCAGGAAGGTGGCCAGCGAGGCCGGCGGGACCGGCTCCAGCTCCTGCCGGAGCGCGGCCAGGGAGCGTCGGCGGAGCCTGCGCAGCACCGCCGCGTCGCACCACTCCTGGCCGATCCCGGCCGGATGGAACTCGCCCTGGACCACCCGCCCGGCCGCCGCGAGCCGGTGCAGGGCGCCCTCGGTGACCGCCCCGCCCAGGCCGAACCGGGCGGCGGCCGCAGCGGTGGTGAACGGGCCGTGCGTACGGGCGTACCGGGCCAGGAGATCGCCCAGCGGATCCTTGACCGGCTCCGTGAACGCCTCCGGGACACCGACCGGCAGGGCCGTGCCCAGCGCGTCCCGCAGCCGGCCGGCGTCCTCGATCGCCGCCCAGTGGTCCGCGCCGGCGATCCGGACCCGGACCGCCCGGCGAGCCGCGCCGAGCTCCGCCGCCCACTGCGGGTCCGCCCCGCGCACGGACAGCTCCGCCTCGGTCAGCGGGCCCAGCAGGCGCAGCAGGTCGGCCACCGACTCTGGGTCCTTGGCCCGCCGGTCCTCGGTGAGCCACTGCAGTTCCTGCTCCAGCTCCTCCAGGACCTGGGCGTCCAGCAGTTCGCGCAGCTCCGCCTGGCCGAGCAGCTCGGCCAGCAGCCGGGAGTCCAGCGAGAGCGCGGCCGCCCGCCGCTCGGCGAGGGGCGAGTCGCCCTCGTAGAGGAACTGGGCGACGTAGCCGAAGAGGAGCGACCGGGCGAAGGGCGAGGGCTCGGGGGTGGTGACCTCGACCAGACGGACGCGGCGCGCCTCGATGTCACCCATCAGCTCGGTGAGGCCCGGGACGTCGAACACGTCCTGGAGGCATTCCCGGACGGCCTCCAGCACGATCGGGAACGAACCGAACTCCGACGCCACCTGGAGCAGTTGGGACGCGCGCTGGCGCTGCTGCCACAGCGGGGTGCGCTTGCCCGGGCTGCGGCGCGGCAGCAGCAGCGCGCGCGCCGCGCATTCGCGGAAGCGGGAGGCGAACAGGGCGGAGCCGCCCACCTGTTCCGTGACGATCTGCTGGACGTCGCCGTGGTCGAAGGCCACGTCGGCCGCGCCCAGCGGGGCCTGTTCGTCGTCGAACCCGAAGGACTGGGGTGCCGCCGGGTCGTGGTCGAGGAGGTCCATGCTCAGCAGGTCCGCGTCCGGCAGGCGCAGCACGATGCCGTCGTCGGCGTGCATCACCTGGGCGTCCATCCCGTACCGCTCGGCGAGGCGGGCTCCCAGCGCCAGCGCCCAGGGGGCGTGCACCTGCGCGCCGAAGGGGGAGTGGACCACGACCCGCCAGTCCCCGAGCTCGTCGCGGAACCGCTCGACGACGATCGTCCGGTCGTCCGGCACGTGGCCGCAGGCCTCGCGCTGCTCGGCGAGGTACGCCAGGACGTTCTCCGCGGCCCAGGCGTCCAGCCCCGCGGCCAGCAGGCGCAGCCGGGCGTCCTCGCCGCTCAGCGCGCCCAGCTCGCGCAAGAACGCCCCGACCGCGCGCCCCAGTTCGAGCGGGCGGCCCAGCTGGTCGCCCTTCCAGAACGGCAGCCGGCCCGGCACCCCCGGGGCGGGGGTGACCAGGACGCGGTCGCGGGTGATGTCCTCGATGCGCCAGGAGGTGGTCCCGAGGGTGAACACGTCCCCGACCCGGGACTCGTACACCATCTCCTCGTCGAGCTCACCGACCCGGCCGCCGCCCTTCTTCGGGTCCGCGCCCGCCAGGAAGACGCCGAAGAGCCCCCGGTCCGGGATGGTCCCGCCCGAGGTGACCGCCAGCCGCTGCGCCCCGGGCCGGCCCGTGACCGTACCGGCGACGCGGTCCCAGACCACGCGGGGTCTGAGCTCGGCGAACGCGTCCGAGGGGTAGCGGCCCGCCAGCATGTCCAGGACCGCCGTGAACGCCGACTCCGGCAGAGCCGCGAACGGCGCGGCCCGGCGGACCAGCGCGAGGAGGTCGTCCAGCTGCCAGGTGTCCATCGCCACCATGGCGACCAGCTGCTGCGCGAGGACGTCCAAGGGGTTCGCGGGGACCCGAAGGGACTCGATCGACCCCGTCCGCATCCGCTCGGTGACCACCGCCGCCTGCACCAGGTCCCCGCGGTACTTGGGGAAGACCACGCCCCGGGAGACCGCGCCCACCTGGTGTCCGGCCCGGCCCACCCGCTGGAGCCCGGACGCCACCGAGGGCGGGGACTCCACCTGCACCACCAGGTCCACCGCGCCCATGTCGATGCCCAGTTCCAGGCTGGAGGTGGCGACCACGGCGGGCAGCCGGCCCGCCTTCAGGTCCTCCTCCACCAGCGCCCGCTGCTCCTTGGACACCGAACCGTGGTGCGCGCGGGCCAGCAGCGGCGGGGCGCCCTGGGCGGCGCCCGACTGGGCCATGATCTCGGCCGGGGGCGTGCCCTCGGGCAGTGCCTCGCCCGTGGCGCGCTCGTAGGCGATCTCGTTGAGCCGGTTGCACAGCCGCTCGGCGAGCCGCCGGGAGTTGACGAAGACGATGGTGGAGCGGTGGGCCTGCACCAGGTCGGCGATCCGCTCCTCCACATGCGGCCAGATCGACGGCCTGTCCCCGCCCTCCTTGCCCTCGCTCGCCGGGGAACCCCCCAACTCGCCCATGTCCTGCACCGGGACGACCACCGACAGGTCGAACTCCTTCGCCGAAGGCGGCTGGACCACCTCCACCTTGCCGCGCGGTGCGAGATAGCGGGCCACCTCGTCCACCGGGCGGACCGTCGCCGACAGGCCGATCCGGCGCGCCGGCCGGGGCAGCAGCTCGTCCAGCCGCTCCAGGGAGAGCGCCAGGTGCGCGCCGCGTTTGGTCCCGGCGACCGCGTGCACCTCGTCCAGGATCACCGTCTCGATCCCGGACAGGGCGTCACGGGCCGCCGAGGTCAGCATCAGGAAGAGCGACTCGGGGGTCGTGATCAGGATGTCCGGCGGGCGGGTGGCCAGCGCGCGGCGCTCCGCGGGCGGGGTGTCCCCGGAGCGGATCCCGACCCGGATCTCCGGCTCGGGCAGGCCGAGCCGCACCGACTCCTGCCGGATCCCGGTCAGCGGGCTGCGCAGATTGCGCTCCACGTCCACCGCGAGGGCCTTCAGCGGGGACACGTACAGGACGCGGCAGCGCTTCTTCGGTTCGGCGGGCGGCGGAGCGGAGGCCAGCGCGTCGAGAGCGGCGAGGAAGGCGGCGAGGGTCTTGCCGGAGCCCGTGGGCGCCACGACGAGCACGTCCGAGCCCTCCCCGATGGCCCGCCAGGCGCCCTCCTGCGCGGCAGTGGGCGTACGGAAGGCCCCCGTGAACCAGGAGCGGGTCGCGGGGGAGAACGATTCGAGCGCGGAGCCGGCCATGCCCCCATCGTGCACCCCGGCGCTGACAACGGCCCGGACCTGGGCGAACACCGGTCCCGCCGGGGGCGCAGAATGGAGGGATGGGTACGGACGGCGGGAGCCGGAGCGGGGAGTGGGCCCGGCACTGGCAGTACGCGCAGCTGCCCGGCCTCGACCTGCTGCGCGCCCACTACGTGCGCCACACCTTCCCCCGCCACGCGCACGACGGGTACGTCCTCGCGGCCGTCACCGGCGGGATCGAGGAGGTCGGCCTGCCGGGCGGCACCGTCCGCGCCGGACCGGGCAGCGTGGTCCTGATCAACCCCGAGGTCCCGCACAGCGCCCGGGCCGGGGTGCCCGAAGGCTGGGCCTACGCCACGCTCTACCCCTCCCGCGACCTGATCACCGAGGTCGCCGCCGAGATCGCCACCGTGCGCGGCACCCCCGGCTTCACCGCCGAACTGGTCGCCGACCCGCAGGGCTCCCGGGCCATCACCGAGGTGCACCGGGCCGCCGAGGCGGGGAACGCACTCGCCGCCGACACACTGCTGCGCGGCGTGGTCGCCCGGATGCTCAGCCGCCACGCGGGCCCGCTGCCCGCCCGCCCGGCGGGCTCCGGCCGGGCCGCCGACGCCGAGAGGGCCCGGGAGGTGCTGGAGGCCCGGATGGCGGACCCGCCGTCACTGGAGCAGCTGGCCGCCGAGCTGGGCACGAGCCCCTTCGCCCTGCTGCGCGCCTTCCGCGACCGGTACGGGATGCCCCCGCACACCTGGCTGACGGACGTCCGGGTCCGGCGGGCCCGCCGCCTGCTGGACGCCGGGACCCCGCCGGCGGAGGCCGCGGTCACCGTCGGCTTCACCGACCAGCCGCACCTGAACCGCCACTTCACCCGGATCGTGGGCGTTCCCCCGGGGGCGTACCGGCGCGAACGGGCACGTCAGGGTCCCGCCACGGATCCGGCGGAGCGGTGGGCGGAGAACGAGGGCCGGCGGGCAGCAGCCGAGGCGCCGGGACCGAGCGCCGGCCCGCCCCGGGCGCAAGAACGTACAAGACCCGGCCGCCCGGCCCTGCGTACGTTCGGGGCGTGGGAGAACATGTGACGGTGAGGGAGGGGACCCCCGAGGGGGTCGCCGGGGAGCGGCCGGGCGCCGCTCAGGAGCGGCCGCGCGCCGCCGTGGTGCGGGACGCGCTCGGGGTCGGGGTCGCCGTCGGGCTGTCCGGGTTCGCCTTCGGGGTGACCGCCGCGGGGGCCGGGATCAGCACCCTGCAGGCCTGCGTGCTGAGCCTGTTCGTCTTCACCGGGGCCTCGCAGTTCGCCCTGGTCGGAGCCCTGGCCGCGGGCGGGAACCCGTTCACCGCCGCCGCCGGGGCCTTCTTCCTCGGCACCCGCAACGCCTTCTACGGGCTGAGGCTGTCCCAGCTCCTGGCCCTGCCGCGGACCGTACGGCCGTTCGCCGCGCACTGGGTGATCGACGAGACCACCGCCGTCGCGCTGGCCCAGCCCGGCCGGAAGTCGGCCCGCCTCGGGTTCGCCGTCACCGGGCTGACCCTGTACGTGCTGTGGAACCTCACCACCCTGCTGGGCGCCCTCGGCGCCGAGGCCGTCGGGGACACCCGCGCGTGGGGGCTGGACGCCGCCGGGCCGGCCGTCTTCCTGGCCCTGCTCGCGCCCATGCTGAAGAGCTCCACCGAGCGGGCCGTCGCCGCCCTCGCGCTCGTGCTGGGCCTCGGACTGCTGCCCGTACTGCCCGCCGGAGTGCCCGTACTGATCGCCGCGCTGGCCGCGCCGGCCGTGCTGTGGATGAAGGGACGCCGCTCGTGAACGTCTGGATCGCCATCGGGCTCACCGTCGTCGGCTGCTACGCCGTCAAGCTCGCCGGGCTGCTCGTCCCCGCCGGGACCCTGGAGCGGCCCACGGTCCGCAGGCTGTCCGCGCTGCTGCCCGTCGCCCTGCTGGCCGCGCTCACCGCGCAGCAGACCTTCAGCACCGGGCACGAGCTGGTGCTGGACGCACGCGCCGCCGGAGTGGCCGCCGCCGGGGCCGCGCTGCTGCTGCGGGCCCCTTTCCTCGTGGTCGTCGCCTCGGCCGTGCTGGTCACCGCGGGGGTACGGGCCCTCGCGGGCGGCTGAGCGGGGTCGTCAGCCGCCCGTACGCCCGCAGGGTCAGCAGCGCCTCGACGGTGGCGATGGGCCGCCGCTCCAGGAAGCTGCCCGGGGCCCAGGCACGGCGGTGCACCGGCCAGCCGCCGTCCGGCTGCTGCTCGGCGGCGAGGAAGTCCAGCGAGCGGCCCAGCTCCGCGTCGGTGAACCAGCCGCGGGCCAGCGACTCGGGCCGCCGCGCGACGTCGTGCGGGAACAGGTGCTCGCCCGGCGCGTAGCCCGGGCAGGGCGCCCTGTCGTCCCGCTGCTCCGGGTCGAGCACCACCAGCCCCCGCTCGCGCACCAGGCGTCCCAGCCGGTCCGCGGCCGCCGCCGCCCTGGCCCGGTCGGGGGCGCCGTCGAGGAAGTCCACCGCGCTCCGGACCTCGTACGGGTGGGAGTGGCGCAGCGTCTCGACGCGCTCCCAGCAGAAGTCGGTGGCCCGGAAGAGCCAGGCGTGCCAGATCCGGTTGCGGTGCAGCAGCCCGACCACCGGGCCCGTGGTCAGCAGTTCGCCGGGCGGGTTGTCGTGGACCGGGTGGTACGGGGCCGAGGGGTAGCCGCGGGGGGCGGGCAGGACCACGGGGAGCGCCCCGTCCGGGGTGGAGACCCGGGTCAGGTGACGGCAGAGCTTCTCGATGCGCTGCCCGCCGCAGCGGCCCAGACCGTCCAGCACCCGCAGCGCGTGCGCGGTGTGCAGGGGCTGGCTGAGCGGACCGCGCAGGTCGGGGTCGAGCGCGTGTCCGTAGCCGCCGTCGCCGTTGAGGTACGAGCCGAGGGCGGTGTCCACCGCGTCGGCGTCCCCGCCGAGGAAGTGGAAGGCGAACCGGCGCTGCTCCAGCACGCGGGCCGTGAGCCAGATGAACTGTTCCGCGCGGGCCAGCGGCGCGGGGAGAGCGGGCGCGGCGGACGGGGAGGGAGGTGCCGGTGGGGTCTGCGGGGGAGCTTCGTCTCCAGGCATGCGAGAAACCGTAGGACCACCGGGTGCGCAGTCGGAGGGCGAACGGGGCGGGTGCACTCTCCGGGGCGGGATACTGGAGGCATGCGGTTGACGATTTTCTGGGAGCGGATGGCGGAGCACTTCGGTGCGGGCTACGCGGACTCCTTCGCGCGGGACCACGTCATGACGGAGCTGGGGGGACGGACCGTCCACCAGGCTCTGGACGCCGGCTGGGAGGCCAAGGACGTCTGGCGCGCGGTGTGTTCGGCGATGGACGTACCGGCCTCGCTGCGCTGACGAGGCGCCCGGGGCGTCCGGCGGGCACCGCGGGGGAGGCCCTTCGCGGTACGTGCGCCGGGTGAGCCAGACTTGGCCGCGTGGCAGCCACTGATGAGACGACCGACCGGCCCGTAGACGCCCCGGCGACGACGCCGCCCTGGCCGGCCGCCCCGGCGGGCCCCGCAGACCGGCCCACCGGCGGCCCGGCGGCGGGCGGCCCACCCACCGGGAGCCTGCCCACCGAGGGTCCGCCCACCGGTGGCCCGCCCGCCGGGGGCGCTCCGGCGGCGGAAGCGCGCATGCCGCGCTGGCTGCCGCGCGCCGTGGTCCTCGTCCTGGCCCTCGTGGCCTGCTTCCAGCTCGGCAGCTGGGCCTTCCACCAGCTGATCGGACTGCTCGTCAACGTCCTGATCGCGTTCTTCCTCGCGCTCGCGATCGAACCGGCGGTGTCCCGGATGGCGGCCCGCGGCATGCGCCGCGGGCTCGCCACCTTCCTGGTGTTCCTCGGGGTGTTCGTCTTCGCCGCCGGTTTCCTCGCCCTGCTCGGCTCGATGCTCGCCGGACAGATCCTCGACCTGGTGGCGGGTTTCCCGCGCATCCTCGACTCGGTGATCGACTCGATCAACACGACCTTCCGCACCGAGCTGTCCCGGCTGGAGATCCAGGACAGCCTGCTGCACTCCGACTGGCTGCAGAAGTACGTGCAGAACAGTGCGACCGGGGTGCTCGACGTGTCCGCCACCGTCCTCGGCGGGCTGTTCAAGCTCCTGACGATCGGGCTGTTCTCCTTCTACTTCGCCGCCGACGGACCGCGGCTGCGCCGGGCGCTGTGCTCCGTACTGCCGCCCTCGAAGCAGGCCGAGGTGCTGCGCGCCTGGGAGATCGCCGTCGCCAAGACGGGCGGCTACCTCTACTCGCGCGGGCTGATGGCACTGATCTCCGGCATCGCGCACTACATCCTGCTCGCGGTGCTCGGCGTACCGTACGCGCCCGCACTCGCGGTCTGGGTGGGACTGGTCTCCCAGTTCATCCCCACCATCGGCACCTACCTCGCGGGCGCGCTCCCGATGCTGATCGCCTTCACGATCAGCCCCTGGTACGCGCTGTACGTCCTCGGATTCGTCGTGGTCTACCAGCAGTTCGAGAACTACGTCCTCCAGCCCAAGCTGACCTCGAAGACGGTGGACATCCATCCCGCGGTGGCCTTCGGTTCGGTCGTCGCCGGTACCGCCCTGCTGGGCGCGGTCGGGGCGCTCATCGCGATCCCGGCCGTCGCCACCCTCCAGGCGTTCCTCGGCGCGTACGTGAAGCGGTACGCGCTGACCGAGCACGCGGACGCCTCTACTGCGCGCCCTCGTCCGCGGCGCCGAGTACGGCTGCCAGGGCGTCGTTGACCCAGGCCTCGACGGCGTCCTTGCCCACGCCGAGGCCGCTGAGCGGACCCGTTCCGTGCTCCAGCTCCAGGAGCGCGAGCAGGACGTGCTCGGTGCCGACGTAGTCGTGGCCCAGGCGCAGGGCCTCGCGGAACGTGAGTTCCAGGGCCTTCTTGGCGGAGGCGTCGAAGGGGACGAGGTCGGGGACCTGCTCCGCGGCCGGGGGCAGGCCGGCGGTGGCCGCGCTGCGCACGTCGTCCGCCGAGACCCCCTGGGCCGCCAGGGCGTGCGCGGCGAGACCCTCGGGCTCGGCCAGCAGGCCGAGGACGAGGTGCTCGGTGCGGATCTCGGTGTTGCCGGCGGCGCGGGCCTCGTTCTGGGCGGTGACGACGACGTTGCGGGCGCGCGGCGTGAACCGGCCGAAGCCCTGGCTGGGGTCGGCAGCGGGGTCACCCTCCTTGTCCGCCTTGGGGACGAAGCGCTTCTGTGCGGCCTGGCGGGTGACGCCCATGCTGCGGCCGATGTCGGTCCAGGAGGCGCCGGAGCGGCGGGCCTGGTCGACGAAGTGGCCGATGAGGTGGTCGGCCACGTCGCCGAGGGCCTCGGCGGCGACGACGGCGCCGCTGAGCTGCTCCAGGGTGTCGGTGTGGACCTTCTTGATGGCCTCGATGAGGTCGTCGAGGCGTACGGGATGGGTCATGCGAACGGGTTCCACCGAAGGGTTCGTCATGGGTGCAACCGTAGGTTGACAGTCGGATGACTGTCAACCGTGGGTTGTCACTCGATGCGGGCTGCTTCCCGCGCTGCTACGAGGCCGCGCCCGACGCCTTCGCGAACTTCTCCCACTGGGCCGTGACCACCTCGGCCGGTACCCCGCCGAAATCCTTGGTGTCGAGGATGTCCGAACGGAAGGAGAGCGTCACCGACCCCGAACGGATCACCGTCAGGTACTTGTACAACGAGGTGTCCTTGTCCTTCACGTCCTGCACCACGATCCGGTAGGACAGCGCCTCGTCGCCGAGCGCGGGCGCCGTGACCGGCTCCACCTTCAGGACCTTCGCCTCCACCAGGGCGCGGTCCTCGGTGTAACCGCCGCCGCACTGCCGCCCCGCCTCGGCCAGCGACTTCATCGCCGCGGCCGAGCCGCCGCCCGGGTAGGAGCGCAGCAGGATCTCCGTGTCCACGGCCTGCCATTCGCCGGGCACCTGCGCCTGCACGTAGGCCTGGGCCGTGTGGCCGGCCGGCGCGAGGGTGCTGAGCGGCTCGCACGCCTTCGGGGCGGCCTCGTACATCTCGCTCATCGGCTCGTCGAGCAGCGGCTCCGACGCCTCGTACGCCCCCGCCTTCTCACCCGGGGCCAGCGCGAAGGCCTTGAGCTGCCCGACGGTCGGTCCCGGCGGGCCGGCCGGGCTCGGACTCGCGGACGGAGCCGGGGTCCCGGCGGGGCTCGGGCCCGCGGTGACCACGGCCCCGCCCCCCGCGGTGCCGCTGCCGCCGGCGCACGCGGCGGTGCCCGCGAGCAGCGCCGTACCGATGAGCGCGACCGCTGCCGTACGTCTGTTCATGCCCTGCGTCCCCCTGTCGGATCCTGCCGAAGCCATGATTGTGCGGGCTGCCCGGCGGCGGGCCGCGGGTGGGGGGCGCAGCGACCCCGACAGCGGCCCGATCCCGGCGCTGTTCGTCGCGGGCACCGCCCTCATGCCGGCCTGCGGCGCGGGCCCTGCCCGCCGCCGTTCGCGGTAGTGGACTTTCGGCAGTTCCGCCCGGCGGCCCGCTTTCCGTAGGGTCGCGCCCGTGAGAACAGTGATCATGAAGCTTCGGGCGCCGGGACCGGTCCTGTCCGCCGGCCTGCTCGCCGGGGCGGTGGTGGGTGCGGGCACGGGCGTCGCCACCCTGTGGTGGGGCGTGCCGACGGCGGTCTGCGCCTTCCTCGCAGGCTGGCGGCCGGGGCGCAGCCGCAGTGCGGCCGTGGCCCTGGCCGCCGTGCTGGTGGCCGCCGTGGCGGCCGTGCTCCTGGTGCCCGCATGGCTGGGATGGGCCAGCCGCTTCGTGGGGCTGCTGCTCGTGGCGGCGATGCTGCCGTGGTTCGCGGGCCGATTCCTGCGCCAGTACCGCGCACTCGTACGGGCCGGGTGGGAGCGGGCCGGGCGGCTGGAGCGGGAACAGCGGCTGGTCGCCGAACAGGCCAGACTGCGCGAGCGGACCCGGATCGCACAGGACATGCACGACCTCCTCGGCCATGACCTCAGCCTCATCGCCCTCTCCGCGGGTGCACTGAAACTGGCGCCCGGCCTCCCCGAGGAGCACCGGGCCGCCGCACAGGACATCCGCGCCCGGGCGGGAGCCGCCGTGGACCGCCTCGGCGAGGTGATCGGAGTCCTGCGCGAGCCCTCCGATCCCGCTGGGGACGGCGCCGGACCGGGCGGACTCCGAACCCTGGTCGACCGGGCGGCCGCGGCGGGGCTCGACGTCCGGCTGCGGGTGGAGGGCGCACCCGCGGCGGGCGCACCGGCAGCAGACGACGGCACTCCGGGGGCTGCACCCGCGGCATCCGGAGTGGCCGTGCCGGTGGCCGTCGAGCGGGCCGTGCACCGGGTCGTCCAGGAGGCGTTGACGAACGTCGCCCGGCACGCGCCCGGCCGGCGGGCGACCGTCGCCGTCCGGTACGGGCCGGAGCGGACCGAGGTCACCGTGACCGACGAACCGCCGCCCGGCGCCGCCGCCCCGGCCGGGCCGCCCCGTGCCGGACCTGGCGGCCCCTCCGACCTCGGCGGTCCCGCCGTAACCGGAGCGGGCCACGGCTTCGGACTCATCGGCCTGGACGAACGGGTCCGGCTGGCCGGCGGCACCTTCGCCGCGGGCCCCGAGGGCTCCGGCTTCGCCGTGCGGGCCACGCTCCCGCACCACGCCGGAGCCGTCTGCGCACCGCCCGCCGGCCCCGGCGGGGCGCTGCCCGCCGAGCACCGTACGGCCCGCCGCAGACTGGGCCTGACCGCCGCCGCTGCCGTACTGGTGCCGCTGTGCACCACCACCCTGCTCCTCGGGGGGATCCGGCTGTGGGACACGGCCACGGCACGGCAGTCGGTCCTCGCCCCGCAGGACTACGCCCACCTGCGCGTCGGACAGGCCCGCGCGGACGTGGCGCCGTACCTGCCCCGGCGCCAGACGACCCGCCGGCCGGCCGCACCCACGCCCGGACCGCCGGCCGCTGCCTGCGAGTTCTACGTACAGACCGCCGACCCCTTCGACGACCGCTCGGGCGACCTCTACCGCCTCTGCTTCCAGGCCGGCCGCCTGGTCTCCACCGACGAGTTCACCGGGAAGGACGTCCGATGATCCGGATCCTGATCGCCGACGACGAGCCCATGATCCGCGCGGGCGTCCGCGCCGTCCTCGCCACCGACCCCGGCCTCACCGTCGTAGCCGAGGCGGCCGACGGCCGTCAGGCGGTGGAACTGGTCCGGCGCCACCGCCCCCACGTGGCAGTCCTCGACATCCGGATGCCGGGGACGGACGGCATCTCGGCCGCGGCCGAGATACGGAGGACCGTGCCCGCGACCGGAGTCGTGATGCTGACGACCTTCGGCGAGGACGAGTACATCCTGCGCGCGCTCGGCGAAGGGGCCACCGGCTTCCTGATCAAGTCCGGCGAGCCGGAGGAACTGGTCGCCGGAGTCCGGGCGGTGGCCGACGGCGCGGCCTACCTGTCACCGAAGGTCGCGGCCCGCGTCGTCGCGCACCTCGCCGCCGGCGGCGCGGGGGTCCGGGCCGGCCGCCGCTCGGCGGCCCGCGCCCGCGTCGACGCCCTGACCGCACGGGAGCGGGACGTGCTCGCCTTCCTCGGTGGAGGGCTCTCCAACGGGCAGATCGCGCGCCGCCTGAAACTGGCGGAGGGAACGGTGAAGGCCCACGTCAGCTCCATACTCGCCCGCCTCGGCGTCGACAACCGGGCCGCGGCGGCCGTCGTCGCCCACGAGGCCGGGGTGGTCCCGGTGGCGCCCGGCCGGCTGCCGTACGAGGAGGGCTGACGCAGCCCGGCCCGCGACGGGCAGCGCCAGCAGCCGTACGGTCACCACGGCCGTGGCGGCGAGCACCGCCCCCGCGAGGACGTCGTGCGGGTAGTGCACCCCCGCCAGCACGCGCAGCAGGGCGGCCGCACCGGCCACCGGCAGGGCCAGGGCGGCGAGCCGGGGCCGGGCCGCCGCCAGGCCGACCGCCAGCGCGACGGCCAGGGTGGCGTGGTTGCTGGGGAACGACCAGTCGCCCGCGGCCGGACACGGCGCCAGGGGCAGCAGTCCCGGCAGGGCGCGGCACGGGCGCTCCTCGTCGACGAGGAGCTTCACCGCCTCGCTGAGGCCGTACGCGAGGACGGTCCCGGCAGCGGCCACCGCCGTCCCGGCCAGGGCCGGCGCGTCCCGGCGGCGCAGCGCGGTCCAGCCGGCCCAGGCGAGCAGCAGGCCCAGGCACAGCAGCGTGCCCTCGCTCGCCGCCTCGAGGACGCTCCCGGTCCACTGCGGTGCGTCCGCCAGGCTTCCGTTCAGCGCCCGGTGCACCCGCACCGACAGGCCCGAGGTGACGTGCACCGGTCCCTTCGTGCCCAGGGCTCCGCCGGGTGCCAGCCAGACCACGACCGCCACCCCCGTGACGGCCGTCCCGACTGCCGCCGGCAGCCGGCGGCCCCACCCGTACCCAGTGATCGATTTCATGGAGCCGACGCTAGGATCGCCGAGGCCCGGGCACCCCGGCCGAAGGGCGGCCGTCCACCCCGACGAAGGTCGGGGTGGACGGCCGCGGGGGCGCGCTGCACGGAGCAGGGACGGGACATGCGGGAAGAGCCGCTCGTGGCAGCGGTGCGGAGCGGGGACGCGGGGGCCGTGCACGCCCTGCCGGCCGCGGGTGCCGACCCCGACCCCGCCGACAGTTACGGCGCCCCCGCCCGGACCTGGCCGGGGCCGACAGGCACCCCGCTGCTGCGTGCGGCCGACCGGGACGCGTACGAGACCGCTGACGTGCTCCTGCGCGGCGGAGCGGACGTGCGGGCCGGGGACGCGGAACCGGGGCGACGGGGTGCCGAGCGCCCTCGACCCGGCCGGCGAGGACTCCCCGTACCACTGGCTGCTCCACGACGTGTTCCGGCACCGGTCCCGTCGCGGCTGCGCGCGGCCGCCCGCCCTCCTCGACGGCGAAGGCGAACCTCCGCCTCGCCGGGCCGGCTGCTGCCGCAGGTCCGTGAACATCGTTGCGGCCCGCCTTCCCGTCGCCGCGGGCGCCGATACCGGCCCGGGAAGTCAGGGGGCGGGGCAGCGGTGGAGTGGACGATCTGGGCGGGCTTCGCCGCCGGTCTGCTGATCTCGACGGTGACCGCGCCGGTCGGCGTGTCCGGGGCGGTCTTCCTGCTCCCGGTGCAGCTGATCGTCCTCTGCGTGCCCAGCCCCGCGGTCACGCCGACGAACCTGCTGTTCAACGTGGTGGCCGGGCCGGGCGCCCTGTGGCGCTACCGCCGGGACGGGGCCCTGCGCGGCGGCCTGGCCCGGCGGCTCGTCGCCTGGACGCTGCCCGGCGTCGTCGCCGGCGCCGCCGTCCGCGTCTTCGGCCTGCCCGGGCCGGGCGTCTTCCGCCTGCTGGTCGCCGCCCTGCTCCTGCCGCTCGGGCTGTGGTTGTGCCTGCGCACCCGGCGGCCGAAGGGCGGTGAGCGCGGCCGGACGGCGGCGAGCCCTTCCCGGCCGCGCTCACCGCCCCCGCCCTGGCCGGGGGCGTGGTCGGCGGCCTCTACGGCATCGGCGGCGGCTCACTGCTCGGGCCCGTCCTCGCCGCCCGCGGCATGCCGCTGGCCCGCGTCGCCCCGGCGGCCCTGGCCGCCACCTTCACCACTCGGTCGCCGGGACCACCGCGTACGCCCTGCTGGCCCAGGTGAGCCCCGGGCCCGTCGCGTCCGACCGGTGGCTCGGCCCTGACCTGAAGCGGGAGCCCGGCGGTCCCGGGCGGGGCGAGGCCCCCTGCGGAGAGGCCCGGGCGTGGCGCGCTTGACACGGAATTCGAACATCCATTCTGATGGGTTATCCACAGCCGAACCGGTCGTGGAGGCGCATTGTCAGTGGCAGGCATTAGCGTCAATGGCGTGAAGCGATCGACTCAAGCAAACCGGGTGGAACCCATGGCAGGCACCGACCGCGAGAAGGCTCTCGACGCCGCGCTCGCACAGATTGAACGGCAATTCGGCAAGGGTGCGGTCATGCGCCTCGGCGACAAGCCGAACGACCCCATCGAGGTCATCCCCACCGGGTCGACCGCGCTGGACATCGCCCTCGGCGTCGGCGGGCTCCCCCGCGGCCGTGTGATCGAGGTGTACGGACCGGAGTCCTCCGGTAAGACGACCCTGACCCTCCACGCCGTGGCCAACGCGCAGAAGGCCGGCGGCACCGTCGCCTTCGTGGACGCCGAGCACGCGCTCGACCCCGAGTACGCCAAGGCCCTCGGCGTCGACACCGACAACCTCATCCTGTCCCAGCCGGACACCGGCGAGCAGGCGCTGGAGATCGTGGACATGTTGGTCCGCTCCGGTGCCCTCGACCTGATCGTCATCGACTCCGTGGCGGCCCTTGTCCCGCGCGCGGAGATCGAGGGCGAGATGGGTGACTCGCACGTGGGTCTCCAGGCCCGTCTGATGAGCCAGGCCCTCCGGAAGATCACCGGTGCGCTCAACCAGTCCAAGACCACCGCGATCTTCATCAACCAGCTCCGCGAGAAGATCGGCGTGATGTTCGGCTCGCCCGAGACCACCACCGGTGGCCGCGCGCTGAAGTTCTACGCCTCCGTGCGTCTCGACATCCGCCGCATCGAGACCCTCAAGGACGGTACGGACGCGGTCGGCAACCGCACCCGCGTCAAGGTCGTCAAGAACAAGGTCGCGCCGCCGTTCAAGCAGGCCGAGTTCGACATCCTCTACGGCCAGGGCATCAGCCGCGAGGGCGGCCTGATCGACATGGGCGTGGAGCACGGCTTCGTGCGCAAGGCCGGCGCCTGGTACACGTACGAGGGCGACCAGCTCGGCCAGGGCAAGGAGAACGCCCGCAACTTCCTGAAGGACAACCCGGATCTCGCCAACGAGATCGAGCGCAAGATCAAGGAGAAGCTGGGCGTGGGCGTCCGCAAGGACACCGCCGCCGAGGCCGGTGCCGAAACGGCTGACGCGTCGGCCGCGACCGCCGTGCCCGCCCCGGCGTCGAAGGCCAAGACGACGGCCAAGGCCGCCGTGGCCAAGAGCTGACCCGTGCGGGAGCAGGAAAGGGGCGGTGAGAACCGGAGCGGCCGCGAGGGCCGCCAGGAACTGCCGCCCCAGAGTCCCGAGGAGCAGGCGCGGGCGATCTGCCTGCGCCTGCTCACCGGGAGCCCGCGCACCCGGCGCCAGCTCGCGGACGCCCTGCACAAGCGGGGCATCCCCGAGGAGGTGTCGCAGCAGGTCCTCTCCCGGTACGAGGAGGTGGGCCTGATCGACGACGCCGCTTTCGCCGGGGCCTGGGTCGAGTCCCGCCACCGAGGACGGGGCCTGGCCCGCCGGGCCCTCGCGCAGGAGCTGCGGACCAAGGGGGTGCACGCCACCCTCGTGGAGGAGGCCCTGGAGCGGCTGGACTCCGAGCAGGAGGAGCACACCGCCCGGGAGCTCGTCGAGCGCAGACTCCGCTCCACCCGGGGCCTGGAGCGGGACAAGCGGATCCGGCGCCTCGCCGGGATGCTCGCCCGCAAGGGCTACCCGGAAGGCATGGCCCTGCGGGTGGTCCGCCGTGCGCTGGAGGCGGAGGGCGACGAAGCCGAGGACCTGGGGTACCCGGGGGAGTGAAGGCGCCAGGCCCGGGCCGCAACCCCGGCCGGGAGCCGTGTCCGGGCAGTCCGCCCGAACACCGCCGCAGGGCCGGGGCGGTCCCGGCGCCGGACGGGGCGGGTCAGGGACCGGTGACGGGGAGGCCCGCGGACTTCCAGGCCTGGAAGCCGCCCGTCAGGTCCGTGGCGCGGTGAAGTCCCAGGGCGTGGAGGGAGACCGCCGCCAGGCTGGAGGCGTAACCCTCGTTGCAGATCACCACCACCCGCAGGCCGTGACCCGTGGCCTCGGCGGCGCGGTGGCTGCCCAAGGGGTCGAGGCGCCACTCCAGTTCGTTGCGCTCGACCACCAGCGCGCCCGGGATCAGGCCGTCGCGTTCCCGCAGGGCCTGGTAGCGGATGTCCACCAGCAGGGCGCCGGACAGGGACTCCTCGTAGGCCTCCTGGGGCGTGACGCGGGTCAATCCCGCGCGGACCCGCTCCAGCAGCTCGTCGATCCCGACCGGGACGGGCCCGCTCACTGCCACTCCGCCGGACGCTCGACGTGTTCCAGGGTCAGCACCGGACCGGTGCGGCTGTAGCGGCGGATCAGCGGGAGCGGCGGGTAGTAGGCGTGCACGGAGACCGCGTGCTCCGCCGGGGACCCGTTGAGCACCTCGTGCACGTGGTGCTCGCCGAAGGCCCGCCCGCTGCCCGGTCCCAGACTGCGGCTGCGGTCCACATCGGGGGCGAGCTGCAGCGCATGCCAGCCCTCCGACGGCAGGTGCACGGCCAGCGAGTGCTCGGTGAGGTGGCCCCGGGCGACGGCGAACGCGCCCCGGGACTCGGCGTGGTCGTGCCAGCCGGTACCGGTGCCCGGAGGCCAGCCGATCAGCCAGGCCTCACTGCCGGCCGGGCCGTCGAGCCGGACCCAGGTGCGGCCCTGCGGGTCGAGCGGCAGGGAGGCGACGACCTCCGGATCGGCGGCGGTGCGCAGGGCGAAGTCGAGGAGCTGGGCGGCTGTGGGCCCCCCGGACAGCACGGACTCGGGGGTGTACGCGGGTGCAGACATGAAACGGGACCGTTCCTGGGGTTCGCGGAAGTGCGCGCGGGCCGCCGGCGGTGCGGGGCGCGGGGCGCGCGGGAAAAGGGCGAATCAGCAGGAAGGGCGACACACGCAGCCCGCGTAGCGGAGCAGGTCCATGTGGACCCTCCGCCACAGGCGTACGTCGTTGCCGGTCATGCCCGCGAGTGAACCACGAGCTGCCGGGCCGGTCAATCGGCCACAGCGGAAGGTGTCGTGGAGGGAACGGCGAGCGGAGTCGGAGCGCCCGCGCGGACCGCGTCCGCAGCCTCGTACAGTTCCGCCGGGCGGACCCCGGCGAAGGTCGCCGCGAGGTGCCCGTCCGGCCGGACCAGGAGCACGGTGTGCGCCGGGGCCCCCGGGTAGGCGTCCGCCACCAGCAGGTCCGTGCGGACCGGGAGGGCGCTCACCGCCGCGGCGAGACGGGGCATCAGCCCGGCGCCGAGCCAGTGGCGCCGGTCCCAGACCCCGGTGCCCGGAGCGACCAGGAGCACCAGCAGCCGGCCCCGCCCGAGCAGGTCGCGCAGCGGAACGGTGGATCCGTCGGGCGCCGTCACCGCCACGTTCGCCACCGGGCCGCCGGGTGCGGTCGCCGTCGGGACCTCCCGTACGGCCACCGGCGGGGCGTACGTCGGCTCCGCGCCCAGCGGCCCCCGCCCCAGGTGCCCGTCGGTCAGGAGGGCCTCGGCGGAGCGCGAGGCCCCGGGGAGGTAGGTGCGCAGGCCGCCTCCGGCCCGCAGCACCGGCATCGCCTGGTCGGCCGCGCGCAGCCGGGACGCCACCGCCGTGCGCCGCTCGGCCTCGTAGCTGTCGAGGAGGGCCTCGGAGGCCCCCTGGTGCCAGTCCAGGGCCAGTTTCCAGGCCAGGTTCTCGGCGTCGCGGAGCCCCTCCTCGACGCCCTGGGTGCCGAGCGCGCCCAGCAGGTGGGCGGCGTCCCCGGCGAGGAAGGCCCGGCCGTCGCGCCAGCGGCGGGCGAGGCGGTGGTGCAGCGTGTGGACCCCGGTGTCAAGGAGGTCGTACCGCGGGGTCGTGCCCCCGCACCAGGAGGCGAGGGTGTCCCGGATCAGGTTCACCAGGGTGTCCGGGGTCACCAGGTCCCCGCGGCCCGGGAGCAGCCAGTCCAGCCGCCACACCCCGTCCGGCAGCGGCCGCGCGGTGACCTCGGCCAGCCGGTCGTTGTGGCCGCGGTGCAGCAAGGCCTCGCCCGGCCAGGGGAGGTCGGTGCGCAGGGCGGCCACGGCGTGCCGTTCCACGGCGGTGCGGCCCGGAAAGCGGATGCCGAGCAGTTTGCGCACGGTCGAACGGGCGCCGTCGCAGCCGACCAGATGGCTCCCCCGCCACCACGTGGTCTCGGCGCCCCGGGTGTGGGCGGTGACCCCGCGGCCGTCCTGTTCGACGGCGTCCAGGCGGCAGTCGGTGACCAGCTGGACCAGGGGGTGCGCGGCGGCCGCAGCGCGCAGCCCGCGGGTGAGGGCGTGCTGCGGCAGGTGCAGGGGGGCGGGGCCGTCGTCGAAGGTGCTGCGCTGCGCGGACTGGCGGCGGCGCATGGTGCGCCAGGCGGCGAAGTACGCGCCCTCGTCGCGCAGGGTGGCGCAGCCCAGGCGGTTCGCCATGGCCGCGGTGTCGGCGTGCAGGACGACCGTACGGGCGGGGCGGGATTCCTCCTTGCCGGGCCCTTCGTCGAGCACGACGGAGGGCACGCCCTGGCCGGCCAGGGCGAGGGACAGGGACAGTCCGACGGGCCCCGCGCCGACGACGATCACCGGGTCCATGGCGCGGCTCCCGATGTCCGGTATGTGATCACAGAACGTATGCAACCCACTGGAGGTGCCTGCGTCAAGTGACACCTGTCCGGGAACGCCGCGTGGTGCGGCGGAAGAGTTCCGCCGCACCACGCGTACTACGCACTATGACTGACCCTACGTCAGGCCACGGGCGGGTTCGAACCGGGAGGGAGAGGGGACTAGACGGCCCCGCTGTTCGCCCCGGTGGCCATGTCGTCGACCTTGGGGACGACCGCACCGGTGCTCTTCGTCGACCGGCGCAGCCGGCCCTCCAGCCAGGAGGCGAAGCTGGTGAGGGCGAAGTTCACGGCGATGTAGAGCAGGGCGATCACGACGAGGGTCGCGATGGTGTTGCTGTAGTTGGCCGAGATCTGCCGGTTCATCGACAGTAGTTCGCCGTATCCCAGTACGGCGCCGCCCAGCGCGGTGTCCTTGAGGATCACCACGAGCTGGCTGACCAGAGCCGGCAGCATCGCCGTGACGGCCTGCGGGATCAGCACGTGGGCCATGGTCTGGCCCTTGCGCATGCCGATGGCCTTGGCCGCGTCGGTCTGGCCGGAGGGCAGGGACAGCACGCCCGCCCGGACGATCTCGGCGATGACGGCCGCGTTGTACAGGACCAGGCCGGTCACCACCGCGTACAGCGGGCGGATGTCCGAGGAGACGTCCGTGAACTGCGCGTACAGGGCGAAGCCGAACAGCATCAGCATCAGCACCGGGATGGCGCGGAAGAACTCGACGACCGCGCCGACCGGGACACGGACCCAGGCATGGTCGGAGAGGCGGCCGATGCCCAGCAGGGCGCCCAGCGGGATCGCGATCACCATGGCGATCGCGCCGGCCTTGAGGGTCTCCAGCAGGCCGGGGATCAGGAACGTCGTCCAGATCTCGCCTTCGGCGACGAAGGGGCTCCACTTGTCGGCGTCGAGCTGGCTCTTCTGCGCCATGAGGGACAGTGCCCACCACAGGGCCAGTCCGACCAGCACGACGAAGATGCCGCTGTAGATCCAGTTGCGCGCCTTGGCCTTGGGGCCCGGGGCGTCGTACAGCACCGAGGTCATCGCTTCACCGCCACTCGTTTGGCCACCCAGCCCAGGACCAGGCCGGTCGGCAGGGTCAGCAGGACGAAGCCCAGGGCGAAGACCCCGAAGACGGCGAAGAGCGCGTCCGCCTCGTTCTCGACCATTTCCTTCATCAGCAGGGCCGCCTCTGCCACGCCGATGGCCGCCGCCACCGTGGTGTTCTTGGTGAGTGCGATCAGTACGTTCGTGAGCGGTGCGACGACCGCCCGGAAGGCCTGGGGGAGCACGATCAGTGTGAGCACCTGGAAGAAGCTCAGGCCCAGGGCGCGGGCCGCCTCGGCCTGGCCCACGGGGACCGTGTTGATGCCCGAGCGCAGCGCCTCGCAGACGAAGGTGCCGGTGTAGGCGGTCAGTCCGAGGACCGCGAGCCGGAAACCCGTCTCCTTGAACGTGTCACCGCCCAGCGAGACGCCGAGGGTCTGACTGAGGCCCAGCGAGCAGGCGATGATCAGCACGGTCAGCGGGGTGTTGCGTACGAGGTTGACGTACGCGGTACCGAAGCCCCGCATCATCGGGACCGGGCTGACCCGCATCCCGGCCAGGGCGGTACCCCATATGAGGGATCCGACCGCCGAGTAGAGGGTGAGCTGAACCGTCACCCAGAAGGCTCCGAGCAGGTCGTACTGCCCGGAATCAAGAAAATCGAACACGATGCCCTGCGCTCTCCCCAGGATGGCCGGCGAGGTGCGTCGCCGCCCGTGACAGGGGGGCGGCGACGCTCCTCACCGGTGAATCAGCTGCCTTCGGTGATCTGCGGGGCCGGCTCGTTCTTGTAGTCGGCCGGGCCGAAGTTCTTCTTCACGGCCGCTTCCCAGGCGCCGTCCGCGACCATCTTCTTGAGCGCGGCGTTGATCTTGGTCTGAAGGTCCTTGTCGCCCTTCTTCAGGCCGATGCCGTAGTTCTCGTTGCTCAGGCTCAGCCCGACCAGCTTGAACTTGCCCTTGTTCTTGTCCTGCGCCGCGTAGCCCGCCAGGATCGAGTTGTCCGTGGTCAGCGCATCGACGGCCTTGTTCTCCAGACCCGTCAGGCACTCGGAGTAGCCGCCCTGCTCCAGCAGGTCCGCCTCGGGGGCCAGCTTGGTCTTGACGTTCTGCGCCGAGGTGGAGCCGGTGACCGAGCAGAGCTTCTTCTTGTTCAGGTCCTCGGCCTTGGTGATGCTGGTGTCGTCGGCGCGGACGAGCAGGTCCTGGTGCGCGAGGAAGTACGGGCCGGCGAAGTCGACCTTCTCCTTGCGCTTGTCGTTGATCGAGTAGCTCGCGACGACGAACTTGACGTCGCCGTTGGCGATCAGGTTCTCGCGCTCGGCGCTGACCGCCTGCTTCCACTCGATCTGCTCGGGGGTGTAGCCGAGCTCCTTGGCCACGTAGGTCGCGACGTCGACGTCGAAGCCCGTGTACTTGCCGTCGGGGGTCTTGAGGCCCACACCCGGCTGGTCGAACTTGATGCCGATGACGACCTTGTCCTTGGCGCCACCGCTCGCGGTGCTGCCCGCTTCCTTGTCGCTGGAACCGCCACAGGCGGTCGCGGTCAGCGCCAGGGTGACGGCGATGGCCGCAACCGCACCGGTCTTGAAAACCTTCATGGTGAACTTCCCTCGGATGAGACGGTGTTGAACGACGGGCGACGTGTGCGACGGACGCACCGCCCGCAGGAACGGCTGCGGCGGTGACCCGCCCACCGGATGACTACCAGACGCGGCCGTCAGTGGTGAAGGATCTTCGACAGGAAGTCCTTGGCCCGGTCGCTGCGCGGGTTGCTGAAGAACGCCTCGGGCTCGGCCTCTTCGACGATCTTTCCGTCGGCCATGAAGACGACGCGGTTGGCCGCCGAGCGGGCGAAGCCCATCTCGTGCGTGACGACCACCATCGTCATGCCCTCCCGGGCGAGCTGCTGCATGACCTCCAGCACCTCGTTGATCATTTCCGGGTCGAGGGCCGACGTGGGCTCGTCGAAGAGCATCACCTTCGGCTCCATGGCCAGCGCGCGGGCGATCGCCACGCGCTGCTGCTGACCGCCGGAGAGCTGCGCCGGGTACTTGTCGGCCTGGGAGCCGACGCCCACCCGGTCCAGCAGGGCCACTGCCTTCTCGTGCGCCTTGGCCTGGTCGGTCTTGCGGACCTTGACCTGGCCCAGCATGACGTTCTGCAGCACCGTCTTGTGTGCGAAGAGGTTGAACGACTGGAACACCATGCCGACGTCGGCACGCAGCCGGGCCAGTTCCCTGCCCTCCGAGGGCAGTTCCTTGCCGTCGAGCGTGATGGTGCCCGAATCGATGGTCTCCAGGCGGTTGATGGTCCGGCACAGCGTGGACTTGCCCGATCCCGAAGGACCGATCACGACGACGACCTCACCGCGGGCAATGCTCAGATTGATGTCCTGAAGCACGTGCAGCGCGCCGAAGTGCTTGTTGACGTCGCTCAGTACGACCAGGTCGTCCGCGGCGCCGGCCGCGTCCTGCACGTCCTTGGTCACTGATACTCCGCTCATCGGCTTCTTGCTCCGTCCTCCTCGGTTGGGAGGACAGTAGTGACGTCCTGCGCACAGCGTCATCACATCTGAGGGAGAATTGAGGATAACGATCCGGCCTCCCCCCGATACGCTCCGTACTCCTTCCCCTACGGCCCTCCGCGTACGCGTACCGGGTGCATAACGGAAGGCGCGCCGGACCGGAACCCTCTTGACGTGGGAGTCTTCATCGGCATGGATGCAGGGTGGTCCTGAACGGAAGCTGAAGCAGATGCCACCGAACGAAGAAGAGGAGAGGGGGACGCCATGAGACTGCTGCTCGTCGAGGACGACGACCACGTAGCCGCCGCCCTGTCCGCGATCCTCGCCCGGCACGGCTTCCGGGTGACCCACGCACGCAACGGCGAGGAGGCCCTGCAGGCGCTGCTGCCCGCCGGAGCCCCGGCCGGCGCCTCTCCCTACGGTGTGATCCTGCTCGACCTCGGCCTGCCCGACCAGGACGGCTACGAGGTGTGCGGCAAGATCCGCAAGCGCACCGCCACCCCGGTCATCATGGTCACCGCGCGGGCCGACGTCCGCTCGCGGATCCACGGCCTGAACATGGGCGCCGACGACTACGTCACCAAGCCCTACGACACCGGCGAACTGCTCGCCCGCATCCACGCCGTCGCCCGGCGCACCGGCGCCTCCGAGGAGGCCGCCGCCACCGGAACCGCCGCGCCCGCCGTCGTGCGGCTCGGCCCGGTCAGCATCGAGCTGCCCACCCGCCGCGTCAGCGTGGACGGCGTCGACGTACCCCTCACCCGCAAGGAATTCGACCTCCTCGCCCTGCTCGCCCAGCGACCCGGTGTCGTCTTCCGCCGGGAGCAGATCATCAGCGAGGTGTGGCGCACCAGCTGGGAGGGGACCGGGCGGACCCTGGAGGTCCACGTCGCCTCCCTGCGCTCCAAGCTCGCGATGCCCGCCCTCATCGAGACCGTCCGCGGGGTGGGCTACCGGCTCGTCGCCCCGGCCGCCTCCTAGCGGGGCCCCCGCATGCGCGCCCGGCTGCTCCCCCTGCTCGTCATCCTGATGGCGGGCACCCTGCTCGCGCTCGGCTTCCCCCTCGCCGTGAGCCTGGCCGCCGGACAGCAGCAGCGGGTGGTCGTCGACCGGATCGACGACAGCGCCCGCTTCGCCGCGCTCGCCCAGTTCGTCATCGACGCCGAGAGCTCCGGCGCCTCGGGAGCCGACGAGCGCCGGGGCACCCTCCAGCGCGAACTGGCCCGCTACCAGGAGCTGTACGGCATCCGAGTTGGCATCTTCTACCGCGACGCCAGCGCCAGGGCCCGCTCGCCCGGCTGGTGGCAGCTGCCCGAGACCGCCGAGGGCCAGCGCGCCTTCGAAGCGGCCCTGGCGGGCCGGCGCAGCCACGACCCCGCCCAGGTATGGCCCTGGCAGACCGACGGCAAGCTCCTCGTGATCTCCCCGGTCGTCCTCGACGGCGACGTGGTCGGGGTCATTGCGACCGAATCGCCCACCGACCTCATGCGCGGCCGGATCCTGCGCGGCTGGCTGCTCATCATCGGCGGACTCGCCGCCGCGATGCTCGTCGCCTTCGGCGCCGCCCTGCGGCTCACCAGCTGGGTGCTCAAGCCCGTACGGACCCTGGACGCGGCCGCCCACGGCATCGCGACGGGGCGGATGAACTCCCGCGTGGCGGCTGCCGGCGGGCCGCCCGAACTCCAGCGCCTCGCCGTCTCCTTCAACGAGATGGCCGACAACGTCGAAGAGGTGCTGGAGCAGCAGCGGGCGTTCGTCGCGGACGCCTCCCACCAGCTGCGCAACCCGCTCGCCGCGCTGCTCCTGCGGATCGAGCTGCTCGCCCTCGAACTGCCGGAGGGGAACGAGGAGATCGCCTCCGTACGCACCGAGGGCAAGCGTCTCACCCAGGTGCTGGACGACCTGCTGGACCTGGCGCTGGCCGAGCACGCCTCCGCAGAGATCAGCCTCACCGACATCGGGGCGCTGACCGCCGAGCGGGTCGCGGCCTGGCGCCCGTACGCGGAGGAGAAGGGCGTCCGGCTCGCCGCGACGGGCCTCGGCGCCGTCACCGGCTGGGCCGACCCCATCGCCCTGTCCAGCGCGCTCGACGCCGTCATCGACAACGCCCTCAAGTTCACCCCCGCCGGGGAGGAGGTCGAGGTGTCGGTCGCCGCCGCCGGACACTCCGTCCACGTGGTCGTCGCCGACCGCGGCCCCGGCCTCACCGAGGAGGAGCTGCTGCGCGTCGGCGACCGCTTCTGGCGCAGCGGCCGGCACCAGAACGTCAAGGGCTCCGGACTCGGCCTGTCGATCTCCCGCACCCTGCTGGCCGCGGGCGGCGGGTCCCTCGCGTACGAGACGAACCCGCCGCACGGGCTGCGCGTGACGGTGGCGGTGCCGCGCACCCACCCCGGCACCGGCTGAGGGCCCCCGCCCCCGCCCCGCTACCAGGCGAAGGCGGTCCGCGCCGGCGCGGAGGCCGCGTACAGCTCGTCCACGGCGCGCACCTCCAGCACCGCCGCCCGCTCCCGGCCCGCGCGCAGCACCTCGGGCAGGTGGAGGGCCGTGCCGCAGGTGCCGCCGAGGAAGCGGCGGGTGCCGCCGGGCAGGACGCGGTGCACCTCGTAGTGGCGGAGCCCGGCGGCCGGCCCCGGTGCCCGGTGCCAGCGCAGGCGCAGAGCCGCCCCGCCGTCCCGCGGGGCCGAGGCCTCCACCGTGAGGGGGGCGGGCGCGGCCGGAGGCCGGGTCCGGCCGGCCGCGCGCACCGACAGGGCCCCGAGCCGCCAGGCCACCGGCGCGCCGCCGCGGGCGGTGATCCGTACCGCCAGCCCGTACGCCGTCCCGCCCGGCAGCGCCGCGAGCCCGTACCGCGTCGTGCGCCAGCCCGACCCGTAGCCCTGACCGTCGACGTCCGCGTCCGCGCCCGCCTCCGGGTCCCCGGCGGGCAGGGCTGCGGCGCAGTGCCAGGTGTACGGGACGGGCCCGCCCGGGACGGCCGGCTCCCGGGTGGCCACGCCGACCTCCACGGAGACCGGGCCCATCGACTCGGTGGCGTGCACCAGCTCCAGTACCGTCGGGCGGCCCAGCGGCAGCCGGGTGCAGTGCAGCCCCACCACGGCCGGGGCGGTCAGCGGGCCCGTCACCAGGAGGCTGGAGCCGCCGCGCCAGGCACGGCCGAAGTCCAGGCTCACGGAAGGCCGTTCACCGGCGGTGTCCACGACCCAGCGGCGGCCCGGCAGCCGGTCCTGGAGCCCCAGGTGGTTCCACGGGGCGTCGGAGGTGACCCGGCCCTCCTCGTACCAGCGCTCCCCGTGCCCGGTGTTGAAGGCGCAGGCGAACGGCAGCGAGGCGACGGTGGAGCGGTCGGCGACGACCGTGGCCGGAGCCCGCCAGGTGCCCTCGGGCGCCGGACGGGAGGGGTCGAGGGACTCGCCCGTCCAGAACCGGTCGTCGGCCCGGTGGAAGGCGCCGGGGGAGCGGTCGGCGAGGTGGTTGCGGGTCCACTCGGGCCGGTAGAAGCCGTAGCTGACGACGTGGTCGCGCCCGCGCGGGACGATCGCGTCCCAGTCGACCGCGGAGTCCCAGCCGCGGGACTCGGTGTCCACCGCCGCCCACAGTTCGTGGCGGGAACGGCCCAGCCGGCCGGCGAGGGCGCCGGAGGCGGCCAGGGTCTGCGGGGTCCAGCGGAAGTCCACGAACATCGTGTCCGCGACCGGCCCGGACCGGTCCTCGAAGAACTCCTGGTTCAGGGCGTTGAGCTCCCCCTGCCAGCCGACGCGGCCGGTGCTGTTCATCGCGTCGTACCAGGTGATCCGCAGGCCGTGCGGGGCGCCCGCCGCCCGCAGGGCGCGCAGGAACGCCCGCATCCGCGAGGCCAGTTCGCTGTCGCCGCCGTCCGTCTCGGCATTGACGAACCAGCCGTCGAACCCGTACGCCCGGGCCACCTGCACGAGCTGCTCCGCGATCGGGAAGCGGCCCGCCGCGTCCTGCTGGACCAGCTCCCGGGTCCACCGGAGGTCGCCGCCGTAAGCCACCGGCGGCAGGAACACGTTGCCCGTCACCCGGACCCCGTTGCGGTGGGCGGCGTCGACGACGGGCGCGTTCGGGGCCAGGACGATGCCCTCGCCCGAGGAGCCGCCCCAGAAGACCAGCTCGTCGATGTACGCCCAGTGCGTCAGCGCGTAGGAGTCGGCGGTGGCGGAGCCCTGGGACGGGTTCCCGGCGGTCGGGCCGAAGGAGACGAGGGAGGAGATCCGGGCCTGGCCGGCCCGGACGCCGGGGTGGGGCGGTACGGGGGTGAAGCGCGGCGCGAGCGGCACCGTCGCGGTGTTGTGGGCGAGGTCGCGGTCGGTGCCGGGGCTCCACTCCTTGAGCGAGCGCCACACGATCCCGGGACCGGGGGCGCCCTGCGGCAGCGAGTCCGGGTACCAGTACGAGGCGTACGGGGCCAGGTCGGCCGGGGTCGCCGGACCGGCCGGCGGCACGGCGGGGGCGGCCAGGGCCGGCGCGGGCCCGCCGCCCAGCAGGGCGAGGGCTCCCGCCCCGGCCCCGGCGGCGAGCACCCCGCGCCGGGCCGGGGGCGGGCCGGAACGGGCGGTGGTACGAGGGTCGACGCCGTTGTCGTTCTCGGACATGCGGGGCTCCTCGGATGGGGGAAGGAGGTCAGATGCCGACCTCGTGGACGCGCAGCACCTCGGTGATGCCGCGCGCGGCCAGATGTGCCGGGTCCTCGGCGAGCCCGGCCAGCACCACCGCCGGCCGGACCCCGTCCGCGGCCAGCGCCGACCAGGCTTCGAAGAAGGCACCGCCCGGGGCGCACACCGAACGCCGCGGCCCGTCCTGCGGCGCGTCCTGCGCCCCGCCGACGTCGACGGCCAGCGCCGTGGACCGGGGTGCGGGGCGGTGCTCCCGGCCCCGCCACTCCTCGGCGATCCGCGCGACGACGGCCCCGGCGGGCTTGACGCCACGTTCGTTGGTCAGCAGGCCCAGGCCGTACTCGAGCTCCGGGAAGTCCGCGAGCCCCCGGGACACGTCGTGCGAGCACCACCAGGTCACCCCCCACAGGCCGGGGCAGTCCACGGCGTTCGCGAGGGTGGCCCCGGTGAACCGCGCCGCACCCTCCGGGGGGATCAGCGGCGCGGGGGCGCCGACCTCCTGGAGCCACACCGGGCGGTGCGGGTCGAGCGCCCAGGCCTTGGACAGCTCCACCAGGTACGCGGCGTGGTGCTCGGTCGCGGCACCGGTCGGGCCGTGGCGCTGCGCGGTGCCGTTGAACACCCAGGAGTGGACGGCCGTGGCGGCGCCGAGCCGGGCGGCCTGGGCGGCGGTGAAGGGGTGGCCGTCCTGGTACCAGGCGGCGTCGTACTCGGCGTGCAGGTGGAACCGTCCGGGCGCGCCCTGCTCGCAGGCGGCCAGCATCCGCTCCAGCCAGCGGGAGGCCTGGCCGGGGGTGATGCGGTCGGGATCGGGGTGCGGGGCGCCGGAGAACTGGTTGATCTCGTTCCCGACGGTCATGCCGAGGAAGTTCGGCCGGCCGGCGAGGGCCCCGGCCAGCGTGCGCAGGTACTCCTCCTGCGCGGCCACGACCTCCGGATCGCTGAAGATGTTCCGCCGGTGCCAGGTCCGGGTCCAGGCGGGCAGGAAGTCGAAGCTGGACAGGTGCCCTTGCAGCCCGTCCACGTCGACGTCGAGTCCGCGCTCGGCCGCTGCGTCGGCGAGCGCGACGAGCTGCTCCACGGCGCGCGGCCGGATCAGCGTCCGGTTCGGCTGGAACACCGGCCAGAGCGGGAAGACCCGGATGTGGTCCAGTCCGAGCGCGGCGATCGAGTCGAGGTCGGCGCCGACCTCGTCGAGGTCGAAGTCGAGCCAGTGGTGGAACCAGCCGCGCGCCGGGGTGTAGTTGACGCCGAACCGGAGCGTGCGGGAGGACCCGGAAAGGGCGCCTTGGTCGGCCATGGGGAGTCCTGGAGTTCGGGGAATTCACCGGGCGCCCCACAACCTGCCGCCCCCTCCCGGGGAAAGTCAACAGGGCCCGCATCCGGACGGGGGCGGCCCGGCCGACGGGAATGACCCGGCCTCGAACCCGCTTGCCCGTACGGGTACTTATGCGCTTCAGACCCGTTGACAAGCGGGTACTGAGATCCCAGGCTGACGGTACCTAATGCGGTTTAGCTCCGTCCGTTCCAAGGCGTCGCGCAAGGACGTGTGCGGAAAGGAACAGCTCCATTCCGGCCGTCTCCGCAAAACCTTCCCGCAAAACACCCCCGTCCCTGTTCACCGGACCGCCCGGCAGTCCTTCCCAGGCGGTCGGCTCCTCATCCGCGGACAGCGCCCGACGGCCCGTGTGTCCGGGGCCGCTGTACGGTCGGGCCCCCGCCGTCCACCCGCCGCACCCGACGACGCCGACGCACCCGAAGGATGATGAGGCAGGTCATGGCCCGCAGACCCACCATCAAGGACATCGCCCGCCGGGCCGGGGTGTCGGAGAGCGCCGTGTCCTTCGCGCTCAACGACCGGCCGGGCGTCTCCCAGGACACCCGCGCCCGGATCCGCCGGGTCGCCGAGGAACTCGGCTGGCAGCCCAACAGCGCCGCCCGCGCCCTGTCCGGCGAACGCTCCGGGGCGGTGGGCCTCGTGCTGGCCCGGCCCGCCCACACGCTCGGCGTCGAGTCCTTCTTCCTCCAACTCGTCTCCGGCATACAGGAAGTCCTCTCCGCCTCCCGGATCGCCCTGCTGTTCCAGGTCGTCGACGACATCGACGCGGAGTGCGCGCTCTACCGCCGCTGGTGGGCCGAGCGGCGGGTCGACGGCGTCCTCGTCGTCGACCCGCGTACCCACGACCCGCGCCCCGGCCTCCTGGAGGAGCTGGCCCTGCCCGCGGTCACCGTCGGCGAGGGCGCGCCCGGCCGGCCCGCCGCCACCGTCTCCTCGGTCGGCGCGGACGACGCCGGAGCCATGGCCGAGGTCCTCGCCCACCTGTACGGGCTCGGCCACCGCAGGATCGTCCACGTCGCCGGGCTGCCCGGCCTCGCCCACACCGCCCGCCGCATGGACTCCCTGCGCACGGAGGCGGCGCGCCGCGGCCTCGGCCCGGACCAGGTGCGCTCGGTGGTCACCGACTACTCCGACGCCGAGGGCGCGGCAGCCACCCGCCGGGTCCTCGCCGAGCCCGAGCCCCCCACCGCGCTGATCTACGACAACGACGTGATGGCCGTCGCCGGCAGCGCCGTCGCCGCCGAGCTGGGCATCCCGGTGCCCGGCCGGCTCTCCGTCGTGGCCTGGGACGATTCCGCGCTCTGCCGGGTCACCCACCCCCGGCTCACCGCCCTGGTCCGCGACACCGCGGGCTTCGGGCGGCTGGCCGCGCAGGAGCTCCTGGCCGTGCTCGCGGGGAGCCCCCCGAGGGTCCGCGCGAGCGAGCGGCCCCGGCTGGAGCCCCGCGGGAGCACGGCCCCGCCCCCGGCGCATACTGAATCCTGAACCCCTCCTGGAGCTGCCACCGTGATCACCCCCACCGCCCCCTTCCCCGCACCGCGGGCCGCTGCCTCGGCCGCGGGCCCGACGGTGGCGATCGACATCGGCGGAACGAAGATCGCCGGTGCGCTGGTGCACCCCGACGGCACGATGACCGCCACCACCCGCACCCCGACGCCCCGCGACGCCGGTGCGGAAGCCGTCATGGCCGCGGTCACCGAGGTCATCGCGGACCTGTCCGGCTCGCCGCTGTGGCCCTCGGTGGCCCGCTGCGGGATCGGCAGCGCCGGCCCGGTCGACGCCTCACGGGGCACGGTGTCCCCGGTCAACATCGGGGCCTGGCGGCAGTACCCGCTCCAGGCCCGGATCTCCGCGCAGCTGGCGGCCCACGGGGCGGACGTCCCGACCGTGCTGGCCGGCGACGGGGTCGCCATGACCGCCGCCGAGCACTGGCTGGGCGCGGCCCGCGGGCACGCGAACGCGCTCTGCATGGTGGTCTCCACGGGCGTCGGAGGCGGCCTCGTCCTGAACAACCAGCTCCACCCCGGCCCCACCGGCAACGCGGGCCACATCGGCCACATCAGCGTGGCCTTCGACGGCGAGCCCTGCGTCTGCGGCGGCCACGGCTGCGTCGAGTCCATCGCCTCGGGCACGGCGATCGCGGCCTGGGCCCTCGCCCACGGCTGGACCCCGGCGGACGACGCCACGGCGGCGGGCGTGGCCGCGGCCGCCGCGGCCGGCGACCCCGTCGCCCTGGCGGCCTTCGACCGGGCGGGCCGCGCCCTGGCCGCTGCCATCGCGGCGACGGCGACCCTCGTGGAGACGGACATCGCGGTCATCGGCGGCGGTGTCGCCGCCTGCGGAGACACCCTCTTCACACCGATCCGCAGCCACCTCGCGGCCTACGCCACCCTCTCCTTCGTCAAGGACCTCCAGGTGGTCCCGGCGGCCCTGGGCACCCACGCGGGCCTGATCGGCGCCGCCGCGGCAGCACTGATGCTGCTGCCGACCTGACAGCAGAGGCACCGGGACGCGAAGGTCAGGGCTTGACCGAGCGGTAGTACCGGCCGGCGCCCTCGTGCAGGTCCAGCGGGTCCGTGTAGATGGCCGTCCGCAGGTCCACCAGCTGCGCCGCGTGCACCTGGCGCCCGATGTCGTCGCGGCTGAGGATCACGGTGCGGGTGAACTGCTCCGTCAGCTCCGGGTCCGTGCCCTCCGTGGTCACCAGCAGGTTCGGCACGGCCACCGTCGCCACCGCGCTCGTGTTGCGCGCCCGCGCGTAGGCGTCCTGCGGCATCACCGCCGCCCGGTAGTAGCGCGCCGGGCTCCCGCTGCCCTGGAGCTGCTCCACCAGGTCGCCGAGCTGCACCAACCGGATCTCGAAGCGCTCCGACAGCTCCCGCACGGCGTTGGTGGGAAGGCCGCCGGACCAGAAGAACGCGTCGATCCGACCGGCCTCCAGCTCGGCCGGCATGGTGTCGATCCCTATGGACACCGTGGTGAGGTCCTTCGCCGGGTCCAGCCCCGCCGCCGTCAGCAGGCGCTCCGAGATCAGCCGCACACCCGACCCGGCCTGTCCGACGGCGACCCGCTTGCCCCGCAGGTCACGCGCCGACTGCACCGGGGACCCGGCCGGCACCACCAGCTGCACGTAGTCGTCGTAGAGCCGCGCGCAGCCGCGCAGCAGCTGCGCGCCGGGCTTCCCGTCGAGCCGGTACTTGGCGACCGCGTCCGCCGTTGCCACCGTGAAGTCGGCCTGGCCGTCGGCCACCCGCTGGAGGTTCTGCTGCGAGCCCTCACTGGTCTCCAGCCGGACCCCGACGCCGGGCATGTCCTGCTTGAGCGCCTCCTCCAGCAGCTGCCCGTACCGGTGGTACACCCCGGTCTGCACACCCGTGCTGAAGGTCAGCTCACCCTTCAGCTCCGGCTCGCCGAAGGGCCGCAGCCACCACACCAGGGCAGCGAGCACGGCCAGCACCGCCACGATCCCCCGCAGGGCGTGGCGCCTGCTGATCCGGGGCGGTACGAGAGGCATGCCGGCGATCCTGCCACCCGCCCGTCCTCCTGTCACGGCCCGGGGGACCGGAGGCCTCCGCGGCAGCGCCTACCCTTGTTCCATGACCAGCAGCAGCGACCGGAGCACGGCAGTGGACCTTAAGGGAACTTACGAGGTGCGCACCTACGGGTGCCAGATGAACGTGCACGACTCCGAGCGGCTCTCCGGTCTGCTGGAGGACGCGGGCTACGTCCGCGCGCCCGAGGGCTGCGACGGGGACGCCGACGTCGTGGTCTTCAACACCTGCGCCGTCCGCGAGAACGCCGACAACAAGCTGTACGGCAACCTCGGCCGGCTCGCCCCGATGAAGACGAAGCGCCCCGGCATGCAGATCGCCGTCGGCGGCTGCCTCGCCCAGAAGGACCGCGACACGATCGTCAAGCGGGCCCCCTGGGTCGACGTCGTCTTCGGTACGCACAACATCGGCAAGCTCCCCGTGCTGCTGGAGCGCGCCCGGATCCAGGAAGAGGCGCAGGTCGAGATCGCCGAGTCGCTGGAGGCCTTCCCCTCCACGCTCCCGACCCGCCGCGAGTCCGCGTACGCCGCCTGGGTCTCCATCTCCGTCGGCTGCAACAACACCTGCACCTTCTGCATCGTCCCGGCGCTGCGCGGCAAGGAAGAGGACCGGCGCCCCGGCGACATCCTCGCCGAGGTGGAAGCGCTGGTCGCCGAGGGCGTCTCGGAGATCACCCTGCTCGGGCAGAACGTGAACGCCTACGGTTCCGACCTCGGCGACCGCGAGGCGTTCAGCAAGCTGCTGCGCGCCTGCGGCCGGATCGAGGGCCTGGAGCGGGTCCGCTTCACCTCCCCGCACCCGCGCGACTTCACCGACGACGTGATCGCGGCCATGGCCGAGACCCCGAACGTGATGCCGCAGCTGCACATGCCGATGCAGTCCGGCTCGGACCCGATCCTGAAGGCCATGCGCCGCTCGTACCGCCAGGAGCGCTTCCTCGGCATCATCGAGAAGGTCCGCGCGGCCATCCCGCACGCCGCGATCTCCACCGACATCATCGTGGGCTTCCCCGGTGAGACGGAGGAGGACTTCCAGCAGACGATGCACGCCGTGCGCGAGGCCCGCTTCGCGAACGCGTTCACCTTCCAGTACTCCAAGCGGCCCGGCACCCCCGCGGCCGACATGGACGGGCAGATCCCCAAGGAGGTCGTGCAGGACCGCTACATGCGCCTGGTCGCCCTCCAGGAGGAGATCTCCTGGGAGGAGAACAAGAAGCAGGTCGGCCGCACCCTGGAGGTCATGGTCGCGGAGGGCGAGGGCCGCAAGGACGGCGCGACGCACCGGCTCTCCGGCCGGGCCCCCGACAACCGCCTGGTGCACTTCACCAAGCCGGAGCAGGAGGTCCGCCCCGGCGACGTGGTCACCGTCGCCATCACCTACGCGGCCCCCCACCACCTGCTGGCCGAGGGCCCGACCCTGGGCGTGCGCCGCACCCGTGCGGGCGACGCCTGGGAGAAGCGCAACGCCGCTCCGGCCCAGCCCGCGGGCGTCATGCTCGGCATCCCGACCCTGGGCGTCCCGGCCCCCCTCCCGGCCACCACATCAGGCTGCGCGGCACCCACGTCCTGACCCCACGGGCACGGTCGGCCTCCGGCCCCGGCGGAGCCCGGCGGTCGGCAGGACCCACCCCCGGCCCCGCCCGGTGACGGCTAGGCTGCGGATCATGCTCGTAGCCGCCGCCGTCTGTCCCGCCCCGCCGCTGCTCGTGCCGGAGGTCGCCGCGGGGGCCGCCGCCGAACTCGGCGCCGCCCGCACCGCCTGCTCCGACGCGCTCGCCGTGCTCGCCGCCTCGCGGCCCGACCTGCTCGTCGTCGTCGGAGCCGTTGTCGGAGCCGCCGGCCAGGAGGACGAGGGCCCGTATCCGCCCGGCTCCCGCGGCACCTTCCGCGGCTTCGGCGTCGACGCCGACGTCCAGCTCGGCGAGGGCGGGACGGGCCCCCGGCCGCTGCCCGTCCCGCTGGCGGTCGGTGCCTGGCTGCTCGGGCACGCCCGGTGGGGCGCCGCCCCGGTCGAGGGGCTCGGCGTGCGGGAGTCGCTGGAGACCCCGCGGTGCCTGGAGGCCGGCCGCGAGCTGGCCGGGCGCAAGGCGCGCGTCGCGCTGCTCGTGATGGGCGACGGCAGCGCCTGCCGGACCCTCAAGGCCCCCGGCTACCTGGACGAGCGCGCCGCGGGCTTCGACGCCGGAGCAGCCCGCGCCCTGGGCGCCGCCGACACGGCCGCGCTGGCCGCCCTCGACGCAGGTCTCGCCGCGGAGCTGCAAGCCGCCGGCCGGGCCCCCTGGCAGGTGCTGGCGGGCGCGGCCGAGGGTGCGGGCCTCGACGGGCGGCTGCTGTACGAGGACGCCCCGTACGGCGTGGGCTACTTCGTGGCCGCCTGGTCCTGACGGGCGGCCCGGACGCCGGACACGACGAAGGGGCGCGGAACCCTCAGGTCCCGCGCCCCTTCCGGTATCGCGTCAGGTAGCCGCCGGCGGCGTCGTCGGCCCCCCGGGTGCGTCCTTGTGCGCGATCTTGCCCAGGGCGTCCTTCGCCTTGCCCGTTCCGCTCGTGATCTGGCCGCTGTACTTGCCCTTGGTCTTGGAGTCCACGACCTTGGCCACCTTGTCCAGACTCTCGCCGATCCTGCCCTCGTGCTGCTGCGCGAGGTCTCCGACCTTGTCCTTCGCCGGAGCGAGCTTGGCCTTCAGATTGTCCAGCAGGCCCATGGGTCACCTTCCAGTGGCGGGTGGCTTACGTGCGGGCGCCCTCGCCGGTCTCGCTGTCCGCGGCCACCTCGGCCGACTGCTGGTTCGGAATCTCCACGGCTTCCGCCACCGGAGCTTCCGCGGCAACCGGCTCGGCCTCGGCCGTTCCGGCCGCCGTCAGGCCCCCGGCCGCGCCCTCCTCGGCCGCAACCTCGTCCTTACGGCGAAAAAACCGATCAAAAACGCCCATGTCTACTCCCGTAACGTTACTCGTGTGAGTGAGGTTCCGCCTTGGCCCGACCGGCCTCCGCCGGGCGTACGCCGGGCAGAACCTCGCCAGGGCAACGACCCCGGCCCCGCCCCGTCACGTAACCCGATCGGGTACATGGCCGTGTCTTGACCGGGGGCTGCGAGACTGGGTCGGTGAGGAAAGCAGCCCCCGCCCAGCGGGTCATCGCCGTCGTCGGTCCCACGGCAGCCGGAAAGTCCGATCTGGGCGTCGCCCTGGCCCGCCGTTTCGACGGCGAAGTCGTCAACGCCGACTCCATGCAGCTGTACCGGGGGATGGACATCGGCACCGCCAAGCTGACGACCGGGGAGCGGGGCGGGGTCCCGCACCACCTCCTCGACATCTGGGACGTCACCGAGACCGCGAGCGTCGCCGAGTACCAGCGCCTGGCCCGCGCCGAGATCGACCGGCTGCTCGCGCAGGGCCGTACGCCCGTCCTCGTCGGCGGATCGGGACTGTACGTCCGCGGAGCCCTGGACGCCATGGAGTTCCCCGGGACCGACCCCGAGGTCCGGGCCCGGCTGGAGGAGGAGGCCGTGCTGCGCGGCCCCGGCGCCCTGCACGCCCGGCTCGCCGCCGCCGACCCGGCCGCGGCCAAGGCGATCCTGCCCAGCAACGGCCGGCGCATCGTCCGCGCGCTGGAGGTGATCGAGATCACCGGCCGCCCCTTCACCGCCAACCTCCCCGGTCACGAGTCCGTCTACGACACCGTGCAGATCGGTGTCGACGTGGCCCGGCCCGAGCTCGACGAGCGGATCGCGCGGCGGGTGGACCGTATGTGGGAGGACGGCCTGGTGGACGAGGTGCGGGCCCTGGAGGCCCGCGGTCTGCGCGACGGGATCACCGCCTCCCGGGCGCTCGGCTACCAGCAGGTACTGGCCGCGCTCGCGGGGGAGTGCACCGAGGACGAGGCCCGCGCCGAGACGGTCCGGGCGACCAAGAGGTTCGCCCGCCGCCAGGACTCCTGGTTCCGCCGCGATCCGCGGGTCCACTGGCTCAGCGGGGCGGCCGCCGACCGGGGGGAACTCCCCGGACTCGCGCAGTCGTTGGTCGAACGACCGGTCACAGCCTGATCACGTGATGGCATCGGGAAGCCCCGGGCGCCCGTCCGGGGTCCGGGACCGTGCCATCATCAAACTCCGGCCGGTGCGGTCACCGGCGGCGAACATGCGACGTTCGAAGTCCGAGTGGGGAGGGCGCGTGGCGATGGAGGCCGGCCCTCGCGACACCGGGCGGGACGACGCCCGGCAAGAAGTACAGCCGACGCTTCACGACACTGCGGGCGTGCCCGCCGGTTCCGGGGTGCCCGACGGGCCCGACGGCCTCGGTCTGCCCGCCGATCCCGCGCGGCTGACCCCGGACGGTCCCGACACGCCGGACCCCGCCGAGGCGGCCGCCGCCTCCGGACCGGAGTACGAGGTGGAACTGCGTCCGCAGCGCCGCCTGCGCCTGTGGCAGATCGCGCCCATCGTGATGCTCGCCGCGGCCGGCTCCCTGATGTTCGCCTTCCCCCTCGCCTTCGAGTTCGGCGACGGCGGAGCCGTGGTGGCCATGCTCGGCTTCCTCATCAGCTGCTGCGCGGGCGGCTGGGGCATGATGGCCGCCCGCCGCGTGGGCCACACCTGGCCCGGGCTCCCGGCCCGCGGCAGCGGCCGGCGCCCCGACTGGCGGATGGCCGCGTTGTACGCCGCGTGCGCACTGGCCGTCGTAGCCCTCGCCGTCTACCGGGTCGCCCGGCTGCGCTGACCGCGCCTCGGGCACCGCGACACCGCTGAGCTGGGGCTCGCTACGATGGGCGGGTGACGCACAGCACCCTCTCCTTCCTCAAGGGCCACGGCACCGAGAACGACTTCGTGATCGTCCCGGACCCGGACAACGCCGTCGAGCTGACCCCGGCCGCCGTCGCCAAGCTGTGCGACCGGCGGGCCGGCATCGGCGCCGACGGCGTCCTGCACGTCGTCCGGTCCGCCGCCCACCCCGAGGCGGCCCACCTGGCCGACGAGGCGGAGTGGTTCATGGACTACCGCAACAGCGACGGCTCCGTCGCCGAGATGTGCGGCAACGGCGTACGCGTCTTCGCCCGCTACCTCCACCACGCCGGCCACGTCGAGCCCGGCGGCCTCGCCGTGGCCACCCGGGGCGGCATCAAGCGCGTCCACCTGGACAAGAGCGGCGACGTCACCGTCTCCATGGGCCGCGCCGCGCTCCCCGAGGGCGAGGTCACCGTCACCGTCGGGGACCGCACCTGGCCCGCGCGCAACGTGAACATGGGCAACCCGCACGCCGTGGCCTTCGTCGAGAACCTCGACCACGCCGGGGACCTGTTCACCGCCCCGCCCTTCAGCCCCGCCTCCGCGTACCCCACCGGCGTCAACGTCGAGTTCGTCGTCGACCGCGGCCCCCGGCACGTCGCCATGCGCGTCCACGAACGCGGCTCCGGCGAGACCCGCTCCTGCGGCACCGGCGCCTGTGCCGTCGCCGTGGCCGCCATCCGCCGCGACGGCGCGGACCCGGCCGTCACCGGCGCACCGGTCACCTACACCGTCGACCTCCCCGGCGGCACCCTGGTCATCACCGAGCACCCCGACGGGCAGATCGACATGACCGGACCGGCCGTCATCGTGGCCACGGGCGAGTTCGACGCGGACTGGCTCTCCGAAACGGCTTTCGGCTGAAGCTTCCCTCTAATGGGTGATCCGTTTCACGCTGAGCGAGAGGTGGACTGCGCCACGTGGTGGGGTCGGTAACATCAGGCACCGGCCCTGAGGGCTCACCCCATGCCCACCACCGCCGGTCGAAGCCGCCGGAGGTGCCCATGAGTGCAGAGGCCACGAACCCCGAAGCACACCCCGAAGCGTGCCCCGAACCCCGCAGACGGGGCCGGACCAGGCTCGATCTGCGCCGGCTCGGGCGCGCGGCCCTGCTCGGCCCCGCGTCCCGGGACCGCCTCCCGGACGCGATCGGCCACGTGGCCGAGGCGCACCGTGCCCACCATCCGGACGCCGATCTGTCCATCCTGCGGCGGGCGTACCTCCTCGCGGAGACCTCGCACCGCGGCCAGATGCGCAAGAGCGGTGAGCCGTACATCACACACCCGCTCGCCGTCACCCTGATCCTCGCCGAACTCGGCGCCGAGACCACCACGCTGACGGCCTCTCTGCTCCACGACACGGTCGAGGACACGGACGTGACCCTCGACCAGGTCCGTGCGGAGTTCGGCGACGAGGTCTGCTTCATCGTCGACGGCGTCACCAAGGTGGAGAAGATCGACTACGGCGCCGCCGCCGAACCCGAAACCTTCCGCAAGATGCTCGTCGCCACCGGCAACGACGTCCGCGTGATGTCCATCAAACTCGCCGACCGGCTGCACAACATGCGCACCCTCGGCGTGATGCGCCCCGAGAAACAGGCCCGCATCGCCAAGGTCACCCGTGACGTCCTCATCCCGCTGGCCGAACGGCTCGGCGTACAGGCCCTGAAGACCGAACTGGAAGACCTCGTCTTCGCGATCCTGCATCCCGAGGAGTACGAGAGCACCCGCGCGCTCATCGCGGCCCACGCGGGCGAGCGCGACCCGCTGCCCGCCATCGCCGACTCCGTACGGGCCGTCCTGCGCGAGGCCGGCATCGCCGCCGAAGTACTGGTCCGGCCCCGGCACTTCGTCTCCGTGCACCGGATCGCCCTGAGCCGCGGCGAGCTGCGCGGCTCCGACTTCGGCCGCATCCTCGTCCTGGTCGGCGAGAACGCCGACTGCTACGCGGTCCTGGGCGAGCTGCACACCTGCTTCACCCCCGTCGTCTCGGAGTTCAAGGACTTCATCGCCGTCCCGAAGTTCAACCTCTACCAGTCGCTGCACACCGCCGTGGCCACCCCCGAGGGATGCGTAGCCGAGGTCATCGTGCGGACCCGGCAGATGCACCACGTCGCGGAAGCCGGCGTGGTCGCGCTCGGCAACCCGTACGCCACCGGGACCCCGGAGGCCGGGGCGGACCCGGACGAGGAGCGGGCGGATCCGACCCGGCCCGGCTGGCTGTCGCGGCTGCTCGACTGGCAGCAGTCCGCGCCCGACCCCGACACCTTCTGGACCGTGCTGCGCGCGGACCTCGCACAGGACCGGGAGATCACGGTGTTCCGGGCGGACGGCGGGACCCTGGGCCTGCCCGCCGGGGCCAGCTGCATCGACGCCGCCTACGCGCAGCACGGCGAGGCCGCCCACGGCTGTATCGGCGCCCGGGTCAACGGGCGCCTCACCTCATTGGCCTCCCGGCTGTCCGACGGCGACACCGTGCAGCTGCTGCTCGCCCAGGACGCCTCCTCGGGGCCGGCCGCCGAATGGCTGGAGCACGCGCGCACCCCCGCCGCCCGGATCGCCATCGCCGGCTGGCTCGAAGCCCATCCCGGCCGGGCGATGGCCACCACCACGGCCGCGCGGGCACCCCTGTCCGTCGTCGGGGCCCGCGGCGGCGGCGCCAACGCGGTCGCCGACCTCCCCGACGCCACCGTACGGCTGGCCGGCTGCTGCACGCCGGTGCCGCCCGACGCGGTCGCCGGGTTCGTCGTACGGGGCGGGGCCGTCACCGTGCACCGCATCCACTGCGCGGCGGTGGCCCGGATGCGGGCGGTGGGGCGGACCTCCGTCGCCGTGCACTGGCGCGCGACCGCGGACTGCCGGGTCACGCTCGTCGCTGAATCGTTCGGCCGCCCGCACCTCCTGGCCGATCTCACCGAGGCCATCGCCCGCGAGGGCGTCGAGGTCGTCTCCGCGACCGTGGAAGCGCCGGTCGAACAGCGGGTCCGGCACACCTACACCCTCCAGCTCCCCGACGCGGCGGGCCTGCCCGCGCTGATGCGGGCGATGCGGGACGTGCCCGGCGTGTACGACGTCAGCCGCGCCTGAGCCGGCCCGCCCGCCCGGACAGGGCCCGGGGCGGGGCCGATCGGGCCGGGCGCGGGGGGTGCAGCAGCGGAGGAACCCGTTCGGGTGGCGCCGTCGCGCGTCGGGCGCGGCCGGGGGACGGGCGCTGGTAAGCGATGGGGATGCAGCTCTCCTCCCGCCGCCTGCGTGCCGCCCTGCTCGCCGCGGCCTCCCTCACCCTCGTCGCCGCCGTGCTGCCCCCGCCGCAGGCGCTGGGCATCGGCGACCGCCTCTTCCCGGAACTCGGCAACCCCGGGTACGACGTGCTCTCGTACGACCTGTCCTTCGCCTACAAGGACAACCGCACCCCGCTCGACGCGGTCACCGTCATCAACGCCCGCACCCTGCATCCCCTGGAGCGGATCAACCTGGACTTCAGCCACGGAAAGGTGGCGTCGGCCGAGGTCAACGGGGTGCCGGCCCGGTTCGCGAGCGTGGGCGAGGACCTGGTCCTGACCCCCGCCCGACCGGTGGGGGAGAACACCGCGCTGCGCATCACCGTCCGGCACACCAGCGACCCCCGCGGCGCCGGTGACGGAGGCTGGGTGCCCACCGAGGACGGCCTGGCCATGGCGAACCAGGCGGACGCCGCCCACCGCGTCTTCCCCTGCAACGACCACCCGGCCGACAAGGCGCTCTTCACCTTCCGGGTCACCGCCCCGGCCGGGCTCACGGTCGTCGCCAACGGGGTGCCGGGGCCGCTGCCGGCCCTCAGGACGGGCCGCGCCACGTCATGGACGTACCGGACCCTGCACCCGATGGCCACCGAACTGGCGCAGGTCTCGATCGGCCGCTCCGCCGTCGTGCACGGCACGGGCCCGCACGGTCTGCCCCTGCGCGACGTGGTCCCCGCCGCGGACCGGCAGCGGCTGGACCCCTGGCTGAAGAAGACCGCGGGGCACATCGCGTGGATGGAACAGCGGGTCGGCCGCTACCCCTTCGAGAACTACGGGGTCCTGATCGCGCGGGCGAACACCGGTTTCGAGCTGGAGACGCAGACCCTCTCGCTCTTCGAGCACAGCCTGTTCTCGGGCGAGGGCTACCCCGACTGGTACGTCGAGTCCGTCATGGTCCACGAGCTGGCCCACCAGTGGTTCGGCGACAGCGTCTCCCCCCGGACCTGGTCCGACCTGTGGCTGAACGAGGGCCACGCCACCTGGTACGAGGCCCTCTACGCGGACGGGCTCGGCAAGTACTCCCTGGAGCGGCGCATGCGCGAGGCGTACCAGCGCTCCGACCAGTGGCGGGCGGCCGGCGGGCCCCCGGCCGCCCCGAAGGCGTCCGCCCCCGGGGAGAAGATCGGCCTGTTCCGGCCCGTGGTCTACGACGGGTCCGCGCTGATCCTCTACGCCCTGCGGCAGGAGATCGGCGCCGAGGCCTTCGACCGGATCGAGCGGCGCTGGGTGGCGGAGCACAAGGACGGGGTCGCGGGTACGGAGGACTTCGTACGCCTGGCCTCGCAGGAGGCGGGCCGGGACCTGACGGCCTTCCTGGAGCCGTGGCTGTACGGGAAGACGACCCCGGCGATGCCCGGCCACCCGGAGTGGGGTGGTCCGGCGAAGGCCTGACGGCCACCGGTCACGGACACACGGGCGCGGGGGAGGGACGACGGCGTCCGAAAAGGGTGTGACGGCCGAGGAACGGGCATGTCACCATCGACGGGCCCGTTCGGGGAATCCCCCGGCGGTGTGACACGTTGGACGTGACAGTGTTATGTCACTCGCGGTGCGCAAGGTACCTGCACCGGTCCCCTGGGCGCCGCGGACGTATTCGAATCGACGTAAGGATCCAATGACCTCCTCTTCTTCCCCTTCCCAGGACGCGCGGGACGCACGGGACGTGCCGGACTCGCCGAGCTTCACCGAGAGCCTTCGGGCCGATGCCCTGATGGAAGAGGACGTCGCCTGGAGCCACGAGATCGACGGAGACCGGGACGGCGAGCAGTTCGAACGCTCCGAGCGCGCGGCCCTGCGCCGCGTGGCCGGCCTCTCCACCGAGCTCGAAGACGTCACCGAGGTCGAGTACCGGCAGCTGCGCCTGGAGCGCGTCGTGCTCGTCGGCGTCTGGACCTCCGGAACGGTGAACGACGCGGAGAACTCCCTCGCGGAGCTCGCCGCCCTCGCCGAGACGGCCGGTGCCCTCGTGCTCGACGGCGTGATCCAGCGCCGCGACAAGCCGGACCCCGCCACCTTCATCGGCTCGGGCAAGGCCCGGGAACTGCGCGACATCGTCATGGAGAGCGGCGCCGACACCGTCGTCTGCGACGGCGAGCTCAGCCCCGGCCAGCTCATCGCCCTCGAGGACGTCGTCAAGGTGAAGGTGGTCGACCGGACCGCCCTCATCCTCGACATCTTCGCCCAGCACGCCAAGTCCCGAGAGGGCAAGGCACAGGTCGCCCTCGCGCAGATGCAGTACATGCTCCCGCGCCTGCGCGGCTGGGGTGCCTCGCTGTCCCGGCAGATGGGCGGCGGCGGCGGTGGCGGCATGGCCACCCGAGGCCCCGGTGAGACCAAGATCGAGACGGACCGGCGACGGATCCGCGAGAAGATGGCGAAGATGCGCCGGGAGATCGCGGAGATGAAGACCGGCCGCGACATCAAGCGGCAGGAACGGCGCCGCAACAAGGTGCCCTCGGTCGCCATCGCCGGCTACACCAACGCCGGCAAGTCCTCCCTGCTCAACCGGCTCACCGGCGCGGGCGTGCTGGTGGAGAACGCACTGTTCGCCACCCTCGACCCGACCGTGCGCCGGGCCGAGACGCCGAGCGGCCGGGTCTACACCCTGGCCGACACCGTCGGCTTCGTCCGGCACCTGCCCCACCACCTCGTCGAGGCGTTCCGCTCCACGATGGAGGAGGTCGGCGACTCCGACCTCATCCTGCACATCGTGGACGGCTCCCACCCGGCACCGGAGGAGCAGCTGGCGGCGGTCCGCGAGGTCATCCGCGAGGTCGGCGCGGTGAACGTGCCCGAGATCGTCGTGATCAACAAGGCGGACGCCGCGGACCCGCTGGTCCTCCAGCGGCTGCTGCGGATCGAGCGGCACTCCATCGCCGTATCGGCCCGCACCGGCATGGGCATCGAGGAGCTCCTCGCCCTCATCGACTCCGAGCTGCCGAGGCCGGAGGTCGAGGTGGAGGCCCTGGTGCCGTACACGCTCGGCTCGCTGATCGCCAAGGCGCACGCCGAGGGCGAGGTGATCTCCGAGGAGCACACCGCGGAGGGCACCCTGCTCAAGGCCCGGGTCCACCAGGAGCTGGCGGCGGACCTGGCTCCGTACGCCCTCGCGAAGCAGTGACGGACCGGACGGACCGGACCGTGTGACCGTGTGACGGTGTGAACGGCCGGGGGCCCCCAGCGGTGCTGGGGGCCCCCGGCCGTTCCGCGGTGCCGCGTCGTGGCTGCGCCGGCTACTTGAACTTGCCGCTGACGGCGTCGAAGATGCCCTTCGCCTCCGGACCCAGCCGGGGTCCGGCCAGCCAGCCCGCCTTGGCAGGGCCGATCGAGGTGTTCGACACCAGGGCCGGCTTGCCGTCGGCACCCACCGCGACCCAGCCGCCACCGGAGGAACCGCCGGTCATGGTGCAGCCGATGCGGTACATCACCGGGACGGCGGCGCTCAGGGACAGCCGGCCCGGCTTGTCCGTGCACTGGAAGGCCTTCTGGCCGTCGAACGGAGCCGCCGCCGGGTAGCCCGTGGCCGTGATGCCCGGGACCTTCTGCACGGCCGGGGCGTTGAACTCCACCGGGAGCGCCGAACCGACCGTCTCCTCCAGCGACTTGCCGCTGCCCTTCTCCGGGGTCACGTGCAGCACCGCGAAGTCGTACGGGGCACCCGCGCCGCCCGTCGGACCGCCGGTCGCGATCCACTGGTCGGAGGTCTGCGCCCAGTCGCTCCACCAGACGCCGTACGGAGCCACCTGCTCACGCGGCGCACCCTTGAGCTGCGCCGACGGCTTGCCCGCGTTGTTGTAGGACGGGACGAAGGCGATGTTGCGGTACCAGCCGCCCGCCTTGCCCGCGTGCACGCAGTGGCCGGCCGTCCACACCAGGTTGGACTTGCCGGGGTGGGCGGGGTCCTTCACGACGGTCGCCGAGCAGACCATCGAGCCCTCGGGCCCGTCGAAGAAGACCTTGCCGGACTCCGGAATGCTCTGGTGGTAGGGCGGGTTCGCGGCCTTCGCCGTCACCGGAGCGGGGGTCGGGTCGGTGACGCCCTGGTCCTTGCCCGCGTCCGGGTCGACGGACGGGCGCTGCGGCTGCTCCGCGTCACGCATCCGGTCCGGGTCCCAGAGGTCCTCGATGATCGGGTTGATGTAGTCGCCCGCCTCGCGGAGCCAGTCCTCCTTCTTCCAGTTCTTCCACTCACCCCCCTTCCACTTCTCCAGGTCGAGGCCGTGCTCCTTCAGCTTCTCCTTCAGCTGGTCCGGGATCTTTATCCCGTCGGCCCCGGCCGGGAGGCTCGCCGCCGCGGTCGGCTTGGCGTCGCCGCCGGCCTCCCCGTCGCCGGGTCCGCAGGCCGCGGCGGTCAGCGCGAGCGCGGCCGCGCACAGGATCGCGGTGACCGGTCGGTTCGGTCGCATGTCGTCAGTCCCCCTGGTGGTTCCGGTAGTGAGGCGGTGCGGTGCGGCGGAGTCCCGCTGGGTGCAGCCCCCCACTATGCCGCTGCTGCGCAGGACGACACAGCCCGGGGCGCCGGTTCCCCTGCCGGGCCCTCCGGGACGCGGATCACGGTCCCGGCGGGCAAGGATCTTCGGCCCACCCGTGATCCGCCGCCGTCACCGTCGTTGGACGTACGGGGGACGGGGATGCAGCGTTCGTGTTCGAGGCGCAATCCGGAAGAGGAATCCGTGCGGGAGGACCGACACTCGTGGCTTTGACAGACCAGGCCGCAGCCGCCGCGGCCGTCGCGGCACAACTCCCGCCCCCCGGCGCGCCCCTGCCGCACGTGGCACCGCAGGTACCGGCGCAAGGGATCCGGGCCGCCGCGGCCCCCGGCCCGGGCGCCCCGCCTCCCGGTGCGCCCGCCTCCGCCACCGCCTCCGCCGAGGGCATCCTGCGGCGGCAGACCCAACGGGAGTCCGCGGCCCGGACGTACGCGCGCTCCCTTCCCGTCGTCCCCGTGCGCGCGCGGGGGCTGACGATCGAGGGCGCCGACGGGCGGCGCTACCTCGACTGCCTCTCCGGAGCCGGCACCCTCGCCCTCGGGCACAACCACCCGGTGGTCCTCGAAGCCATCCGAGGAGTCCTCGACTCCGGCGCCCCGCTTCACGTGCTCGACCTCGCGACCCCGGTCAAGGACGCCTTCACCACCGAGCTGTTCACGAACCTGCCGCCCGCCCTGGCCGCCGACGCCCGCATCCAGTTCTGCGGGCCGGCCGGCACCGACGCGGTGGAGGCCGCGCTCAAGCTGGTCCGCACCGCCACCGGACGCCCGGGGCTGCTCGCCTTCACCGGGGCCTACCACGGCATGACCGCCGGGGCCCTGGAGGCGTCGGGCGGTGCCGCGGACGTACGGGTGACCCGGCTGCCCTACCCGCAGGACCGGCACTGCCCCTTCGGCGTCGGCGGGGCCGAGGGCGCGCGGCTCGCCGCCCACTGGACCGAGAACCTCCTGGACGACCCCAAGAGTGGGGTGAGCACACCGGCGGGCATGATCGTCGAGCCCGTGCAGGGGGAGGGCGGGGTCATTCCCGCCCCGGACGGCTGGCTGCGCCGGATGCGCGAGATCACCGCGGAGCGGGGGATCCCGCTGATCGCCGACGAGGTGCAGACGGGCGTCGGGCGGACCGGCGCCTACTGGGGGGTGGACCACGCCGGGGTGGTGCCCGACGTGATGGTCCTGTCCAAGGCGATCGGGGGGAGCCTGCCGCTCGCGGTGATCGTGTACCGGTCCGGCCTCGACGTCTGGGCACCCGGGGCCCATGCCGGAACGTTCCGCGGCAACCAGCTGGCCATGGCCGCCGGAACCGCCACGCTCGCCTTCGTACGCGAGAACCGGCTGGCGGAGCGTGCGGCGGTCCTCGGCGGACGGATGCTCGCCGCCCTGCGCGGCCTGGCCACGGACCACCCCTGCATCGGCGAGGTCCGGGGGCGCGGCCTGATGATCGGCCTCGAACTCGTCGACCCCGACACGGGATCCGCCGCCCCCGCCCTCGCCGCGGCCGTCCGCCAGGAGTGCCTGGCCCGCGGGCTGATCGTCGAACTCGGCGGCCGCCACGCCGCCGTGGTCCGCCTGCTGCCCCCGCTGACCCTGACGGACGAGCAGGCCGCAGCGGTCCTCGACCGCCTGGCCGACGCCATCCCGGCCGCCGCCCGCCGGCTCCACTGACCCGCACCCCAAGGACCCGCGATGCCCGAGCCGCACCCGTCCACCCCCGCCTCCGCCTCCGCCCCGGGACCCCACGCCCGGGAAGCCGCCCCGCCCGGCAGCGGTGCGCCGCCGTGGTCACCGGTCGCCGGCGGCAGCGGCCCGCACCGGGCCCCCGGCCCGGGCGACTTCTCCATCCGCCCCGCCGCGCGGCAGGAACCGCCCCCCGGAGCGGCCTCGGGCCGGCCGCCGACGCCCGCCCCCGGCGCGGGCGCCATGCCTGCGGCGCCGCCGCGCCGGGAGCGCGAGGCCCAGGCCCCCGATTCCTCCCCGCGCCCCGCCGCGCTCCCCGGAGCGGCCTCGGGCCGGCCGCCGACGCCCGCCCCCGGCCCGGGTGCCACGCCAGCGGCGCCGCCGCGCCGCGCGCCGCTCCTGGCCCGGCAACTCGCCGACTCCGTCCCCGACTTCACCCCCACACCTCCGCCCCCCGCACGGCCCGCCACCCCGGCGACCCCCACCGAGCCGCCCCGTGCAGCCCCGTCCGCGGCCGGGCCGCCCCAGGGCCTTGCGGAGCCCCCCACCACCCGCCCGACCCCGGCGGGGCCATCCTGCGATGGGCGGCCACGGGGTGGTACGGAGCACCCCCGGGCCACGTCGGCCTCCGCCGCCCAGTGGCCGGGCAGTGCGATGTACCTGTCGGCCGTGCCTGCTTCTCCCGGGCAGACCCCGCCTGATCCGGCCCGGCCCGCTGCCCCGCCCGTTCACCCAGGCCCTGCCGAACAGCGGCCGTCCGGTGCGCCGCACTTCACGGCTTGGCCTGCTTCCCCCGGGCAGCCCCCGGCCGGCCCGGCCACGGCACAACCCGCGGGCGGTACGGAGGGCCGCACGGCCCCGTCGGCCCCCGCCCGGCTGACGCGGGGTGGCGCGGAGCACCCCCCTGCCTCACCGGTCTCTGTCGGGCTGTCGCCGGGCAGTGCGCCGCCCCCGCCCGTCCCGCCCGCCCTGGCCGATCGCCCCGCGGGTGCGGAGCCCCCTTCTGCCTTGTCGGCGTCCGCCGGGCCGTCGCGGAGCAGTGCGCTGCACCGGTCCGCCCCACCGGCTCCGCCCCACCGCTCCGCAGGTGCGGAGCCTCCTTCTGCCTCGCCGGCGTCCGCCGGGCTGACCCCGGGTGGCGCGGCGCGCCCTTCGGCTCCGTCGGCCTCTGCCGGGCTGTCACCGAGCAGTGCGCTGCACCCGCCCCTCCCGCCGGCTCTCGCCGACGGCTCCGCGGGTACGGAGAACCCCTCGGCCTCCGCCGAGCTGCGCCCGGGCGGCGCGACGTACCTCGCAGCCTGGCCTGCTGCCGACGGGCAGACCGCGGGCGGCCCGGCCCGCCCGGCCGCGCTGCCGCCGAACAGCGCGCAACCCGCGGGAAGTACGGAGTACCCCGTTGCTTCCTCGGCCTCTACCGGGCTGTCGCAGGGCACTGCGCCGCGCATCCCGGCGGCCCCCGCCGACCGCTCGCCGGGCGCGGAGCCTCCCTCTGCCTGGTCGGCGTCCGCCGGGCCGGCCCCGGGTGGTGGGGAGTCCCCCGCTGCCCTGTCGGCTCCCGCCGGGGTGTCGCCGGGCAGTGCGCCGTACCCGTCCGTCCCGGCGGCCTCCGCCGGCCGTTCCGCGGGTGCGGAGCACCCGTCTGGCCCGCCGGCGTCCGCCAGGCGGGCCACGGGTGGCGCGGAGCAGCCCCCTGCTTCGTCTGCCTCCGCAGGGCCGGCCCCCGATGGTGTGAAGCACCCCCCGGCGGCTTCGGCCGGGCTGACCCCCGAGGGCCCCACCCCCCGGGACCCCGCCGAGCAGGACCCGGTCGGTACGGCCCCCGCTACCGGTGGTCAGAGCCCCGGCGGATCCGCGTACCCGGCTGCGGGGCAGGACCACCGGACGCCCGCCCCCGGAGCCCTGCCCGCAGCGGCGGCCTCAGACGGCGCCGTCGACGAGCCCGCCACGGAACCCTCCGGCCCGGCCGACCCACAGCACGGCGGGTCCCCCGAGGCGGCGTCGGGCCGGCTCCAGCGCCGGCCCGATCCGGCGAGCCCGCCCCGCCCCGGCGCACCCCGGCGGCCCGACGGCGCCGCAGCCCGACCGCCGTACCCCCCGTACCCGCCGGGCCCGGCAGCGCCCGGCGAGCGCGGAGCGGATCGGCCCGGCGAGGCCCCGGCCCCCGGCGCGGCGGCGACCGTGCCCCGCCAGAAGGACGGCACGCCCAGGCTCCGGCCCGGCTGGACCGGGCCCCTCGGCCCGGAGCCGGCCGCCCTGCCCGACCTCCTGGACCACCCCGACCCGGCCGTCGCCGCCGAGGCCGCCACGGTGGAGAACCTGCTCAGGTGCTGGGTCCGCGAAGCCGGCATCGCCCGGCCCGACGGCCCCGCCGGAACCCTCCTGCGCATCCCCCTCCCCGCATCCGGCGTCGCCCTGCTCGTGGCGGTCCGGCACTGGTCCCCGGCGGGCTGGCACCGCTTCGCCCCCGCCCGGCTCGAAGGCGCGCCCGCGGGCGCCCCCGCCGTGGACGCCGTCACCCTCGCCGCCCTCCTCGCCCGCGAAGGCACCGGCGGCGGACGCGGCGGCGCCGACCTCGTCGGCCGCGTCTGCGACTCGGTCCGCCGTACCGCCGAGTTCATCGCGGACCGGCGCGCCCGCCCCACCGCCCCCGCCCCCGTCGCCGGGGACCGGTTCCTGACCGCCGAACAGTCCCTCCTCCTCGGCCACCCCCTCCAACCGGACCCGAAGAGCCGCGAAGGCCTCACCGAAGCCGAAGTGCGCAGCTACTCGCCCGAACTGCACGGCTCCTTCCCCCTGCACTGGTTCGCCGTCGAGCCCGCTGCCCTCGCCACGGACTCCGCCTGGACCGAACGCGGCCGCCCCGTCCCCGCCGCGCAGCTCCTCGGCCGGCTCGCCCCGGGCCTCCCGCTCCCCGCCGGCACCACCCCCCTTCCCCTGCACCCCTGGCAGGCCCGCGACCTGCTCCGGCGTCCCGCGGTCGCCGCCCTCCGCGACGCCGGACTCCTCCACGACCTGGGACCCCACGGCGAGCCCTGGTACCCCACCTCCTCCGTCCGCACCGTCCACCGCCCCGGCGCCCCCGCGATGCTCAAGCTCTCCCTGGGCCTGCGCATCACCAACTCCCGCCGCGAGAACCTCCGCAAGGAGCTGCACCGCGGCATCGAGGTGCACCGGCTGCTCCGGACCGGCCTCGCCGAGCAGTGGCAGCGGGCCCACCCCCGCTTCGACATCGTCCGCGACCCCGCCTGGGTCGCCGTCGACGCCCCGGACGGCACCCCCGTCCCCGGCCTCGACGCCCTGCTGCGCCACAACCCCTTCCGCCCGGGCGACGACGCCGTCTGCGTCGCCGCACTCACCGCCCCCCGCCCCTGGCCCGGCCGCAGCACCATGCGCTCCCGGCTCGCCGAGATCGTCTGCTCCCTCGCCGCCGCCACCGGACACAGCCCGTCCGCCGTCGCCGCCGAGTGGTTCCTGCGCTACCTCGACCACGTCGTCCTGCCGGTCCTCGCCTTCGACGCGCTCGCCGGCATCGCCCTCGAAGCACACCAGCAGAACACCCTGGTCCTCCTCGACCCGGCGGGCTGGCCGGCCGGCGGCCGCTACCGCGACAACCAGGGCTACTACTTCCGCGCGTCCCGCCGCAGCGAACTGGAGCAGCGGCTCCCCGGTATCGGCGGCATCAGCGACACCTTCGTCTCCGACGCCGTCACCGACGAACGCTTCGCCTACTACCTCGGCATCAACAACGTCCTCGGGCTCATCGGTGCCTTCGGATCCCAACGGCTCGCCGACGAACGCGTACTCCTCGCCGCCTTCCGCCGCTTCCTCGGCAAGGCGTCAGGCCTCGGCCCGCTCCCCGCACGACTGCTCGACTCACCCACCCTGCGGTGCAAGGCGAACCTCCTCACCCGCCTGGGAGGCCTCGACGAACTCGTCGGACCCGTCGACACCCAGTCCGTCTACGTCACCATCGCCAACCCCCTTCACGACTGACGCGTCAGCGCGGACGCGGAGAAGAGCCCGATGCCGTCCACCGACTCACCCGCCGGCCCCGCCGCGGACGAACTGCCCCTCATGCCCCACCTGCTGCCCCTGCTCGCCGAGGCCGACCTCCTCGATTCCCCCGCCGCCTGGGGCGCCGCCGCCACCCCCGCCGGAGCCTTCCGCCTCGAACCCGTACGGCCGGACCGGGACCTGGAGCTCCTCACGCGGTGGATGAACGACCCCGAGGTGGCCCCGTACTGGGAGCTGGCCGGACCCGCCGCCGTCACCGCCGCCCACCTGCGGGCGCAGCGCGACGGGGACGGCCGCAGCATCCCCTGCCTCGGCCTCCTCGACGGCCGGCCCATGAGCTACTGGGAGATCTACCGGGCCGACCTCGACCCGCTCTCCCGGTACTACCCGGCGCGCCCCCACGACACGGGTGTCCACCTGCTCATCGGAGACGGCACCTTCCGCGGCCGCGGCCTGGGCACCGCGCTGCTGCGCGCCGTGGCCGACCTGGTGCTGGACAACCGACCCCGCTGCACACGGGTCGTCGCGGAACCGGACGTCCGCAACACCCGCTCCGTATCGGCCTTCCTGAGTTCAGGATTCCGCTGTTCCACGGAAATCGACCTTCCCGGGAAGCGCGCCGCCCTGATGATCCGGGAGCGGGCGCTGCGCAACCTCCTCTGAGGCCGCCCCGCCCCGTGCTCCGCACCTTCGAAACGCCGCGTCACGCAGCCAAGGTCCCGATCCCCGAGGAGTCCCGTGCCGAACGTCCCCGCAGCCCCCGACTCCGCTGTTCCGGACTTCCCGGGCCCCGGCGCCCCGGCCCCCCGCCCGGAGGGCGCCGGCGTGCCCCCGTCGCCCCATGCCCCCCGGACGCCACCGGAGCTCAACGGCTCGACCTGGGACGGGGCGGCCCGCCGGCTGCTCGCCAAGATGCTCTCGGAGTTCGCCTACGAGGAGATCGTCAGGCCGGTCCCGGCCCCCTCCGCCGCGGGCGACGCGTGGACCCTCACCCTCGACGACGGCAGCAGCCTCGGCTTCCGGGCGCGCCGCCGCGCGTACGACAGCTGGCACGTCGCCCCCGACTCCCCCACCCTCACCCCGCCGCCCTCCGCCGGCGGCCCGTCCACCGCGTTCGGGGACCCGTACGACTTCCTCGTCCGCGCCCGCACGCTCCTCGGCCTCGACGGGGCCACCCTCGGCCACCTCGTCCGCGAGCTCAGCGCCACCCTCGCCGCCGACGCCCGCATCGACCACACCGCGCTCACCGCGGACGTCCTCGCCGACCTCGACTACGCGGCCCTGGAAGGCCACCAGACCGGCCACCCCTGGCTCGTCCTCAACAAGGGGCGCCTCGGCCTCTCCGGATCCGACACCGCGGCCTGGGCCCCCGAGGCGCGCACCCGCCAGCGGCTGCCCTGGCTCGCCGCCCACCACTCGCTCGCCGCCTACCGCGGCACCGCCGGCCTGGAGGATCCCGCCCGTCTCTACGCCGCCGAGCTCGACTCCAGCACCCGTGCCGCCTTCGACCGGATCCTGCGCGACCGCGGCTTCGACCCGCTCCGCTACCTCTACCTGCCCGTCCACCCCTGGCAGTGGGACGAGGTCGTCCTGCCCCTCTTCGCCCCGGCCCTCGCCTCAGGCGCCCTGGTCCCGCTGCCCGCGGACCCCGACGTACGCCTCCCGCAGCAGTCCATCCGCACCTTCCTCAACCTCACCCGACCCGACCGGCACAGCGTCAAGCTCCCGCTCTCCGTCTTCAACACCATGGTCTGGCGGGGCCTGCCCAGCGACCTCACCCTCGCGGCCCCGGCCGTCACCGCCTGGATCCACTCCCTCCGCGACGGGGACCCCTTCCTCCGCGACGAATGCAGGGTCGTCCTGCTCGGCGAGGTCGCCTCCGTCACCGTCCGCCATCCCGTCTACGACCGGCTGCCCGAGGTGCCCTACCAGTACAAGGAGCTCCTCGGCGCGATCTGGCGGGAACCACTGACCGGCCGGCTGGCGCCGGGGGAGCGCGCCCGCACCCTCGCCTCCCTCCTCCACACCGACCCGCGGGGCCGTTCCTTCACGGCCGAACTCGTCGCCCGTTCCGGGCTGGGCGCCGGCGTATGGCTGCAGCGCCTCTTCGCCGCTCTGCTGCCGCCGCTCCTGCACTTCCTCTACCGCTACGGCACGGTGTTCTCCCCGCACGGGGAGAACACCATCGTGATCTTCGACGAGCAGGACGTCCCGGTCCGGCTCGCGATGAAGGACTTCGTCGACGACGTCAAGATCAGCGCGCAGCCCCTCCCCGAGCTCGACACCCTGCCCGACGAGGTCCGGGCGGTCCTGCTCGCCGAGCCCGCCGACTTCCTGCCGCAGTTCATCCACTCCGGGCTCTTCATCGGCGTCTTCCGCTACCTCTCCGCCCTGTGCGAGGACCGCCTCGGCGTCCCGGAGGAGGACTTCTGGTCCCTCGTCCGGAGGGAGATCCTGCGCCACCAGGCCCGCTTCCCGGAGCTCAAGGAGCGGTACGCGCTCTTCGGCCTGCTCGGCGAACGCATCGGCCGGCTCTGCCTCAACCGGAACCGGCTCTACGAGGACGGCTACCGCGACCGCCCCGACCGCCCCCGCGCCGTCCGGTACGGCACCGTCCCCAACCCCTTGTACCGGCCATGAATCCTCGCCGGTGCCGTCCCTGTCGGTGCGGCCCCGTAGGGTTGGCAGTGCTATGACGAAGCCCTCCCTCCCCGACCTGCTGCACGCCGCCGTCTCCGCCGTCGGCGGCACGGAGCGCCCCGGCCAGGTAGCCATGGCGGAAGCCGTCGCCGACGCGATCGACGACAATTCCCACCGCCTCATCCAGGCCGGCACCGGCACCGGCAAGTCCCTCGGGTACCTGGTGCCGGCCCTCGCGCACGGCGAGCGCGTGGTCGTGGCGACCGCGACCCTCGCCCTGCAGCGCCAGCTCGTCGAGCGCGACCTGCCCCGCACGGTGGACGCGCTGCATCCGCAGCTGCGCCGCCGCCCGCAGTTCGCCATGCTCAAGGGCCGCTCCAACTACCTGTGCCTGCACCGGCTGCACGAGGGCGCCCCGCAGGACGAGGAGGACGGCCTCTTCGACCAGTTCGAGGCGGCCGCCCCCACCAGCAAGCTCGGTCAGGACCTGATGCGGCTGCGCGACTGGGCGGACGAGACCGAGACCGGCGACCGCGACGACCTGACCCCCGGCGTCTCGGACAAGGCCTGGTCGCAGATCTCCGTCTCCTCCCGGGAATGCCTCGGCGCGACGAAGTGTGCGTACGGAGCCGAATGCTTCGCGGAGGCCGCCCGCGAGCGGGCCAAGCTCGCGGACGTCGTCGTCACCAACCACGCGCTGCTCGCCATCGACGCCATCGAGGGCGCCCCGGTGCTGCCGCAGCACGAGGTGCTCATCGTGGACGAGGCCCACGAGCTGGTCTCCCGGGTCACCGGGGTCGCCACCGGTGAGCTCACCCCGGGGCAGGTCAACCGAGCGGTGAAGCGAGCGGCGAAGCTGGTCGACGAGAAGACGGCCGACTCCCTGCAGACCGCCTCCGAGTCCTTCGAGCGGGTCATGGAGCTGGCCCTCCCCGGCCGGCTGGAAGTGCTCCCCGAGGACCTGGGATACGCGCTGATGTCCCTGCGGGACGCCGCGCGCAACGTCATCTCGGCGATCGGTTCGACCCGCGACAAGTCCGTCCAGGACGAGGACGCCGTCCGCAAGCAGGCCCTGGCCGCCGTGGAGAACGTCCACGCGGTGGCGGAGCGGATCTGCAACGGCTCCGAGTACGACGTCGTCTGGTACGAGCGCCACGACCGCTTCGGCGCCACCCTGCGGGTCGCCCCCCTGTCGGTGTCGGGTCTGCTGCGCGAGAAGCTCTTCGAGGACCGCTCCGTGGTCCTCACCTCGGCCACCCTCAAGCTCGGCGGGGACTTCAACGGGGTCGCCGCCTCCCTGGGCCTGTCCCCCGAGGGCGTCGAGGGCGACGACGTACCGCTGTGGAAGGGCCTCGACGTCGGCTCCCCCTTCGACTACCCGAAGCAGGGCATCCTCTACGTCGCCAAGCACCTGGCCACCCCGGGCCGCGAGGGCACCCGCGGCGACATGATGGACGAGCTCGCCGAGCTGATCGAGGCGGCGGGCGGCCGGACCCTCGGGCTGTTCTCCTCCATGCGCGGAGCCAAGGCGGCGGCCGAGGAACTGCGCGGCCGGCTGGAGAACCCGATCCTGCTCCAGGGCGAGGAGACGCTGGGCGAGCTGATCAAGGCGTTCGCGGCCGACCCGAAGACCTGCCTGTTCGGGACGCTGTCGCTGTGGCAGGGCGTGGACGTGCCCGGCCCCAGCTGCCAGCTCGTGGTGATGGACCGCATCCCGTTCCCGCGCCCCGACGACCCGCTGATGAGCGCCCGGCAGAAGTCGGTCGAGGAGCACGGCGGCAACGGCTTCATGGCCGTCGCCGCCACCCACGCCGCGCTGCTCATGGCCCAGGGCGCGGGACGCCTCGTACGGGCCACGGGTGACCGCGGTGTCGTCGCGGTCCTGGACCCCCGGCTGGCCACGGCCCGGTACGGGAGCTTCCTGCGCGCCACCCTCCCGGACTTCTGGTACACCACGGACCGCAACCAGGTCCGCCGCTCCCTGTCCGCGATCGACGCGACCGCGCAGGCCGACGGGAAGTAGGGGGCGGGGTAGGCGGGCGGTGGCGGGTCACCGGTCGGCCCCCGCACACAAAGCAGCCCTGGGACCGGCGCAGTAGGTCCCAGGGCTGGCGAGGGGCGGCGGGGGTCAGACCCGACGCAGCACGGCGACGACCTTGCCGAGGATGGTCGCCTCGTCACCGGGGATCGGCTGGTACGCGGCGTTGTGCGGGAGGAGCCAGACGTGGCCGTCCTCGCGCTTGAACCGCTTGACCGTGGCCTCGCCGTCCAGCATCGCCGCGACGATGTCGCCGTTCTCCGCGACCGGCTGGCGACGGACCGTGACCCAGTCGCCGTCACAGATGGCGGCCTCGATCATCGAGTCACCGACGACCTTGAGGACGAAGAGCTCGCCGTCGCCGACCAGCTGGCGGGGGAGCGGGAACACGTCCTCGACCGACTCCTCGGCGAGGATCGGGCCGCCGGCCGCGATCCGGCCGACCAGGGGAACGTACGAGGCGGCGGGCTTGCCCGTGGTGTCCGTGGGCTGCGAGCTCGGCTGGTCGGAGCCGCGCACCTCGTAGGCGCGGGGGCGGTGCGGGTCGCGGCGCAGGAAGCCCTTGCGCTCCAGGGCCATCAGCTGGTGGGCGACGGAGGACGTGCTGGAGAGGCCGACCGCCTGGCCGATCTCGCGCATCGACGGCGGGTAGCCCCGCCGCTGCACGGAATCACGGATGACCTCGATGACCCTCCGCTGCCGGTCCGTGAGCCCGGAGCTGTCGGCGCGGATGCCTGGAGGTCGACCTGGCAGCGAGCGTGCGGGGCGTACGGGCTCCGCCTCCGGGTTCAGGTTTGCGTCGTTCATGGCATGCACCGGCTCAAGTCGGCTCTGGGAGCGGTTCTGGGCAGTGATGGTGGCACTGTCTGCGGTGGTGGTCACGTCGGCCCCTCTCGAAATGTTCTCCCTAGCTGGACAACGGTAGTTGCTTTCGAAAGGTTGCGCCAAACACACGTTCGAGTGAAAAATCGCAGATCGCCCGGCGTGTGCATATGGAGCGGTGTATGGACCGTCGGTGCCGAACGTGGGTTCGGCTGGGCATCCGCCGCTTACGGTACCCTTCCCGGTCGGACAGCCACCCTGCGGGCCGCGGTCCAGTCTGGCACCGCGGAGCCTCGTGACCGCCTGTCGGGCACGGCGACACGCGGAGCCACGTAAATCCGCCGCAACCCAAGATCTAGTGGTTGGATGAGCGCTGCCGCCCAGAAGTTGTGGTCCTCGAGTCTGCTGAGGCTCCTGGCATCGCATATGCTGGTGGCTGCTTCACCGGCCCCCGGGAGAGATCCGTCCCTTCCGTTCAGGGGCTGTGTGGGGTGTTTCAGTCGTGCCGAAGAGGGAGGGTGAGGGAACCATGCACTGCCCCTTCTGCAGGCACCCCGACAGCCGCGTCGTCGACAGCCGCACCACGGACGACGGCACGTCGATCCGCCGGCGCCGTCAGTGCCCCGACTGCTCCCGTCGCTTCACGACGGTGGAGACGGCCTCGCTGATGGTGATCAAGCGCAGCGGGGTGACCGAACCCTTCAGCCGTACCAAGGTCATCTCCGGCGTGCGCAAGGCGTGCCAAGGGCGGCCGGTCACCGAGGACGCCCTCGCCAAGCTCGGCCAGCGGGTCGAGGAGGCGGTGCGCGCCACCGGGAGCGCCGAGCTGACCACCCACGACGTGGGTCTGGCCATACTCGGCCCTCTGCAGGAACTCGACCTCGTCGCGTACCTGCGGTTCGCGTCCGTCTACAAAGCGTTCGACACCCTTGACGACTTCGAGACCGCCATCGCGGAACTGCGCGAGCGGCGGCCTCGCACCGAGGAGTGCGAGCCCGGTGGGACCGGATCGGTCCCCGTGCCCGCCTCCGCCGCCGACTGACCGGACGGCCCGCACCGCCGCGCACCCCCCTCGCACGGCGGCGTGGCCGGCCAGGCCGGCGGTCCCCCCAGCGCCTCGGGCTGGGGGAAGCAGAGACGTAGATAAAGACACAGCATCGTGCCGCGGAATAACGCGGGCACTTTAGGGCGTTTTTGCCCGCATATGGGAGGCCTGGCATGACAGAGACGGCGAGCAGCTCGGCACGTGGTTCCCGCACCAAGGGGACCAAGGCCGCCAAGGGCGGCCTGCGGATCGAGCGCATCCACACCACCCCGGGCGTGCACCCGTACGACGAGGTGAGCTGGGAGCGCCGTGACGTCGTCATGACCAACTGGCGCGACGGCTCGGTCAACTTCGAGCAGCGCGGTGTGGAGTTCCCCGACTTCTGGTCGGTGAACGCGGTCAACATCGTCACCAGCAAGTACTTCCGCGGCGCGGTCGGCACCCCGCAGCGCGAGACCGGTCTGAAGCAGCTGATCGACCGGATCGTGAAGACGTACACGAAGGCCGGCGAGGACTTCGACTACTTCTCCTCGCCCGCCGACGCCGAGATCTTCGAGCACGAGCTCACCTACGCCCTGCTCCACCAGATCTTCAGCTTCAACTCGCCGGTGTGGTTCAACGTCGGCACGCCCCAGCCGCAGCAGGTGTCCGCCTGCTTCATCCTGGCCGTCGACGACTCCATGGAGTCGATCCTCGACTGGTACAAGGAAGAGGGCATGATCTTCAAGGGCGGCTCCGGCGCCGGCCTGAACCTCTCCCGCATCCGCTCCTCCAAGGAGCTGCTCTCCTCCGGCGGCAACGCCTCCGGCCCGGTCTCCTTCATGCGCGGAGCCGACGCGTCCGCCGGAACGATCAAGTCGGGCGGCGCCACCCGCCGCGCGGCCAAGATGGTCGTCCTCGACGTGGACCACCCGGACGTCGAGGCCTTCATCGAGACCAAGGTGAAGGAGGAGGAGAAGATCCGCGCCCTGCGCGACGCGGGCTTCGACATGGACCTGGGCGGCGACGACATCACGTCCGTCCAGTACCAGAACGCCAACAACTCCGTCCGCGTGAACGACGAGTTCATGACGGCCGTCGAGAACGGCACCACGTTCGGCCTGCGTGCCCGCATGACCGGTGAGGTCATCGAGGAGGTCGACGCCAAGGCGCTCTTCCGCAAGCTGGCCGAGGCCGCGTGGGCCTGTGCCGACCCGGGCATCCAGTACGACGGCGTGATCAACAACTGGCACACCTGCCCCGAGTCCGGCCGCATCACCGCGTCCAACCCGTGCAGCGAGTACATGCACCTGGACAACACGTCCTGCAACCTCGCCTCGCTGAACCTGATGAAGTTCCTGAACGACGACGGCAAGGGCAACCAGTCCTTCGACGCCGAGCGCTTCGCCAAGGTCGTCGAACTCGTCATCACCGCGATGGACATCTCCATCTGCTTCGCGGACTTCCCGACGCAGAAGATCGGCGAGAACACCCGCGCCTTCCGCCAGCTGGGCATCGGCTACGCCAACCTCGGCGCCCTGCTGATGGCCACCGGCCACGCCTACGACTCGGACGGCGGCCGCACCCTGGCCGCGTCGATCACCTCGCTGATGACCGGCACCGCGTACAAGCGCTCCGCCGAGCTCGCCGCGATCGTCGGCCCGTACGAGGGCTACGCCCGCAACGCCGACGCCCACAAGCGCGTCATGAAGCAGCACGCCGATGCCAACGCCGTCGCGCCGCGCACCGAGGACCTGGACAACACGATCTGGGCCGCGGCCACCGAGGCCTGGCAGGACGTCCTGCGCCTCGGCGAGAGGAACGGCTTCCGCAACTCCCAGGCCTCCGTCCTCGCGCCGACCGGCACCATCGGTCTCGCGATGTCCTGCGACACCACCGGTGTCGAGCCGGACCTGGCCCTGGTCAAGTTCAAGAAGCTCGTCGGCGGCGGCTCGATGCAGATCGTCAACGGCACCGTCCCGCAGGCCCTGCGCCGCATGGGCTACCAGGAAGAGCAGATCGAGGCGATCGTCGCCCACATCGCCGAGCACGGCGTGGTCGTCGACGCCCCGGGTCTCAAGCCCGAGCACTACTCGGTGTTCGACTGCGCCATGGGCGAGCGTTCCATCTCCGCGATGGGCCACGTCCGCATGATGGCCGCGATCCAGCCCTGGATCTCCGGCGCGATCTCCAAGACGGTCAACATGCCGGAGACGGCGACCGTCGAGGAGATCGAGGAGATCTACTTCGAGGCGTGGAAGATGGGCGTCAAGGCGCTCGCGATCTACCGCGACAACTGCAAGGTCGGCCAGCCCCTCTCCGCCAAGAAGAAGGAGGAGGAGAAGGAGGAGGTCACCGCCAGGACGGAGGAGACCATCCGCACCGCGGTCGAGAAGGTCATCGAGTACCGTCCCGTCCGCAAGCGCCTCCCCAAGGGCCGCCCGGGCATCACCACCTCCTTCACGGTCGGTGGCGCCGAGGGCTACATGACGGCGAACTCCTACCCGGACGACGGCCTGGGCGAGGTCTTCCTGAAGATGTCCAAGCAGGGCTCGACCCTCGCGGGCATGATGGACGCCTTCTCGATCGCCGTCTCCGTCGGACTGCAGTACGGCGTGCCGCTGGAGACCTACGTCTCGAAGTTCACCAACATGCGCTTCGAGCCGGCCGGCATGACGGACGACCCGGACGTGCGGATGGCGCAGTCGATCGTCGACTACATCTTCCGCCGCCTGGCGCTCGACTTCCTGCCCTTCGAGACCCGCTCGGCCCTCGGCATCCACACCGCCGAGGAGCGCCAGCGCCACCTGGAGACCGGTTCCTACGAGCCCCTCGACGAGGAGCTGGACACCGAGTCGCTGGCCCAGTCGGCCCCGCTCGCCGCGGTGCCCTCGGAGCCGAAGCCGGCCGTGACCGCCTCGCTCCCGGCCCCCAAGACGGCGCACAGCAGCGCCGAACTGGTCGAGATGCAGCTCGGCGTCTCCGCCGACGCCCCGCTCTGCTTCTCCTGCGGTACGAAGATGCAGCGCGCCGGCTCCTGCTACATCTGCGAGGGCTGCGGCTCCACCAGCGGCTGCAGCTGATGACGGGCGGTATTGCGCCGCACGCACCATCCGGCGCACGCCGCGCAGGTGGCTGACCAGCAGCTACGAAGGGGACCGGCCGAAAGCCGGTCCCCTTCTTCGTGCCTCGACCGTCCGGGCCGGCCGTCGTCAGTGCGGGATGCGGAGGGACGGTCTGGTGACGATCTCCTCCCGGAATTCCGCGATCCGGGAATGGACCTGGCGCATCAGGTGCGTGTCCTCGATGCGGTCCAGGTAGAGGCAGCGCGCGGCCAGGCCCGGCAGGTCGAAGGCGAAGCACAGCGACATCAGCGGGTTCACGAACAGTTCGCTGCCCCGGGTGCGGGTGGTGAACTGGACATCGCCGAAGGAGCCCCGGACGGCCGCGGCGATCGAGCCGTTCACGATGCTCGGGCGGTCGGGGGTCTGGTCCTGGGCGTGGGCCACCGCGTCCAGGAAGAGCGCCCCCTCGCGGCTGGCGCGCGACAGGGAGAACGCGCCGAGGTAGGCGCCCTCGTGCTCCAGCGCCGCGATGTTCTCCAGCACCAGGCCGTGGCTCACCCCGTGGTAGGCGTCCACGCCGAAGCCGACCGACACGACGAGGCGTTCCGGTACGTCGTCCAGCGCGGCTATCGCGGCGACGCTGGTCAGGTCCTCCTCGGGGGTGCCGAGGCCCGCTTCGTCGCCCCGCATCAGGATGTCCGTGCCGCCGTCGGCCAGCACGATCGCGTCGATGCGGTGGAGGTCGACCAGCGCGCGGTAGGCGGCGCGCAGCGGCTGCACCCCGGTCTGGGGGAAGGCGTACACGGTGGTCGGGTAGCCGTGCAGCCCCAACCACCGGGCCAGCGTCCGCTCGGGGAAATAGGCCTGGTGGGGCGCGGTGTGCGGGGTGATGACAGCGAGGTCGGGCGCTGCCCAGTCCTCGGCGGGCAGTCCGGCGAGGGAGCTGAAGGCGAGGTTGGCCAGATGGACCTCCTTGCCCTGGTGCAGGAGGGAGAGGGCCACGGGCAGCCCCGCGTAGATGTCGAAGCCGCCGCCCGCGCCGGCGACCAGGATGCGTTCGGCGCCGGCGAGCCGGGCGAAGAGCGGGTTGGTGTGCAGGGCCGTCATGGTGATCATTGTGCGGGCGCGGACGCACCGGAGTACCGGGATTTCACGGCGAGCGACGGCAGGGGCCCGGGGAGCGCGGCCCGCGGAGCGCGGGGACGGGGAAGTGCGGGGAGACGGGGAGCCATGTGGAGCGGTGACGAACTGGACCTGGACGCGTATCTGGCGCGGATCGGTTACGAGGGCGCGTGCGGGGGCGACGGCGCGGGCGGCGCCGGCCGGGAACTGCGGCCGGACCTGCGCACGTTGAAGGAGGTGCACCGCGCCCACACCGCCGCCATCACCTTCGAGAACCTGGACGTGCTGCTCGGCCGCCCCGTCGAGCTGGAGGTCAAGGCCGTCGAGGACAAGCTCGTCCGGGCCGGCCGCGGAGGTTACTGCTACGAGCAGAACTCGCTGCTGGCCGCCGCCCTGGAGCGGATCGGCTTCGAGGTCTCCGGACGCGGCGCCCGCAACCGCACCCGCGGGGACGCCCTGCGCCCGGTCACGCACGCCGTCCTCGTGGCGACCGTCGAGGGCGAACCGTGGCTGTGCGACGCCGGGTTCGGCTACCAGGGACCCCGCGAGCCCGTCCCCCTCGGCCGGCCGGGCACCACGGTGGAGCAGGGTGACGGGACGTACCGGGTCCGCGAGGAGGAGGACGGCGTCCTCGTGCTCTGCCTGCTGCGCGACGGCGGGTGGCGGGACCTCTACGCGTTCTCCCCGCAGCGGTACCACCCCGTCGACTACGTCCTGTTGAACCACTACAGCTCCTCGCACCCCCGGTCCGCCTTCGTCGGGCAGGTCGTCGTCCAGCAGCCGGGAGACGGCGTACGGCCCCGCCGGGCGCTGGTCGGCCGGGACCTCACGTACCTCCACCCCGACGGGCGGACCGAGCGGCGGGTCGTCGGCTCCGGGGAACTGCCCGCCGTGCTCGACCGGGAGTTCGGGATCCGGCTGCCCGAGCGGGACGCGGCGGAACTCATAGGGATCCAGCGGGCCGGGGACTGACCCGGGCCGCGCCGGGCCCGTACGATGGCGCCGTGCTGGTCAAGTGGATTCGCTGCACGGTGACGGACCGACGCGGGTTCGAGCGGGGGCAGCGAAAATGGGCGGGGCTGCCGGGCGAGCCGGGATTCCGGGGGCAGGGCGGCGGCTGGAGCCGGGGCCGGCAGGGGGTCGCGCACGTCTTCGCGTTCTGGGAGAGCCGCTCCTTCTACGACTCCTTCATGGCCCGCAGCCACGACCGGCTGGCCGCCGCGCAGAACGGCACCTACACCGATCCGCGGGTGACCCTCTTCGACCACCGCTTCGACGTGAAGACCGGGTTCGAGCCGCGCTTCACCGACGCCGACGTCGTCCGGGTCGCCCACACCCGGGTACGGGAGGGCCGCGTCGACCACTTCGCCCTCATGCAGGAGAAGGTGTGGAACCCGGCCATGGCGGGCTCGCCAGGAATGGTCCGCGGCCTCTTCGGCGAAGCCCCCGGCCGGGAATTCCTGGTGCTCTCCATGTGGCACGCGGCCGCCGAGCACGGCAAGTACCGGCAGGAGCGCGTCGAGCGGCTGTCCCTGCGGGCCCAGATCCAGGCGGACGTCGAGGCCCTCACGGGTGACGTGGTCGACCTGGAACCCTCCTGGACCGTATGACCGTACGATGATCGCCGCGCCGATCGGCGTGCCCGGTCGGCCCGCCCGAGGACGGCCGAATAAGGTCGGGGGATGGTTCGACCACGCCGCATCGTCCTCATCCGCCACGGTGAGTCGGAAGGCAATGCCGACGACACCGTCTACGAGCGGGAGCCCGACCACGCCCTGCGGCTGACGCGGAACGGACGTGAGCAGGCCGCCGAGGCCGGCGTACGGCTGCGCGAACTCTTCGGCGACGAGCACATCAGCGCGTACGTCTCCCCGTACCGCAGGACCCTGCAGACCTTCCGGGAACTGCGGCTCGACCCGACACGGGTCCGGATGCGCGAGGAACCGAGGCTGCGCGAACAGGACTGGGGGAACTGGCAGGAGCGGGACGACGTACGGCTCCAGAAGGCCTACCGGGACGCCTACGGGCACTTCTTCTACCGCTTCGCTCAGGGCGAGTCCGGGGCGGACGTCTACGACCGGGTCGGCTCCTTCCTGGAGAGCCTCTACCGCAGCTTCGAGGCCCCGGACCATCCGGAGAACGTCCTGCTGGTCACGCACGGACTGACGATGCGGCTGTTCTGCATGCGCTGGTTCCACTGGTCGGTGGCCGAGTTCGAGGCCCTGTCCAACCCGGGGAACGGCGAATTCCGGGTGCTGATGCTCGGTCCGGACGGCCGGTACCGGATGGACCGCCCGTTTGAGCGCTGGACCACGCCCGAGCCCTACGACCTGGACGGCTAGAGTGACCCGCGATGACCCCTGATTCCTCTCCAGAACGGCGCTACGCTCGCGCCCTGGCCAGCCTCCGCGGGCTGGCCCTGGGTGATGCCCTGGGCTCCCAGTACTTCGTCCCCGTGAACTACCCGTTGCTCAAGCGGCGCGAGCTGCCCGCCGGCACCGGGACGTGGCAGTGGACCGACGACACCGAGATGGCCTGCTCGGTGGTGGCCGTCCTCGCCGAGCACGGACGGATCGACCAGGACGCCCTCGCGCTCTCCTTCGCCCACCACCACGACTTCGACCGCGGCTACGGGCCGGCCGTGAACCGCATGCTGCGCCTCGTCCGGGAGGGCGAGGACTGGCGCACGCTGGCGGCCGAACTCTTCAACGGGCAGGGCTCGTGGGGCAACGGCGCGGCCATGCGGATCGCCCCGCTGGGTGCCTGGTACGCCGACGACCCGGAGCAGGCCACCCACCAGGCGGAGATCTCCGCCTACACCACCCACCAGCACCGCGAAGCCGTGTGCGGGGCCATGGCCGTCGCCGCCGCCGCCGCGCTGGCGGCGGACCCGGCGGGTCCGCCGAAGGCCGCGGACCTGCTGGACGGGGTCGTCGCGCTGGTACCGCGCAGTGCGGTGGGCGCAGGGCTGCGGCGGGCGCGGGACATGCTGGACTACGGTGACGCGACCACGGTGGCGGCGGTCCTGGGCTGCGGGCGGCGCACCAGCGCCCACGACACCGTGCCCTTCGCCCTGTGGTCGGCGGCGCGGGCGTTGGAGGACTACGAGCGGGCGTTCTGGACCACCGCTCAGGTCGGCGGTGACGTCGACACCACCTGTGCGATCGTCGGCGGCGTACTCGGAGCGCGCGGGGAGGCGGTCCTTCCGGCTGCGTGGCTGGCCCGCACCGAGGCCCTGCCGGCCTGGCTGCCGGAGACCCCGGCCGGCTGAAACCATGGCGCTCCGGCCCCGGTGGGGGCCGGACGACCGGGAGGCTTCGGATTGTCACGGTCCTGCCACAGGGCCCCGTCCGCCCGGCAGAAGCCGCACGTCACGGGCCTACTCTGTCCGCTGCGCCGCCTCCACCGGAACGCCGGGGGCGGCCGACAGGGGAGGGCTAGGCGATGTCAGAGAACACCGACGGGGCGGACGGCACCGAGGCCGGTACCGCGCGGGGCGAGGACCGGACGCCGGACCGGCAAGCAGGCCGCACCGCACCGACGCCGGAGCCGGCTCCGGCCACCCCACCGCAGACCCCGAGGGACGCCAGGGTTCCGCCTCAGGCCGACCCCGTCGCTGCTGCGCCGGCGGCTGGGGCTGCCCCTGCAGGGCCGGCGGTGGCCGGGTCCCTGCCTGCCGATCCCGTCGCTGCTGCGCCTGCGCCTGCGCCTGCGCCTGCGGTTGCCCCTGCAGGGCCGGCGCCGGGTGGCGCTGGCGGGCCCGAGCCGGGTGCCGCCACGGCCGGGCCGGGCGCGCCCCAGCCGGGGCCCGCCGCCGCGTCGATGCGCGCCAGGGTGCCCGCCGAGGTCGCCGCGTGGCAGGCGCACCAGCGTCAGCAGGCCGCCGCCGGGCCCGAGTGGCCCCGTCTGATCCGCTCCGCCGAGGCCGCGCCGGTCCACACCGCCACCCTCGTCGCGGCCCTCGTCGCCGGCCTCGCCTTCGCCCTGCTGCTGGGCGACGGCATGGGCCCCGGGCTGCTGCTCGCGGCGGTGCCCGCCATGGTCGCCGCGTACGCCGCCGCACGCACGGCCCGCCGCCGCGCCCGACCCTGGCCCCTCGTCTGGGTGGCCGGCTGCATCGCCCTCCTCCTCATCCCCGCGCTGCGGGACTCCGCGTGGCCGTCGACGCTCGCGATCCTTGCCACCGCCCTGCTCGGCGCCCTGGCACTGCACGGCAGCCGTACCTGGCCCGGGGTGCTCCTCAGCCCGTTCGGCTTCGCCGACGCCGCCGTGTCCGGACTCGGCTGGGCCTGGGCCGGGCTGCGCTCGCGCAGCGGCGTGAGCAAGGACCGCTGGCTGCCGATGGCCAAGGCGGTGGCGGTCGCCGCGGCCCTGCTGCTGCTCTTCGGCGGGCTGTTCGCCTCCGCCGACGCCGCCTTCGCGGACCTGCTCGCAGGCCTCGTCCCCGACGTCTCCCTCGGGGACGGGCCGCTGCGCACCGTGCTCTTCCTCTTCGGCGCCCTCGTCGCACTGACGGCCGCCCGCGCCGCCGCCGCCCCGCTGCGCTGGGACCGCATCAAGGTCACCCCGGGCACGTCGCGGTCCCGCCTCGAGTGGGCTCTTCCGCTCGTCCTGCTCAACCTGCTCTTCGCCGGATTCATCGCCGTCCAGCTGACCGTCCTGTTCGGCGGTTACGACAAGGTCCTGAACAGCCCTGGACCCGCCTACTCCGAGTACGCCCGGCAGGGCTTCTGGCAGCTGCTCTGGGCCACCCTGCTCACCCTCGTGGTGATCGCGCTCGCCCTGCGCTGGGCCCCGCGCGGCGGACCGGGCGACCGGCGCTTCGTCCGCGTCGTGCTCGGAGCTCTGTGCATGCTGACCCTGGTCGTGGTCGCCTCCGCGCTGCGCCGCATGGACCTCTACGTGGACGCGTACGGACTGACCCGGCTGCGCGTCTCCGTGGCCGCCATGGAACTGTGGCTCGGGCTGGTCATCGTACTGATCATGGCGGCCGGTGTGTTCGGCGCACGCTGGCTGCCGCGCGCTGTCATGGGGAGCGCGGCGGCCGCCGTTCTCGTCTTCGGCCTGATGTCCCCGGACGGGATGGTCGCCGAACGCAACGTGGCCCGCTTCCAGCAGGACGAAAAGATCGACCTCGCCTACGTCCAGTCCCTGTCGGCGGACGCGGTGCCGGGCCTGGACGCACTGCCGGAGCCCCTGCGCTCCTGCGCCCTGCGCGGGATCAACGACGAGATGGCGAGGGCCGGTCGGGTGCCCTGGTACGCCATGAGCTTCGGCGAGTACCGGGCGCGGACGATCCTGCGCGACCGGCCGGTCACGGCTTCGTACGAGGTCTGCTCGCGCCTGGGCGCCTTCGGAACCCGCACCGAGAACTAGGAAGCCACCCGCGCCCGCGGTTCACAGGTGCGAGCACATGACGTCAGGGCGGTGTCGCGGAAGCCTCCCGAGGGGCCCGCTCCGGACTCGCTCGGGGACCCGGAAGGGGCCTGGTGAGGCAAGTGAGGGAAGGGGTGACCGGCTCGGGCCGGCGCCCGTGGCCCGCTGCGCGGGGATGGCCGCGCGCCGGCCCCGCTGTGAGATTTCGGCGTGTGCGGGGGTGAACGCAGAGCTTTGATCTGGGGCGGATCCCCCGGACCGGGCGAGGGTTCATCCGCCCGGTAGCCGGCGCGGCGCGCACCCCGCGGAAGGCGTGGTGCGGGCTCGGCTCGCGAGCCGGAGCCGGGCCGGGGTGTGCAGGCGGCGCGGGGCGGCGTAACCTTGCTGGCGCCATGCCGTACGAAGCACCCACCCACACCGTCGAACGCTCCCTCCGTGCAACCACCGGCGCCAAGGTCATCGCCGGGGTCGACGAAGTCGGACGAGGGGCCTGGGCCGGTCCCGTCACCGTGTGCGCGGCGGTCACCGGTCTGCGCCGGCCGCCCGCGGGGCTCACCGACTCCAAACTGCTCACCGCCAAGCGGCGCGACGTTCTCGTCGGCGTCCTGGAGGACTGGGTCACCGCGTACGCCCTCGGGCACGCCTCCCCGGAGGAGATCGACGAACTCGGGATGACGGCCGCCCTGCGGCTCGCCGCGGAGCGCGCCCTGGGGGGCCTCCCGGTGCGGCCCGATGCGGTGATCCTGGACGGGAAGCACGACTACCTCGGCACGCCCTGGCAGGTCCGGACGGTGATCAAGGGCGATCAGTCCTGCGTCGCCGTCGCGGCCGCCTCGGTCATCGCCAAGGTCCGGCGCGACCGGATGATGGTCGAACTCGGTCAACAAGGTGGCGGAATAGAGGACTTCGCTTTCGCCGCCAATGCCGGTTACCCGTCTCCCGTGCACCGTGCGGCACTTGAACAACTGGGGCCCACCCCGTACCACCGACTGTCGTGGTCCTACCTCGACGCACTGCCCCAGTGGCGCCACCTCAAGAAGGTACGCCGCAGCGAGGAAGCGGTGGAGCTGGAAAACGGAGGCCAACTCGGCTTCGATTTCTGATCGCACCCATGTGCCACCGGCCGGTACGTTTCGTACCGGTGTTTGATAGAAATCAACTCATGCCTCTCACCCCCGCCATCGAGGAGCCTCAGATTCACGAGAGTGCCCAGGGTCCCCGCGTCACGCCGGCCGCGAGCCGCACCGCGCAGACCCCCCGCCCCGTACCTGGTCCGCGTCCTGTCGCCGTACCGCGGCCCGGGCGCCCCGGTCCCGTAAGGCCCGCACCGCCCGCGCAGCGTGCGCCGCAGGCCGCCACCGGAACCGTTCCCGCCGCCCCCGTGGCCCCCGCCGCGCCGTCGGTCTCGGCCGCGGTGCCGCAGATCCAGCTGATCCCGGCCTCGGTGGAGGGTGCGCTGGACGCGGCCGAGGAGGCCGTCGACCTGCTGCTCGACACCGGGCGCGCGCCCGGCGACATCCTGGTGCTGACCACCGGCGACCCGCACCCGTGGGCCGCACACGAGCTGTCCTTCGGCGAGGCCGCCTACTGGGCCCTGCACGACGCCAAGGACGACGTCTTCTACGCGGACGCGGCGCAGGTCCAGCGCGCCACGGACCGTCCCGTCGTGGTCTTCGCGGCCAACGGCGGACCGGCCGGCGCGATGGCCGGCGCCCTGCCGGTCGCGCTCGCACGGGCCGGTGCGCTGCTGATCGTGTGCGGCGACCCGCAGCAGATCAACTCCGTGCTGGGCGCGGGCGTCTGACGCCCCGTATCCGGCGCGGGCGAGGGGCGGGGCAGGCCGTGGGCCGGCCCCGCTGAAGCCCGAGGCCTGATCAGCCGTACGCCCGACCGGGTGTACGGCCGTGAGGCCTGCCCGGAGGGCGGGTGGCCGGGCCGCCCTGCCGGTGATGGCGGGGCGCCGTGCCATCGGGCCCTCGCGGCGCACCGCTGGGTCCGTACGCCGGTCCTGTCCGTACGCCCGTCCGCGTGCCGCTGCCCGTGCGCACCGGCACAACGGCCTTCTTCCGGTACGGGGTTCAGCGCGCGGCGGTGCGCCGCAGGGCCTCGGCCGCCCCGCCGCCGGAGTGCAGGGTGAAGGGCGCGAACTCGGCCGAGGTGTCACCGAGGCGCTGGGGCCGCGAGTCGGAGCTGGGCCTGCGGCCGCCCCGGCCCTCGCCCAGCACCTGCCAGCCGTCGGGGGTCAGCGTGATGTACGCGCCGCAGCGCAGCCCGTGCAGGGTGCAGGCGTCCCGCAGCCCCCACATCCAGGCCCCGTCCTCCTCGGTCCACTGCCCGTCACCGTCGCGGCAGTAGAGCAGGACCGCCGTGCGCACCGGGGTCCGCCGCCGCAGGTCGTGCGGGAGGACCCGGCGCAGCCGCGACAGCAGGGCGTTGCGGTAGTCCCAGCCGTCGGCGGAGGCCGACCGCTGCACGAAGGAGGCGCTCGCCACGAGTTGGTCCTCCGGGCCGAGGACGGCGATCACCGCGGTGGACGGGACGGGGCCGTGCCGCGAGTGCAGTCCGCTGACGACCTCACGCGGATTGCGCAGCAGCGGAATGCCCGCGGCCGTCCACTCGGCGGGCTCCAGCCGTCTGCCGTGCCGGTGGGCTCCGGCGGTGGCCGTTCTCAGGGACGTGCTCGAGGGCGGGGCGGATCCGAAGGTCACGGTCCTCCCTTCGGGTACACGCCCGCGGACGGGCACGGCTGGAGTATGGGCGCGCCGCAGCGCGGCCCAGGAGGTGCCGAGGAGCCGAGCGGGAGCACTCCGATTCTCGCGTGGCTCCGGAGGATGCGGCAACGAGCAATTGGCGCCGCCGACCGGAATTCGCCGGTATGCCGTTCATATCCTTGCCCCGCCACGCGGGAAATGACGCATTCGGCTACGGCTGGAGTGCCAGCACCAGCGGGAACACCCCCTTCGCGCCCTCCCGTCGCAACAGCCGGGCGGCCACGGCCACGGTCCATCCGCTCTCCGCACGGTCGTCCACGAGGAGCACCGGCCCCGCTGCCTGTGCCAGTGTGTCAGCCAGCGCCGGGGGGACGGTCAAAGCCTGGTGGAGCCCCCGTACGCGCTGAGCGCTGTTGGAAGACGGCAGTCCGGACTCCGGGACCTGGTCCGTGTACGCGATCGTCCCGAGCAGGGGCATCCGCCCGACCTCCGCGATCCGGGCCGCCAGCGATCCGACCAGCTGGGGCCGGCTGCGCGAGGGCAGGGCGACCACGCCCACCGGCCGGGCCGGAGCGTCCGCGGCCCCGGACGCCCAACCGCCCGGTCCCCGCGCCCAGTCGGCCAGGACGGCCACGACGGCTTGTGCGACATCGTCCGGAACCGGCTGGTCAGGCGCGTTCGGGGCGAGCATCGGGCGCAGCCGGTTGCCCCAGCCGATGTCGGACAGCCGGCCCAGCGCCCGGCCCGTGGAGGCCTGTTCCCCTGCCGGGATACGGCCCTTGAGGTCGACGCCGACGGCCGCGAGCCCGGTCGGCCACATCTTGCGCGGCTCCAGCTCCACCCCGGGACGGCCGAGTTCACCGCGCGCGGTGTCCAGTGCGGTGGCCGACACGTCCACCGTGAACCGGGCGCCGGCGCAGTTGTCGCAGCGGCCGCAGGGCGCGGCCTCCTCGTCGTCGAGCTGTTGGCGCAGGAACTCCATCCGGCATCCGGTGGCCGCCGCATAGTCGCGCATCGCCTGCTGCTCGGCAGCGCGCTGGCGGGCCACCCAGGCGTAGCGCTCGGCGTCGTAGACCCACGGCTCGCCCGTCGAGGTCCAGCCGCCCTTCACCCGGTGCACGGCCCCGTCCACGTCGAGGACCTTGAGCATGGTCTCCAGGCGGGTCCGGCGCAGGTCGACCAGCGGCTCCAGGGCGGGCAGCGACAACGGCCGGCCGGCCCGGGCCAGCACGTCCAGGGTGCGGCGGACCTGCTCCTCCGGAGGGAAGGCCACCGAGGCGAAGTACTGCCAGATCGCCTCGTCCTCCCGGCCCGGGAGCAGCAGCACCTCGGCGTGCTCCACTCCGCGTCCCGCGCGGCCGACCTGCTGGTAGTAGGCGATGGGGGAGGAGGGCGAGCCCAGGTGCACCACGAAGCCCAGGTCGGGCTTGTCGAAGCCCATGCCCAGGGCCGAGGTGGCCACCAGTGCCTTGACCCGGTTCGCCTGCAGGTCGTCCTCGGCCTGCTGCCGGTCGGCGTTCTCGGTCTTGCCGGTGTACGAGGAGACCGTGTGGCCCCGGTGGCGCAGGTACGCGGTGACCTCCTCGGCCGCCGCGACGGTCAGCGTGTAGATGATCCCGGAGCCCGGCAGCTCCCCCAGGTGGTCGGCGAGCCAGGCCAGCCGGTGCGCCGCGTCGGGCAGGGTCAGCACGGCCAGACTGAGGCTCTCGCGGTCCAGCGGGCCGCGCAGCACCAGGGCGTCGGTGCCCGCCCCCGTACCGAGCTGCTCGGCCACGTCGGCGGTCACGCGGGCGTTGGCGGTGGCGGTCGTGGCCAGGACCGGGACGCCCGGAGGGAGATCGGCCAGCATGGTGCGCAGCCGCCGGTAGTCGGGCCGGAAGTCGTGCCCCCAGTCGGAGATGCAGTGGGCCTCGTCCACCACGAGCAGGCCGGTCGCGGCGGAGAGCTTGGGGAGCACCTGGTCGCGGAAGTCGGGGTTGTTGAGCCGCTCGGGGCTGACCAGCAGGACGTCCACCTCGCCCGCGGCGACCTCGGCCTGGATGCCCTCCCACTCCTCGGGGTTGGCCGAGTTGATGGTGCGGGCGCGGATTCCCGCCCGCGCGGCGGCTTCGACCTGATTGCGCATCAGCGCGAGGAGCGGGGAGACGATCACGGTGGGGCCGGCGCCGCTCGCACGCAGCAGCGAGGTGGCGACGAAGTACACGGCGGACTTGCCCCAGCCGGTGCGCTGCACCACGAGCGCCCGCCGCTTGTGCGCGACGAGGGCTTCGATCGCCCGCCACTGGTCCTCGCGCAGCCGAGCGGTGCCCGTGGGATCACCCACGAGACGGGTTAGGACGGTGTCGGCGGAGGACCTCAGGTCTGGGTTCATGCCTCCATGCAACCCGATGCCTGCGACATCGCGCCAATGGCGACCTGACCCTGTGGACATTGAAGCATCAACAGTTATCCACAGGGCTTTCGGGATCCGGGGACGCGCGGGACCTTCGGGACATGACGAACAACCACGAATCACGCACCCCGTCCGTCCGGCCCTCCGCCGTCGGGACCGGATCCGCCGTCGCCCCCCAGATCACCCTGCGCAGCCCGGCCGAGCTGGCCGACGCGCTGCCCTACATGCTCGGCTTCCACCCGACCGACTCCCTCGTCATGGTCGCCGTCCACGGGGAGGGCGGCCGTTTCGGAGGCCGCCTCCGGGTCGGCATCCCCGCCGCCTCCGCGGAATGGGAGGACACCGCACGGCAGGTCGCCGAGACCCTCGTGCGCGGCAGTGAACGGCGCGGAGGCCGGCCCGACGGCATCGTCGTCTTCCTCTGCCAGGATCCGCGCGGCGACGACAGCGGCCAGCGGGTCATGAACCGGCTGAGGCCGCTCGCCCAGCGGATCAGGCTGGCGTGCGGAGCGCTGGACGTGCCCGTCCTGGAGGCCCTGTGCCTCTCCGGGGGCCGCTACTGGTCCTACAGCTGCCCCGACGAGCGCTGCTGCCCCGCCGAGGGCCGCCTGCTGGCCGCGGTCGGCACCTCCGTGCTGGCCGCCACGGCCACCTTCGCGGGCCTCCAGGTCCGGGGCTCGCTCAAGGAGATCGAAGGAAGGCTGTCACCCCTGCGCGGGGCCGTGGCCGAGGAGATGGAGGCGGCCCTGGACCGCGCCGCCACCGCCATGGTGCCGAAGATCCTCGACGGGACCACCCGGGAGGAGGTCGGCGCCCGGACGATCACGCTGGCCAGGACCCTGATGCAGCGCATGGTGCTCGCCCCGCCCGCCGAAGGCGGCCCCTGCGCCGACGAGTGGGACGACGCCCTGCTCGGCCACGACGAGGCCGCCTCCCTGATCCTCGGCCTCCAGGACCGCGAGATCCGGGACGTCGCCGCCGAGTGGATGGAGCACGAGGAGGCCGCCCCCGCGCTGCGGCTGTGGCGGGCCCTCGCCCGCCGCTGCGTCGGCGCCTACGGGGAGCACGCGGCGGCCCCCCTCACCCTCGCGGGCTGGGTCTCCTGGTCCGCCGGGGACGAGCCGACCGCGCGGATCGCCTTCGGGATGGCCTTGCGGGCGGACGCCGAGTACCGCTTCGCCCAGCTGCTCCACCACGCCTGCAACGAGGGCATCGACCCCGAAGGGCTTCGGCAGTGCCTGCGCGAGGAGCGGCGGCGCCGCGAGCCCCGGCGGGGGCGCAAGGCCGCGGCCACCCGCCCCCCGGGCCGCCGGGGACGCACCGGTGCCCGCCGTGCATCCCGCCGCGCAGCGGGGAGCGAGCAGTGATCGCCCGCAGGCTACCGGGACGGCACGCCGCGCCGCAGCGGCTGCGCGGTGCCCTGGGCACGGGCCTGCGCCGCTTGCTCCGCCCCGGGCCGACCCGGCCGCGGCCCGTGACCCGGGCAGGGGCGGGGGCGTTCACCTGGGGGGCGGTGGGGCCCCGGCCGCGCTGCCGCCCCGCCGAACCCACCGGAGCGCAGACAAGGCGACGCATGTCTCACCCCGCACCCGCACCTTCCCGCCCACCCGGAGTCCCCGCCGCCCGCCGGCCCGAGCTGCCGCCCGTGCACGGTGCCGTCATCTGCATCGCCGCCCCCTGCCTGGTGATCTCGCCCGAACACGGCCAGCTGACCGGCCGGGGGATCGAGGGGGTCTACCGCTCGGGGCGCAGACTGCTCTCCCGGTGCGTCCTGCGCGTCGCAGGCCGGGACCCCGTCCCGGTGCAGTCGCGCAGCCTCGGCGCCGACCGGGCCGCCTTCACCGCCACGGTCCGCACCGGGGCCGACCCGGGACCGGACCCGGACATCGGGGTGGAGCGGGTCCGGCACGCCGACGGAACGGAGCGGATCACCCTGCGCAGTTTCACGGCCCGTCCGGTGCGCCTGCCCGTGGAAGTCTCCCTGGGCAGCGACCTCGCCGAGCTGGCCGCCGTGGCCGCCGGGCGGGCCGGACCCGAGCTTCCTGCCGGAGTGCATGCCGCCGGGCTGCGCTGGAGCACCGGAAGTGCCCAGGCCGTCACCGTCGCCGAGCCGGCCCCCGACGACGCCCTGGCCTCCGCCGGGCTGCTGCGCTGGCAGCTGGAACTGGCGCCCGGGCAGTCACGCACCATCGAACTGCGGACCGGCCAGGACCGCACCGCGCGGGCTCCGGCCGGTCAGGTGGCCAACCCGCTGGCCGACGCCCGGGCCGAAGCGGACGACCCGCGGGCCGAGAGCTGGTTCCGCACCAGCCTCGAGGACCTGGGCGCCCTGCTGCTGAGGGACACCGGGGACCAGGCCGACGCCTACGCGGCGGCGGGCGTGCCGTGGCGGCTCGGCCTGGCCCCGGCGGAATCGCTGTGGGCCGCCCGGATGGCACTGCCGCTGGGGACCGGCCTGGCGGCCGCCACCCTGCGGATCCTGGCCCGGACCCAGCGGGACGGGTCCGGCCCCGACGCCGGGATGATCCCCGGACCGCTGCGCGGGGCGGGCCCCCAGCTCCCGCCCGGATGCACCGGCACCGAGGCGACGCTCGCCTTCCCCGCGGTACTGGCCGAGGCCCGGCTCTGGGGACTGCCGGAGGAGGAGGTGGACAGGCTGCTCCCGGCCGCCGAGCGGTGCCTAGGCTGGCTGCGCGGCGCTCTCGGGGAGAACGGCTTCCTGGCCGACCCGGACCCCGGACCGAGGCGCTGCGAGACCCAGGCCCACGCCCACCGGGCCGCGCTGCTCGGAGCCGAGCTGCTCGACGGGTGCGGGCGGGAGGGAGCCGGGGAATGGCGGGAGCGGGCGGCGGCGCTGCGGGAGAGGTTCCGGGCCGGGTTCTGGATCGACGGCCCCGACGGCGGCCGCCCGGCCTCGGCCCTGCACCCCGACGGGCGCCCGCTGCCCCGGCTGACGGGAGCCGCCGCCCACCTGCTCGACACCGGCCTGCTCGGCGGCGGCAGGCCGGCCCCGGGGCTGCTGGACAAAGCCCGCACCGAGCAGCTCGCCCGGCTGCTCGGTGCCCCCGGGATGGACTCCGGGTGGGGGCTGCGGAGCATGGCGGTCCGGGAGCCCGGCCACAATCCGTTCGGCCACCGCTCCGGCTCGGTGCGGGCGTACGAGAGCGCCGTGGCGGTGGCAGGCCTGGCCCAGGCCGGCTTCGAGAAGGAGGCCGCCGGTCTGCTCCGGGGGCTGCTGTACGCGGCGGAGGCCTTCGGGTACCGGCTGCCGGAGATGTTCGCGGCCGAGCAGCGCACCGCGGGCAGCGCACCCCTGCCGCACCCGGCGGCCTGCCGCCCCGCCGCGGTGGCCGCGGCGGCCGGGATCCACGTACTGACTGCCTTGGCGGGGATCCGCCCCGATGCCCCTGCCGGCACCGTCGCCCTCGTACCCCTGCCAGGGGCGCCCCTGGGTGCGTTGCGGCTGTCGGGCCTGCGGGTCTCGGGGGAGCCGTTCGCCGTCCGGATCAGCCGGCTCGGCCTCGGCATGGTGGAGGAGGCCGCAGATGCGCTCCAGCTGGGAGGCTAGCCTCCGGATCGGCCTCCTCGAGGTCACGAAAGCGCTGTTTATCGTCAGGCAGACGACTATGATCGCGGCATGTCGCCCTACGACCCGTCGGCCTTTCCGCCCTTCGCCGTCACCGTCGACCTGGTCGTGCTCACCGTTCGGCGCCACGCGCTCTGCGCGCTGGTGGTCCGGCGCGGCGAGCAGCCGTTCCAGGGGCGCTGGGCCCTGCCCGGAGGCTTCGTCCGCGCAGACGAGGACCTGGCCGGCGCCGCGGCCAGGGAGCTGTCCGAGGAGACCGGGCTGTGCGCGCACGACCCGGCCGTGCCGGACGGGGGCAACGGGGCGCACCTCGAACAGCTGGCGACCTACGGCGATCCGAAACGGGATCCGCGGATGCGCGTCGTCAGCGTGGCGCACCTGGTGCTGGCTCCGGACCTGCCGGCGCCCCGGGCGGGCGGGGACGCCAACAGCGCGCGCTGGGCCCCCGTCGACGAGCTCCTGGCCGCCGACGACACCCAGAGCGCGGCTGGGCTGGCCTTCGACCACGCGAGGATCCTCGCCGACGGAGTGGAACGCGCCCGGTCGAAGATCGAGTACTCCTCCCTGGCCACCGCGTTCTGCCCGCCGGAGTTCACCGTCGGCGAGCTGCGCCGGGTCTACGAGGCGGTCTGGGGCGTGGCCCTCGATCCGCGCAACTTCCACCGCAAGGTCACCGGGACCCCCGGATTCCTCGTGCCGGCCGGAGGGACGACGACCCGTCAGGGTGGTCGTCCCGCCCAGCTCTTCCGCGCGGGCGGGGCCACCCTGCTCAACCCGCCGATGCTGCGGCCGGAAGTCTGACACCATCCGGCCGGACCCGTCCGTGCACCGGGTCCGGCCGCCGTGCCGGGCTCCGGCCCGGGGGTGCCACCGGGTCCCGCCGTACCGGAGCGGGCAGGCCGGCCCTTCCTGCGCGCCGCGCCTGACGGCCATACCGGTGTTCCCTCGGACCGGTTGCGCAGAAAATCGGACATATAGCGTTATCTTGCGTGGGGTACCCACCCTGCCGAAGAGCGGTCTCACACCCTGCGAGAGAAGCGATGCTCCAGGCCATCGGACTCACCAGTACACCCCGCCGCAACGCCCCGCCCCGCGTGGACGACCTCACCTTCGAGGCCCGCCCGGGCAGTGTGACCGCCCTGCTCGGTGAGCCGGGCTCGGGCAGGACCACCGCGTTGCGGCTCATGCTCGAACTCGAACCGGGACGCGGAGTCACCTACTTCCGCGGCCGTCCGCTCCACCGGATCGCGCACCCCGGCCGCGAGGTCGGCGTACTCCTCGGCGACGTGCCCGGCAACCCGTCGCGGACCGTCCGCAACCAGCTGCGGATGCTCTGCGCCGCGGCCGGGGTCCCGGCCTCGCGGGCCGACACCATGCTGGAGGTCGTCGGCATCGCGGGCCTGCGGGACCAGCGGCTCGGATCGCTCTCGCTCGGCATGGAGCGCCGGGTGGGGCTGGCGGCAGCCCTGCTCGCCGACCCCTGCACCCTTCTCCTGGACGAGCCGAGCGCCGGACTCTCCCCCCGCGAGAGCGGATGGCTGCACAGCCTGCTGCGCGGCCACGCCTCCCTGGGCGGCGCGGTGCTCTTCACCACCGGGGACGCGAAGGAGGCCGCCCGCAGCGCCGACCGGGTCGTCAGCATCGAGGCGGGGCGGCTCGTCGCCGACCAGGACGCCGCCGAGTTCGCCCGGACCCGGCTGCGTCCCCGGGTCGCCGTGCGCACCCCGCACGCCGCCCGGCTGGCCGACGTACTGGGCCGGGAGGCGCGGGCCGCCCACCGCGCGGTGGAGATCGTCGAGGAGAGCGGCAGCCGCCTCTCCGTGTACGGCAGCAACTGCGCCGAGGTCGGCGAAGCGGCTTTCCGGCACGGCGTGCTGGTCCACCAGCTCGCCGACGAGACCGGAGACGCGGGCGCACCCGGGACCGCGGTCCCGCCCGCCCGCGCCCGCGCCGACGCCGGGGCGGCGGCCCCGGTCCCCGGCGAAGCCTGCGGTGACGCGTCCGGGGAGGCGGGCGGCGGACGGCTGTTCCGGGCGGAACGTTCCCGGCGGCCCGCCTCCGCGGTGCGCCGGGTCGGCGGACCGCTGCGCCCGCTCCGCTACGAGCTGCTCCGCGTCTTCGGCACCTCCACCCCCGTCCTCACTGCGGCCCTCGTCGTGGCCGCCTCCGTCGTCACCGCCCTCGTCCTGGCCCGGACCGGCCAGACCCCGCAGAACCGGCTGCTCGCCGCCTGGCCGGAGCTGCTGCCGCTGCCGCCCGCGGCGCTCGGCGCGGGACTGCTCGGCGCCCTGGCCTTCGGTGAGGAGTACCGCTACCCGGCGCTCGCCGCCGACCGCGGCACCGTGCCCCGCCGTCTGGGGCTGCTGGCCGCCAAGCTCGGAGTCTGCGCCGCCCTCGCCCTCTTCCTCGGCGCCCTGACCGTGACCGCGGACGCCGCAGCCCTGGCGCTGGTCTTCGACAGCGGTCCGCCGCGCACCCCGGTGGAGTGGCTGGCCCCGGGCGTCAGCTGGGCGGGGCTGCTGGTCGGCTGCGCCTGGGCGGGAGTTCTCGCCTCCGGGGTCTTCCGCTCCGCCACCGCGGGCCTGGCCGCGGTGCTCGCCGTACCGGTCGTGGTGGTCCCGCTCGTGCGCAAGGCGCTGGACGGCCCCTCCGCGTACCCCACGGACGGACTCGCGTCCCGGCTGCGCGGCCTGGCCTGGGCGCAGTGGCCGCCGGAGGCGGACCGCATCGTCCTCGGCGCCCTCCGGGTCATGGCCCAACCCGTGGGCACCGCACTGGTGTTGTCGCTGATGGTCCTGTTGTGCGCCTATGGGTTCACCGGACTGCGCAGTCGAGTCCGTTGGTGATCGTTCCGGTGCGGGACGAGGCCGGGTCGGACCGTTGAAGTCCGCGGCGCGTGAAGCGGACCGCAAGTCCCCGTAAAAGGCCCGGTTCTTTACGATAAGGCGTCAATTGCGTAGGTGGCACCGATCACCCTTTCGTGTGCTTTTCACCAAAGACCTCAAGGGTCGTGGAAGCACGGCCGACAAAGGATTCGTGAGTACCCTTGCGCACACCATGATGACCGCCGCCCGCCACGCCGACTCCGGCCTCGCCGGCCCGGGCGAACTCGACCGCTACCCGTACGCGGAGACCCCCGGGTCCGACCGGGTGGGAGCGCCGCACTGGGACGGCGCCGATGTGGAGTTGAGCCGGGTCGGCCGCCGCGCCGCCGGCAGCCGCGGCCGCGGACTGCACGGCCAACTCGTCCAGCAGCTCGGCCAGATGATCGTCTCCGGAGACCTCGGCGCGGACCGCCCGCTGGTGCCCGAGGAGATCGGCCAGCGCTTCGAGGTCTCCCGCACCGTCGTCCGCGAATCGCTGCGGGTGCTGGAGGCCAAGGGCCTCGTCAGCGCCCGCCCCAACGTCGGCACCCGGGTGAGGCCCGTCGCCGACTGGAACCTGCTCGACCCCGACATCATCGAGTGGCGCGCCTTCGGCCCACTGCGCGACGACCAGCGCCGCGAACTGGGAGAGCTCCGCTGGACCATCGAACCGCTCGCCGCCCGTCTCGCCGCCGGCCACGGCCGCCCGGACATCCAGCAGCGCCTCGCGGACATGGTCGAGATCATGGGCCACGCCCTCGGCCAGGGTGACGCGATCACCTTCGCGCGGGCCGACAACGAGTTCCACGCGCTCCTCATCCAGGCCGCGGGCAACCGCATGCTGGAGCACCTGTCCGGCATCGTCTCCGCCGCGCTCCAGGTCTCCGGCAGCCCGATCACCTCGTGCGACCGCCCGAGTGAGACCTGCGTCGCCCACCACGCGCGGATGGTCGAGGCCGTCGCCGCCGGTGACGCCCTGGGCGCGGAGAACGCCATGCGCCAGCTGCTGACGGTGCATCCGGAGGTCGAGCGCGTGGTCCCGGCCCCGCGCGAGCACTGACAGGCGGACGCGCGGGGGAGCGGGGGTGCACGACACGTCGCCGGGCCCGGTCGGGTCCGGCGACACCGGCGTGCTGAGCCGGACGCCGCATGCGGACCGCTCGCCCCCTCGGGGTCCGCGGCCGGGCCGCCGCCGAGCCGCCCCCGGCCGGACGCCCGGCGGCGACGGAACCACACGTATGGCCCTATCACGGGCATCGGCGGATACGGGGTGTGACTCGGGCCACGAAGATTGGGCGTAACGCTCCGCGAGGTCACGCGATGACTCAAGAGGTGATGGCCGACGGAGGGAAGACAGCAGCCCTTGCGGGTGCTGTGCAGCTCCCCGGCCCCTGCCCGCGCCCCCGGCCCATCCCCAGTCGGTGGTCGTCGGCTCCGGTCCAGCACCACCAGGCCCGGGGTCGGAAGCCGTTCCCATCGTTCCGAGAGGTTGTTCGTGTCGGCCAGCACATCCCGTACGCTCCCGCCGGAGATCGCCGATTCCGAGTCTGTGATGGCGCTCATCGAGCGGGGCAAGGCCGAGGGGCAGATCGCCGGCGATGACGTGCGTCGGGCCTTCGAGGCTGACCAGATTCCTGCGACCCAGTGGAAGAATGTTCTGCGCAGCCTCAACCAGATCCTCGAGGAAGAGGGTGTGACGCTGATGGTCAGTGCCGCGGAGTCGCCCAAGCGCACCACCCGCAAGAGCGTCGCAGCCAAGAGCCCCGCCAAGCGGACGGCCACGAAGACCGTCACGGCGAAGACGACGGCGGCCCAGCCGGCCGCCACCACCTCCGCGGAGCCCCCGGCGGCCGGGACGGCGGACCCGGACGCCGCGAACGCTCTCGCGGACGAGACCGCGACCGAGCCTCCTGCCAAGAAGGCCGCCGCGAAGAAGACGGCGGCGAAGAAGGCCGCGCCCGCCAGGAAGACCGCCGCCAAGAAGACCGCGGCGAAGAAGACCGCCGCCAAGAAGGACTCCGACGAGGGCGACGACGAGACCCCGGAAGAGGGTCCGGACGCGGCGAAGGCCGAGGGCGACGAGGAGGAGGAAGGCGGAGAGAACAAGGGCTTCGTCATCTCCGACGACGAGGACGACGCCCCCGCCCAGCAGGTCGTCGTCGCCGGCGCCACCGCCGACCCCGTCAAGGACTACCTCAAGCAGATCGGCAAGGTCCCGCTCCTCAACGCCGAGCAGGAGGTCGAGCTCGCCAAGCGCATCGAGGCGGGCCTCTTCGCCGAGGACAAGCTGGCGAACTCCGACAAGCTCGCGCCGAAGCTCAAGCGCGAACTGGAGATCATCGCCGAGGACGGCCGCCGCGCCAAGAACCACCTGCTGGAGGCCAACCTCCGCCTCGTGGTCTCCCTCGCCAAGCGCTACACGGGCCGCGGCATGCTCTTCCTGGACCTGATCCAGGAGGGCAACCTGGGTCTGATCCGCGCGGTCGAGAAGTTCGACTACACCAAGGGCTACAAGTTCTCCACGTACGCGACCTGGTGGATCCGGCAGGCGATCACCCGCGCCATGGCCGACCAGGCCCGCACCATCCGCATCCCGGTGCACATGGTCGAGGTCATCAACAAGCTCGCCCGCGTGCAGCGCCAGATGCTCCAGGACCTGGGCCGCGAGCCCACCCCGGAGGAGCTGGCCAAGGAACTCGACATGACCCCCGAGAAGGTCATCGAGGTCCAGAAGTACGGCCGTGAGCCGATCTCCCTGCACACGCCGCTCGGCGAGGACGGCGACAGCGAGTTCGGTGACCTCATCGAGGACTCCGAGGCCGTGGTCCCCGCCGACGCCGTGAGCTTCACGCTCCTGCAGGAGCAGCTGCACTCGGTGCTCGACACGCTGAGCGAGCGCGAGGCCGGCGTGGTCTCGATGCGCTTCGGCCTCACGGACGGCCAGCCGAAGACCCTCGACGAGATCGGCAAGGTCTACGGCGTCACGCGCGAGCGGATCCGTCAGATCGAGTCGAAGACGATGTCGAAGCTGCGGCACCCGTCCCGTTCCCAGGTCCTGCGCGACTACCTGGACTGACCGGCCCGGGGACGTCGACGGTGGCCGTGCGCGGGTGCGCACGGCCACCGGGCATCCCACTCTGGGTGGAGTCATGCACACTCGGAGTCAGGAGGCCTCATGCGTCGTCCCTTTGCCCGTGTCCTGGCGGGCGCGCTGACCTTGGTGGCGGGGGCGGCCGCGGCGCCGCTGGCCCAGCTGCCGCAGGCGGCAGCGGACAGCGTGGTGATCGGCGGAAAGCCGGTGAAGGTGGCCGACAGCCCCTGGGTCGTGGCCCTCGCCAGCCGTGACCGGTTCGGGGGTACGCGGGGCGGACAGTTCTGCGGGGGTGTGATCGTGACCCCGACCAAGGTCCTCACCGCGGCCCACTGCCTCGCCCCCCAGGTGCTGGGCGGCCCGGTCGAGTCCGTCCCCGACTTCCGCGTGATCGCCGGCCGTACCGAGCTGCGCGCGTCCGACGGACGCGAGATCCCGGTGCGCGCGGCCCGGGTGAACCCGGCCTACGACCCGCGGAGCAATGCCGGGGACCTCGCCGTACTGGAGCTGGACGAGGCCGTTCCCGCCGCCTACGTCCTGCCGATGGCGGGGGAGGGCCACCCCGGCTACGCCCCGGGCACGGAGGCGGCCGTGTACGGCTGGGGCGACACGAGCGGCTTTGGTGACTATGCGTACGCACTGCGTGCGGCACGGGTGACCGTCCTGGCGGACGAGGTCTGCGGCCGGGCCTACCCGGGGGACTCCGACGGGCAGTACCGCGCCGAGTCCATGGTGTGCGCGGGGCACGGCGGGGGCGGCAAGGACGCCTGCCAGGGGGACAGCGGGGGGCCGCTCGTCGCCCAGGGGAGGCTCATCGGCCTGGTGTCGTGGGGCCGCGGCTGCGGGCGGGCCGACAGTCCGGGGGTGTACACGCGCATCGCGCCGCTGGCGGACTTCGTGACGGGGCCGGAGACGGCCCCGCACACGCAGGAGGTCCGGGAAGACGCACCCGGGGCTGCGGGGGCCTCCGGGCCGCGAGGATGGCCCGCGCAGGGGCATCGCACGCCTTAGCGACCGTCCGCACGCGGACGGCGGACATGAGGACGGGCGGCTCCCCTGGGTCTCAGGGGAGCCGCCCGTCGACCGGCCTGGCCGGTCCTGGCTCGTCGGATGCGAGGGATAGGCCTGTGTCAGCGGTCCTCGGGTTCGGCAGCGGCTGCCGGAGCGGACGTGAGCCGCTCGGTCTCATCCTGTATTTCCGCGGCGATCTTCTTGAGTTCCGGCTCGAACTTGCGCCCGTGGTGGGCGCAGAAGAGCAGTTCACCGCCGCTCAGCAGGACGACGCGCAGATATGCCTGGGCGCCGCAACGGTCGCATCGGTCAGCGGCCGTCAGCGGGGTCGCGGGTGTCAGAACAGTAGTCACGTCGCCTCTTCTCTAGCTCGACGAGCTGTCGTACCAGGGTCAACATCCAACCAGGCCGAAAACGTTCCCGCTCGCGGCTTTTCCTCGAAACTTCCTTCCGAAGCTGGCCGGCTGTTGCCGGTTGGCGGCGAAGGAGCCGTATTGCGTTGCTTTACGGTTTCGCGTTGTCAGTCGTTCGCTTGTTGCAGTTCCATCCTCCCCCAGCTGGCTGCCAGGTTGTTCATGAGGACGTGCCCGAACCCTAAATGGTTCATGCCTGGAAGGGAACGTGATGTTTCCTTCACTCCCCCGGGCGATCGAACATCCGTACGGATCTGCACTAGGCTGATGAACCGCGAGGGTGGCGTTGCATCGGCTCTACCAGGCCTCGGTACCCTTCGACGGGCACCCGAGCCACCCCTGCGCCCGACCGGGCCAGAAAAGAAATTCAGCGAGGAGCGAACTGCGTGACCGCCGACACGTCCGTGCCTTCCAGCGCGCTGCTGTCCGGAGCAGACCGGGACGGTTCCAACTACACCGCGCGGCACCTGCTCGTCCTCGAAGGCCTCGAGGCCGTCCGCAAGCGCCCCGGCATGTATATCGGTTCCACCGACAGCCGAGGCCTGATGCACTGCCTCTGGGAGATCATCGACAATTCAGTCGACGAGGCCCTGGGCGGCTACTGTGATCACATCGAGGTGATCCTCCACGAGGACGCCTCCGTCGAGGTCCGGGACAACGGCCGCGGCATCCCCGTCGACGTCGAGCCCAAGACCGGGCTGTCGGGCGTCGAGGTCGTCATGACCAAGCTGCACGCCGGCGGCAAGTTCGGCGGAGGCTCGTACGCGGCCTCCGGCGGCCTGCACGGCGTCGGCGCCTCCGTGGTCAACGCCCTCTCCGCCCGTCTGGACGTCGAGGTCGACCGCAACAGCGCGGCGCACGCCATCAGCTTCCGCCGCGGCGTCCCCGGGATGTTCACCGAGCAGGGCCCCGACAGCCCCTTCGACCCCGCCAACGGCCTGCGCAAGGTCAAGCGCGTGCCCAAGGGCCGCACCGGCACCCGCATCCGCTACTGGGCCGACCGCCAGATCTTCCTCAAGGACGCCCGGCTCAACCTGGAGACGCTCTACCAGCGCGCCCGCCAGACGGCCTTCCTCGTTCCCGGGCTGACCCTGGTCGTCCGTGACGAGCGGGGCATCGACGGCGCCGGGAAGACCGAGGAGACCTTCCGCTTCGACGGGGGCATCAGCGAGTTCTGCGAGTACCTCACCCAGGACAAGGCCGTCTGCGACGTGCAGCGCCTGAGCGGCACGGGCACCTTCAAGGAGACCGTCCCGGTCCTCGACGAGCGCGGCCACATGACCCCCACCGAGGTCACCCGCGAACTCGGCGTGGACATCGCCCTGCGCTGGGGCACGGGGTACGAGACCAGCGTCAAGTCCTTCGTGAACATCATCGCCACCCCCAAGGGCGGAACCCACGTCTCCGGCTTCGAGCGCTCGGTCACCAAGACCGTGAACGAGGTGCTGCGCTCGGCCAAGCTGCTGCGCGTCGCCGAGGACGACGTGGTCAAGGACGACGCGATGGAGGGCATGACGGCCGTCGTCACCGTCCGTCTCGCCGAGCCGCAGTTCGAGGGCCAGACCAAGGAGGTCCTCGGCACCTCGGCGGCCACCCGGATCGTCTCCGCCGTCGTCGCGAAGGAACTCAAGGCCTTCCTGACCTCGACCAAGCGCGACGACAAGCAGCAGGCCCGCGCCGTGATGGAGAAGATCGTCGCGGCGGCCCGGACCCGGATCGCGGCCCGCCAGCACAAGGAGGCGCAGCGTCGCAAGACCGCGCTGGAGTCCTCCTCGCTGCCCGCCAAGCTGGCCGACTGCCGCAGTGACGACGTGGACCGCAGCGAGCTCTTCATCGTCGAGGGAGACTCCGCCCTCGGTACGGCCAAGCTCGCCCGCAACTCCGAGTTCCAGGCACTCCTGCCCATCCGCGGCAAGATCCTCAACGTCCAGAAGTCCTCGGTGTCGGACATGCTCAAGAACACCGAGTGCGGGGCGATCATCCAGGTCATAGGAGCCGGCTCGGGCCGGACCTTCGACATCGACGCCGCGCGTTACGGGAAGATCGTCCTGCTCGTCGACGCCGACGTGGACGGCGCGCACATCCGCTGCCTGCTGCTGACGCTCTTCCAGCGGTACATGCGCCCGATGGTCGAGGCCGGGCGGGTCTTCGCGGCCGTACCGCCGCTGCACCGGATCGAGCTGGTCCAGCCGAAGAAGGGCCAGGACAAGTACGTGTACACGTACTCGGACGGCGAGCTGCGCCAGACCCTGCTGGAGTACCAGCGCAAGAACATCCGCTACAAGGACTCGATCCAGCGCTACAAGGGCCTCGGCGAGATGGACGCGGACCAGCTCGCGGAGACCACCATGGACCCCCGGTTCCGGACCCTGCGCCGGATCAACATCGGCGACCTGGACTCGGCCGAGCAGGTTTTCGACCTGCTCATGGGCAACGAGGTGGCCCCGCGCAAGGAGTTCATCACCAGCTCCGCGGCCACCTTGGACCGCTCGCGCATCGACGCCTGACCGGAAGCGGTCCTCCCCGGCCCCGGGGAGGACCGCTGAGCGGACCGCGGCAGGCGTCCCCGCTGCCACGGGACGGTGCGACGGCACACCGGTGCCCTTCACTCCATCACCTGATGGAGTGAAGAGCACCGGGACACCAGTCCGGAAACCGTCCATTCCGCACATCCTTGTGGGCACGCGGCCAATGCGGCGGCGGACAAGGAGAGTTCGGTGGACAAGCACGAAGGTCCCGATGCCGGAACGATCCGGCTGACCGACCCCTGGTACGACGCGCTCGCCGTCGGCTGGGGTGAGGGGGAGGAAGCGTCCCCGACGCCCCCGGCCCCCGGCAGCCGGCCCGCACCCGGTGCGTCCGACATCTACCTGGAAGTGCAGCGCAGCGCCGCCTTCCAGGAGGTCCGCAGCCGCTACCGCAGGTTCGTCGTCCCCGCGACCGCCGGATTCCTCCTCTGGTACGTCGCCTACGTGGTCGCCGCCACCGCGGCGCCCGGCCTGATGGCCCGGCCGGTGTTCGGCGCGGTCAACGTGGCCCTGCTGGCGGGGCTCGGCCAGTTCCTCAGCACCTTCCTGCTGACCTGGGCGTACGTCCGGCACGCGCGCCTGCGCCGGGACCGTGCCGCCCTGGACCTGCGCTGGACCGTCTACGAGCAGGAGCAGGTCCGCCGGACGGATGCCGGACAGCGGTCCCGGTCCACCAGGGGGGACGGCCGGTGACCACCGAGCACCAGACCCTCGCGCTGATCCTCTTCAGCCTCTTCATCGCCGTCACCCTCGGCATCACCACCTGGGTCAGCCGCAACCGGCACGGCTCGGCGGAGGAGTTCTACGCGGGCGGGCGGCTTTTCTCCCCCATGGAGAACGGTTTCGCCATCGCGGGCGACTACATGTCGGCCGCTTCCTTCCTCGGCATCTCGGGCCTCATCGCCCTCTTCGGCTACGACGGCCTGCTGTACTCCGTGGGTTTCCTCGTCGCCTGGCTGGTGGTGCTGTTCCTGGTGGCCGAACTGGTCCGCAACTGCGGGCGCTTCACCCTCGCCGACGTGGTCGCCGCCCGGATGAGCGAGCGACCGGTACGGATCGCGGCCGGCAGCGCCTCGGTGGTCGTCTCGGTGCTGTACCTCGTCGCGCAGATGGTCGGCGCGGGCAGCCTGGTCGGGCTGCTGCTCGGCAGTTCGAGCGCCACGGCCCGCACGCTGACCGTGATCGGGGTCGGCGCCCTGATGGTGGTCTACGTGACCTTCGGCGGGATGCGGGCCACCACCTGGATCCAGATCGTGAAGGCCGTCCTGCTGATGGGCGGGGCGATCACCCTCACCGTGCTCGTGCTGCTCCGCTTCCACGGAAACTTCGACCAGCTGCTCACCACCGCGGCCGACCGCAGCGGGCACGGGGTGCGGTTCCTGAGCCCCGGTCTCAAGTACGGCGGGGACTGGACGGCCCGCTTGGACTTCATGAGCCTCGGTCTCGCACTCGTCCTCGGGACCGCAGGGCTGCCGCACATCCTGTCGCGCTTCTACACGGTGCCCACGGCGCGGGCCGCCCGCCGCTCGGTGGTCTGGGCGATCGCGCTGATCGGCGGCTTCTACCTGATGACGATCGTGCTGGGCTTCGGCGCGGCCGCCCTGGTGGGACCCGGGGAGGTCCGGGCCTCCAACGCCTCGGGGAACACGGCCGTACCGCTGCTCGCCGCCCACCTGGGCGGGGGCGCGGGCTCCACCGGGGGCACGGTGCTGTTCGCCTTCGTGGCCGCCATCGCCTTCGCGACCATCCTCGCCGTGGTCGCCGGGATCACCCTGGCCTCCTCGGCCTCCGTCGCCCACGACCTGTACGCCTCCCTCAAGCGCCGCAGGGCCCGGCAGCGCAGCGAGGTCGCGGTGGCCCGGGTCGCGGCCGTCGGTGTCGGAGCCGTGGCGATCGCCCTGGGGCTGTTCGCCCAGGACCTCAACGTGGCCTTCCTGGTGGGGCTGGCCTTCGCCGTGGCCGCGTCGGCGAACCTGCCGGTGCTGCTGTACTCGCTGTTCTGGCGCGGCTTCACGACCCGGGGCGCGGTCTGGTCGGTGTACGGGGGGCTGCTTCCGGCGCTGGTCCTGGTCGTGCTCTCGCCGGTGGTCTCCGGCAGCCCCGACGCGTTCTTCCCGGGCGTCGACTTCCAGCTCTTCCCGCTCCAGAACCCGGGCCTCGTCTCGATTCCGCTGGGCTTCCTGGCGGGCTGGCTGGGCACGGTCACCTCCGGCGAGGAACCGGACCGGGCGAAGCACGCGGAGACGGAGGTCCGTTCCCTCACGGGCGCCGGGGCGGTCTGAGCCCCCTCAGGGAGCGCCCTCGGAGGGGAGCCAGGTGTAGCGGTGCTCGGGGCGGCCTGTCTCGCCGTAGCGGAGGGCGAGCGTCACGCGGCCGGACCGTTCGAGGAGTTTCAGGTAGCGCTGGGCGGTCTGCCGGCTGATCCCCGCCCGGTCGGCGACCTGCTGGGTGGAGAGCGGCCCCGGGGCAGCGCGCAGGACCTGGCGCACCAGGTCGGCGGTGGTGGGGGAGTGCCCCTTGGGAAGCTCGTTGGGGGTGCCGGCCGCGGCGAGCGTGCCGAAGATGCGGTCCACCTCGGACTGCTCCGCCTCGCCGCCGGTCTCCAGGGTGCGGCGCAGGGCCCCGTAGGCCTCCAGCCGGGCCCGCAGGCCGGCGAAGGTGAAGGGCTTGACCAGGTACTGGAGGGCGCCCAGGCGCATGGCCGCCTGGACGGTCGCCAGGTCGCGGGCGGCGGTGACCATGATCACGTCGGTGCGGTGGCCGAGCTGGCGCAGGCGGCGGACCAGGTCCAGGCCGTTCTCGTCCGGGAGGTAGTGGTCGAGGAGGACCAGGTCCACCGGGTGGGCGGTGAGGAAGCCGAGGGCCTCGGCCGCCGAATGGGCCTGCGCCGCCACCCGGAAGCCGGGAACCTTCGCCACGTACGCCGCGTTGATCCGGGCGACGCGCACGTCGTCGTCGACGACCAGTACGTCCAGGACACGGCTCGGGGTCCCGTTCACCGCAGGGCCTCCGGGAGGACGACGGAGAACTCCGCCCCTCCGTCCGCTGCTTCACCGGCCAGGGCGGTACCGCCCTGCCGTTCCGCGAGACGGCGTACGAGGGCGAGACCCAGGCCGCGCTCGCGGTGGGCCTCGGGCTGCTTGGTCGACCAGCCCTCCGTGAAGATGTCCTCGCGGCGCTCGGCGGGGACGCCGGGCCCGCTGTCGCGCACCCGCAGGACGGCCGTGCGGCCCTCCGCGCGCAGTTCGACCTCGACCAGGGGCGCGGCCGAACCGGCGGCCGCGTCCAGGGCGTTGTCCACCAGGTTTCCGACGATCGTCACGCAGCCGCCCGGGTCCACGAGACGGTCGGGGAGGAGGGTGGTCCCGGCCAGCCGCAGGGGGACGCCCCGTTCGGCGGCTACGGTCGCCTTGCCGACCAGCAGGGCGGCCAGCAGCGGGTCGTGGACCTTCTCCGTGACCTGTTCGGCGGTGGTGCGGTGGACGCCGGCGACCTCGGTCACGAATTCCATCGCCTCCTCGTGCAGGCCCAGCTCCAGCAGGCCGAGGAGGGTGTGGAGGCGGTTGGCGTGCTCGTGGTCCTGGGCGCGCAGGGCGTCGATCAGGCCCCGGGTGGAGTCGAGCTCGCGGCTCAGGTGCTCCAGCTCGGTGCGGTCGCGCAGGGTGGCCACGGCACCGCCGTCCTCGGTGGGCATCCGGTTCGCGACCAGGACCCGCTCGCCCTGGACCGTGAGCAGGTCGCGGCCGGTGACGCGGCCGGCCAGTACGTCGGTGGTGCGGCCCGCACCGAGTACGTCGTCCAGCGGGCGCCCCGCGAGCGTCGCGGGGGAGTCCGGGGCGAGGCCCAGCAGCCGGGCGGCCTCGTCGTTGACGAGCCGGACACGGCCGGTCCGGTCGAGGGCGATGACGCCTTCGCGGACGGAGTGCAGCATCGCCTCGCGTTCGGCGAGGAGGCCGGCGATATCGGAGAAGGCCAGATCCCGGGTCTGCCGCTGGATCCGGCGGGACACCAGGTAGGCGGCCAGCGCACCCGCCGCGAGGGCTCCGCCCGCGTAGGCGAGCATCCCCGGGATGGCGCCGAGCAGCCGGTCGCGCACGCTGTCGTAGGCGATCCCGACGGAGACGGCGCCGATGATCTCGCCGTCGGCGGCGACGAGCGGGACCTTGCCGCGGGCGGAGCGGCCCAGCGTCCCCTCGTCGATCTCCATGACCTCGCGGCCGGCCAGGGCGTCGCTCGGGTCGGTGGAGACGGGCAGCCCGATCCGGTCGGTGGCGGGATGCGAGCGGCGGATCCCGCCGAGGTCGAGGACGACCACGTACTCGGCCCCGGTGGCCCGGCGGATCCGTTCGGCGGAGGCCTGGACCGGGCTGTCCGCGGAGGCCCCCGAAGCCAGTACCCCGGCGGCCAGCGAGGGGTCGGAGGCCGCGCTCTGCGCGATGGCCAGCGCCCGCCGCATCGCCTGGTCGTCGAGCTGCGCGCTCAGCGGCGCCAGGAAGAGCCCCGTGGCCAGCACGGCGACGCCCGCGGCGATGGCCAGCTGGGTCAGGAGGATCTGGGAGACGGCCCGCCTGGGCAGCCCGAGGCGCCGAGCGCTCATGAGGAGGAACCGCATGAGGAGCAACGGTAGGTCGGTTCCGGCCCAAGCGGAATCCTCCGGCCGGCGGCGGTTCCGCCGGCGCCTCCACCCCGCCCGACCAGAAGGCCGAGGTCACCCTGTCCATCGACTGCATGCCGCCCGCGGTCAAGGCGGCCGGGCTGAAGGAGCGGAAGGAGGACGTGGCAGAGTTCATGAAGATGTACCGGAACGTCACGATCCTGGACGTCCTCAGGCGCGAGGGCGGCGGCTCGCCGAAGTGGCCGGCGCCGCCGGGTGCCGTCGTTCGCCCGCCCGGACGGGCTGCTCTGCGTGGTCGACCTGTCGCCGGACCCGGTTCCGCTGCCGGGCCGGGCGGAACTCCTGCTGGGCAGTTCCGCCCCGGAGGGCGCGGGGCTGCTCCCGCAGGACACGGCGGTCCGGCTGCGGACCCGACGCCGCAGCCGGACCGTTCCCCCCGGCGGAGCGCCAGGCACCGGGCGCCGCGGGCGGGGCCTCGGACCGGGTGCGCCCGTCACGGCAGGGGCTGAGGCGGGCGGGGCCCCTGGTACTGCCCGCTCGGCCGCATCCGCAGCGGCCGTTCCTGGTACTCCTCCAGCGCGTGGGCGATCCAGCCCGCGGTCCGGGCCACCGCGAAGACCGTCTCCCCGGCCTCCGCGGGCATCCCGCAGGACACGGTCAGCACCGCCAGCGCCAGGTCCACGTTGGCGTGCAGCCCGCCCTGCCGGGCCATCACCGCGGCCACCCCGCGCGCCGCCGCCAGCGCCGGGCCGGCCTGGGCGAGGCCGTCCAGCCGGGCGAACAGCGCCGTCGCCCGCGGATCCTCGCCCCGGTACAGCCGGTGGCCGAGTCCCGGCACCGGCCTGCCCGCCCGCAGGTGGTCGGCGACCACGGGCGCGGCCCCGCCCCGCTCCAGCACCTCCGCCAGCATCCGGTGGGCGAGCCGCCCGGCCGCGCCGTGCAGGGGCCCCTCCAGCGCGCCGAGCCCGGCCGAGACCGCCGCGTACGGGTGGGCCCGCGCCGAAGCCGCCAGCCGCACGGCCAGGGTCGAGGCCGCCAGGTCGTGGTCGGCCAGCAGGGCCAGCGCCAGATCGAGCACGCGCAGCGCCTGCTCGTCCGGCTCCCGCGGGGTCAGGCGCGACCACAGCTGCCGGGCCAGCAGCCCGTCACCCGGGTCCGCCGGGCCCACCTCGGGCAGGGCGCCGACCAGGGTGGGGATCAGGCAGCGGGCGGAACCGAGGACCGCCCCCTCGGACAGGTCGAAGCGCAGCGGATCCGCCACGGCGGCAGCGGCGACCGCCACCCGGAGCCGGTCGAGCGGACCGCTGTGCGCGGGCAGGGCGGCCACGGCCCGCCGGGCGGCGACCAGGGCCTCGGGGGGAGCGGTGAACCGTGCACCGTGCGGCAGGGTTCCCGTCCACAGCCACTCGGCGACCTCCTCGTACGGGTACCGGGAGGCCAGCTCCACGGCGTCCACGCCCCGGAAGTAGTACCGGTCGGGCTCGATGAGCGTGAGCGAGGTCCGCACCGCGAGGTCCCCGGGGGGCGCCGCCGCCGCCTCGCGCCTGCTCCGCCGGGCCAGTGCCTCCACCTCGGCGGCGTCGAAGCTGCTGCCGCGTCCGACGGCCTCGCGGCGCCTGGTGAGCTGGCCGCGGCTGACGTACGCGTACACGGTCGCCGGCTTCACCCCCAGCAGCCGGGCCGCCTCCTGGGTGCCGATCCGGCGGCCGGCCTCCGTCTGCTCATCCATATCGGACACCTTACAGAGAAGCGTTGAGATTGATTCAATCAATATTGACATCGATTGAATGCATCATGGATGGTCAATCCATGAACACCAGCGTGGAAGTACCCCGCGGACTCGCGGGAGTCGTGGTCACCGAGACCGAACTGGGCGACGTCAGGGGCCGGGAGGGCTTCTACCACTACCGCCAGTACTCGGCCGTCGAGCTCGCCGGCAGCCGCACCTTCGAAGACGTCTGGCACCTGATGTTCCGCGGGGTGCTGCCCGCCGACGCCGCCGGGCGGGCCGCATTCACCGCCGAGACCGCCCCGCTGCGCAGACTGCCCGACGAGGTGCGCGACGCCCTGCCCGCCCTCGCCCGCGCCACCGCCCTCTCCGGTCCCCTCGCGGGCCTGCGCACCGCCCTCTCGCTGCTCGGCGCCTCCGCCGGCTTCCGCCCCGTCTACGACCTCGACCCCGGCCGCCGCGCCCACGACGCGATGGCCGCCTGCGCCGCCGTACCGACCCTGCTCACCGCACTGCACCGGCTGGGGCAGGGGCTGGAGCCGGTCGAGCCTCGCGCGGACCTCCCGTACGCAGCCAATTACCTGTACATGCTGACCGGCGAGGAACCCGACCCGGTCACCTCCCGCGCGGTCGAGCGGTACCTGATCTCCACCGTCGACCACGGATTCAACGCCTCCACCTTCACCGCCCGTGTGATCGCCTCCACCGGTGCCGACGTCGCGGCCTGCCTGACCGGAGCGATCGGCGCGCTCTCCGGCCCTCTGCACGGAGGCGCCCCCAGCCGGGCCCTGGACACCCTCGACGCCATCGGCACCACGGACCGGATCGGGCCCTGGATCCGCGGGCGCGTCCTGGCGGGGGAGCGGATCATGGGCTTCGGGCACCCCGTCTACCGTACGGAGGACCCGCGCTCGCGCATGCTGCGCGACATCGCCCGGCAGTTCGGCGGACCGCTCGTGGACTTCGCGGTGGAGGTCGAGCGCCAGGTCGAGGAGATCCTCGCCGAGCTGAAGCCCGGCCGCGAACTCCACACCAACGTGGAGTTCTACGCGGGGGTGGTCATGGAGCTGTGCGGCATCCCGCGCGCGATGTTCACCCCGACGTTCTGCGCCGCCCGCGTCGTCGGCTGGGGCGCGAACGTCCTCGAACAGGCCGCCGACTCGAAGATCATCCGTCCGGCCGCCCGGTACACCGGCCCGACCCCGCCGCAGCCGGTACCTCCCCTCGGCTGACGGAGGCTGGCTACGATCGACCGGGTGAACAGCAGGCAGCCCATCCCCGTCGTCGTCCTCGCCGGATTCCTCGGATCCGGCAAGACCACCGTGCTCAACCACCTCCTCGGCAACCGGGGAGGCACCCGGATCGGAGTCGTGGTCAACGACTTCGGCGCCATCGAGGTCGACGCGATGTCCGTGGCCGGCCAGGTCGGCGACTCGATGGTCTCCCTCGGCGGCGGCTGCCTGTGCTGCGCGGTCGACGGCAGCGAGCTGGACGCGTACCTGGAGAAGCTCGCCGCCCCCGCCCACCGGATCGACGTGATCGTCATCGAGGCGAGCGGGCTGGCCGAGCCCCAGGAGATGGTGCGCATGCTGATGGCCAGCGAGAACCCGGACGTCCGCTACGGCGGCATGGTGCAGGTCGTGGACGCCGCGGAGTTCGACGCCACCCGGGCCCGGCACCCGGAGACCGACCGCCACCTCGCCGTCGCGGACCTGGTGGTACTCAACAAGACCGACCGGGTGGACGTCGCCGAGCGGGCCCGCATCGAAGCACGGCTCGCGGAGCTCTGCGGCCCCGGCATCCCGGTCGTGGGCACCGAGCACGGGCGGATCGACCCGGAACTGCTCTTCGACCGCCGCCCCTGGACGGAGACCCGAGGCCAGCTCTCCTTCGAGGACCTGCTCGCGCAGGACCAGGACCCGGGGCACGGCCACGGCCCCGGGAACTGCGCCCACGCGCACGCGGCCTACGAGAGCACGGAGTTCGTGTCCGAACAGGCCCTCAGCCCCCGGCGGTTCATCGACTTCCTCGACCGCCGCCCGGCCGGGCTCTACCGGATCAAGGGCTACGTCTACTTCGGCGTCCCCGGGCACCAGGAACGGTACGAGGTCCAGGCGGTCGGCCGGTTCCTCCGCTTCGCCCCGCAGCCCTGGGGGCGGGGCGAAGCCCGCCTGACCCAGCTCGTCCTGATCGGCTCGGGCACCGACCGCCCCGCACTCCTCGCCGAGCTGGAGGCCTGCCGCGAGCCGGCCCCGCAGGAGGCGCGGCCCGAGAGCATGTGGGGCGTCCTGCGGTACGTCGACCGGCCCGCGCAGCGCGACGAGGACGACGAGGCGGCCGCGGACGGGGCCCCGGCGCTCCAGGTGACCGAGCCGTGGGCCCCGGCTCCGGCCAGGGGGAAGGCGGCAACCCCCTGAGGGCACCCCTGAAACCGATCCGGGTGGGTCCTGCCCGTCACCCGTACACCAGAAAGGATCGCGGCATGTCCAGTGACCGCCTCATGCGCATCCACAGCGCCGAGTTCCAGGCCATGGCCGAAAGGGTCCGGCGGGTCACCGAGCTCACCTCCCGCCTGAACGTCCTGCCGTTCGAGGACGAAGCGGGCAAGGCGGAACTGTTCGAACAGATCCTCGGCAAGCCACTGCCGGCGGGAGTCACGATCCATCCGCCCTTCTACACGGACCACGGCCTCCGCCTCGACCTCGCCGAGCGCGTGTTCATCAACCAGAACTGCACCTTCCTGGACTACGCCGGCATCCGGATCGGCGAGCGCGTGATGATCGGTCCGCGGGTCACCTTCATCACCAGCGGCCACCCGGTCGATCCCGAGGACCGGCGGCTCCACCTCACCGGCGCACCGATCGACGTCGCGGAGAACGTGTGGATCGGCGCCGGGGCCACCATCCTGCCCGGCGTCACCATCGGCCGCGATGCCGTGGTCGCCGCCGGTGCGGTCGTGGCCGACGACGTTCCGCCCGCAAGCCTGGTGACCGGGAGCAAGGCGACCGTGCACCGGACGTGGTGACGGCCTCACCGGCGACCCGCCGGGCAGCGGCCACGGCAGCACCGACCCCGCCGGAGGCCCGGCGCCCCACGCCCTTGGACCGCTCGCCTAGGCCACCTCGACGCCGTACTCCCGCAGCAGGTCCTCCAGGCCGCCCCGGTAGCCCTTGCCACCGATCACGAAGTCCCAGTCGCCGTTGGCCCGGCGCCGGAAGGAGCCGAGCACCAGCGCCGTCTCGCCGGCCCGGCCGTCGGAGACCTCCAGCTGCCCGGCCTCCGCGCCGGAGGCGTCCAGGAGGCGGATCCGGGCCTGCGTGAAACCGGCCAGGTCGGCGTGCGGATCGGCCTCCGGGTCGATGGCGGCCACCAGGACCAGGCGGTCGGCCTCGCGCGGCAGGGCCTCGAAGGAGACCTCCAGCGCGGCCTTGTCGGGTGCGGCATGCGGGCGGGCCCGCACCGAACCGTCCGGGGTCCGCGGGTTGTTGTAGAAGACGAAGTGGTCCTCGCTCAGCACCCGGCTGCCCGTGCAGACGAGCGCGCACACGTCCAGCGCCACCGAGCCCGACCAGGACATGCCGAGCACGTTGTGGCCGGCCGCCGGAGCGGGCTCGGGTGCGGCCGCCCGCTGCGCCGGGACACCCGCGCCGGAACCCCCGCCGAGGCGGCCCCGCAGCCCGTACTGGTGCAGCAGCCGGACCAGCTCGACGCCGGGAACCAACTCCAGCGGCTTGCCGTTGGCAAAGGTGTACGACCCGGGCCCGAAGGACGCGGTGGTGACCAGCACCCCCTTGTTCGCCCCCTTGTCCTGGACCGTGCCGTACAGGTCCCGTACCGCCGTGGGCGGCACGGTGTTGCGGTAGCGCTTGACCTGCACCACGATCCGGCCGCCCCGGATCGGGGCCGGGTCCAGCGCCTCCACGTCGACGCCGCCGTCGCCCGACCGCTGGGTGGTCACCGCTTCCATGCCCATGGCCCGGAAGAGCTCCGCCACCAGGTTCTCGAAGGCGATCGGGTCCATCTCGAAGAGGTCCGGCTCCTCCTCGCCGCCGCCCGCGTGCCCGCCGTGGCTGACGACACCGCCCACCTCTCCGGGCCGGCGGCCGGGCCGTACCGCGGCCAGCTGGTCGGGCCGCGCCGCGAGCTGCCCGCGCAGGCCCTCCACCAGGCAGTCCACCGCACTGACCTGCTCCAGCCGCAGCCCGGCGAACGCGGACCGCGCCGCCGACACCGAGGCGAGGACGATCTGCGCCTCCTGCCCCGTCACCGGGTCGTGGTCGTCCACGAAGCCGTTGACCACCACCGAGTCCAGAACGCCGAACTCGTCCGCCGCGTACAGGTCGCGCACCACCAGCAGCACGACCTGCGCCAGCAGGTCCCGGTACAGCGCCCGCCGCTGGGTGACCGGGCGGGCCGTCTCCTTGTCCTGGTCGGTACTCGGCATGTACCGCACCGACTTGACCTCGGGGACGACCTGGAACCCGGGCAGCTGCCAGTCCAGCACCAGCTCGCGCGCCCCCGGGTCGTACGCGGCCGCGACCTGCCGGGGCAGCGATTCGGGCCAGGCGGTGGAGGCGTACAGCGCCGCCGAGAAGTACTCGACCACGGCCTCGGCGTCACCCCCGCGCAGCGCCCCGGCCAGCTCGGTGAGTCCTTCGTTGTGCGCCCGGATCCCGGCGAGCTGCTGCGCCGCCCACCGGTCGTACTGCTGCCGGTACGACGCCAGTTGCTGCTGCCGCCGGGCCTCCGCCGCGTGCGCCGTCTGCCAGGCCTGGGTGTACCGGGCGTGGGCCTCGCGCTCCGCCTGCGCCCGGCGGTTCCCGCCGAAGCCCCAGCCGGAGTCCTGCTGCTGGAACTGCTCGATGCGGGGCATCGGCACCGGATGCGCCAGGTTCCCCGGGGTGAAGGGCTCCAGCTGCTCGGACCTGACCAGCGCGGCCGTACGGAAGGCCGGTGCCCGGCAGCCCGCGGCCAGCAGGCCCTGCAGGGCGGCGACCTCCGCCTCGATCTCTTCGGTGCGCCGCCGGGCCCCGGCCTCGCGGTGCTGGCGGTGGGCGGCCTGCTGCTCGCGCTGGCCCCGGGCCACGTCCCGTTCGTACGCCCGCTGCCGGCGTTCCGCCTCGCGCTGCTGGATCAGCTGCGTCTGCTGCATCCGCCGCTGGGCCTCGGCCCAGTCCCCGATCAATCCACCCGGCCGACGACTCATCAGCTCTGTGTCTCCCCGCCCCACCCGACAGTGCCAAGAGGGGAAACACTAGTCGCCATTCGGGTGGTACGTCCCCCGGACGTACCACCCGAATGGCCACGAACTCCTACAGTGCGCCGCCCGCCAGTGCCGCGACCGACGCGGGCAGCGCCGTCCCCGAGCCGTCACGGCGCGGGTCCACGGCCGGCAGCTCGGCCGGGGCGCCGTTCGCGGCCGCCGCGCGGACCGGCGCGTTCCCCGTCCAGGCCAGCACCAGCACGTCCTCACCCTTGAGGAAGCGCTGGCAGCGCACCCCGCCGGTGGCACGGCCCTTGCGCGGGTACTGGTCGAAGGGGGTCAGCTTCCCGGACTGCACGGAGTCGTCCAGCGTCCCGTGCGAGCCCGCCACCGTGAACACCACCGCGTCCCGCGCCGGGTCCACCGCCGTGAAGTGGATCACCTTGGCGCCGCCGGTGAGCTTGATGCCCGCCATGCCGCCCGCGGGGCGGCCCTGCGGGCGCACCTGGCCCGCCGGGTAGCGCAGCAGCTGGGCGTCGTCGGTGACGAAGACCAGGTCCTCCTCGCCCGTGCGCAGCTCCACGGCGCCGACGATCCGGTCGCCGTCCTTGAGGGTGATGACCTCCAGCTCCTCCTTGTTGGCCGGGTAGTCCGGCACGACGCGCTTGACCACGCCCTGCTCGGTGCCCAGGGCCAGACCCTGGGAGGACTCGTCCAGCGAGGTCAGGCAGACCACCTTCTCGTCCGGCTCCAGCGCGGAGAGGAACTCCGTGACCGGGGCGCCGCCCGCCAGGTTCGGCGCGGCGTGCGTGTCCGGCAGCTGCGGCAGGTCGATCACCGACAGGCGCAGCAGCCGCCCGAGGGAGGTGACCACGCCCACGTCGGCCCGGGCGGTGGCGGCGACCTGCGAGACGACCAGGTCGTGCCGGGCCCGTGCTCCGCCCTCCTCCTCCGGCAGCGGATCGCCGTTCGCGGTGCGGGCCAGCAGGCCGGTCGAGGACAGCAGCACCCGGCACGGGTCGTCCGCGACCTCCAGCGGAACCGCCGCGATCGCGGTGCCCGCCGACTCCAGCAGGACCGTACGACGCTCCGTGCCGAACTTCTTCGCCACCGCCGCCAGTTCCGCGGAGACCAGCTTGCGCAGTTCGCTGTCGGACTCCAGGATCCCGGTCAGTTCGTCGATCTCGCCGGTCAGCCGGTCGCGCTCGGACTCCAGCTCGATCCGGTCGAACTTGGTGAGGCGGCGCAGCGGGGTGTCCAGGATGTACTGGGTCTGGATCTCGCTCAGCGAGAACCGCTCCATCAGCCGGGCCTTGGCCTGCGCCGAGTTCTCGCTGTCCCGGATGAGCCGGATGACCTCGTCGATGTCGATGAGCGCCACCAGCAGGCCCTCGACCAGGTGCAGCCGGTCGCGGCGCTTGGTACGGCGGAACTCGCTGCGCCGGCGGACGACCTCGAAGCGGTGGTCCAGGTAGACCTCCAGGAGCTCCTTGAGACCCAGCGTCAGCGGCTGCCCGTCCACCAGCGCCACGTTGTTGATGCCGAAGGACTCCTCCATCGGCGTCAGCTTGTAGAGCTGCTCCAGGACGGCCTCGGGGTGGAAGCCGTTCTTGATCTCGATGACCAGGCGCAGCCCGTGCGAGCGGTCGGTGAGGTCCTTGACGTCGGCGATGCCCTGGAGCTTCTTCGAGCCGACCAGGTCCTTGATCTTCGCGATGACCTTCTCGGGGCCGACCGTGAAGGGCAGTTCGGTGACGACCAGGCCCTTGCGGCGCGCCGTCACGTTCTCCACGGCCACCGTCGCGCGGATCTTGAAGGTGCCGCGGCCGTTCTCGTACGCGTCCTTGATCCCGGACAGGCCCACGATGCGGCCGCCGGTGGGCAGGTCGGGCCCCGGCACGAAGCGCATCAGCGCTTCCAGGTCCGCGTGCGGGTGGCGGATCAGGTGGCGGGCGGCCGCGATGACCTCGCCGAGGTTGTGCGGGGGCATGTTGGTGGCCATGCCGACGGCGATCCCGGAGGCGCCGTTGACCAGCAGGTTCGGGTACGCCGCGGGCAGGGCGACCGGCTCCCGTTCCTGGCCGTCGTAGTTGGCGGTGAAGTCGACGGTGTCCTCGTCGATCGACTCCGTCATGAGCGACGTGGCGTCGGCCATCCGGCACTCGGTGTAACGCATCGCGGCCGGCGGGTCGTCGTTGCCGAGGGAACCGAAGTTGCCGTGGCCGTCGACCAGCGGGAGCCGCATCGAGAAGGGCTGGGCCATGCGGACGAGGGCGTCGTAGATGGACGCGTCCCCGTGCGGGTGGAGCTTGCCCATGACCTCGCCCACGACGCGGGCGCACTTCACGTAGCCGCGGTCGGGGCGCAGGCCCATCTCGTTCATCTGGTAGACGATGCGCCGGTGCACCGGCTTCATGCCGTCCCGGGCGTCGGGGAGGGCGCGGGAGTAGATCACCGAGTACGCGTACTCGAGGAAGGAGCCCTGCATTTCGTCGACGACGTCGATGTCGAGGATCCTCTCCTCGAAATCCTCCGGCGGCGGGGTCTTCGTGCTGCGGCGGGCCATCGCTGCGCGGCTCCTTAACCAAGAAAGGGATGTGCTGGGGTCTGGCGGTCTTGCGGGTCCGACTGGTCCGGCGGGTCCGGCTGGTCTGGCGGTCCGGCGGGTCCGCCGGGGTGCGGGCGTCCGACCGGGCCGCCGCGGACCACCATTGTGGCCCGAGGCACCGACAACGCGGACTCCGACCCCGGGGGTCCCCCGGACGGAGTCCGGGGGAGTGACCCGGGAACTTATCCGGTGGCCGACGCGCTTGCATACAGTGGCAGGTCTGACAGAAATCTCTGCATCGCGATCGAAGGGACCACATGCCCATGGGTCACACGGCCACAGCTCAGGCCGGCTCCGGCGGCCTGACAGCGACCGAGCACCGGCTGGCCAACGGCCTGCGCGTGGTGCTTTCCGAGGACCACCTGACCCCGGTCGCCGCGGTCTGCCTCTGGTACGACGTCGGCTCGCGCCACGAAGTCAAGGGACGCACCGGCCTGGCTCACCTCTTCGAGCACCTGATGTTCCAGGGCTCGGCGAGCGTACCCGGCAACGGGCACTTCGAGCTGGTCCAGGGTGCGGGCGGCTCCCTCAACGGCACCACCAGCTTCGAGCGCACCAACTACTTCGAGACCATGCCGACCCACCAGCTGGAGCTCGCCCTGTGGCTGGAGGCGGACCGGATGGGCTCGCTGCTGGCCGCCCTGGACGACGAGTCCATGGAGAACCAGCGCGACGTCGTCAAGAACGAGCGCCGCCAGCGGTACGACAACGTCCCGTACGGCACGGCCTTCGAGAAGCTGACCGCCCTGGCGTACCCCGAGGGCCACCCGTACCACCACACCCCGATCGGCTCCATGGCCGACCTGGACGCCGCCTCGCTGGAGGACGCGCGCGCCTTCTTCCGCACGTACTACGCGCCGAACAACGCGGTGCTGTCGGTCGTCGGCGACATCGACCCCGAGCGGACGCTCGCCTGGGTCGAGAAGTACTTCGGCACCATCCCCGCGCACGACGGGAAGCAGCCGCCGCGTGACGGCGGCCTCCCCGAGATCATCGGGGAGCAGCTGCGCGAGGAGATCGTCGAGGAGGTTCCGGCGCGCGCGCTCATGGCCGCCTACCGGCTCCCGCACGACGGCACCCGCGAGTGCGACGCCGCCGACGTGGCGCTGACGATCCTGGGCGGCGGCGAGTCCTCGCTGCTCCACAACCGCCTGGTACGCCGCGACCAGACGGCCGTCGCGGCCGGCTTCGGCATGCTGCGGCTGGCCGGCGCCCCCTCGCTGGGCTGGCTCGACGTCAAGACCTCCAGCGGGGTCGAGATCCCCACCATCGAGGCGGCCGTGGACGAGGAGCTCGCGCGCTTCGCCGCCGAGGGCCCGACGGCCGAGGAGATGGAGCGCGCCCAGGCGCAGCTGGAGCGGGAATGGCTGGACCGGCTCAGCACGGTGGCCGGCCGCGCCGACGAACTGTGCCGCTTCGCGGTGCTGTTCGGTGACCCGCAGCTGGCGCTGACCGCCGTCCAGCGCGTCCTCGACGTCACCGCCGAGGAGGTGCAGGCCGTGGCCGCGGCCCGGCTGCGCCCGGACAACCGGGCGGTGCTCGTGTACGAGCCGCTGGCCGCGACCGGCGAGGACGCCGCAGGGAACGCCGAGCACGCCGAGCACACTGAGAACGAAGGGGCGGAGCAGCAGTGAGCGACACCGCAGCCGTCACGATGACCTTCCACCCCCGGCCGCAGGCGGGCGAGCCTCAGCCGTGGGCCTTCCCGGCGCCCGAGCGCTCGGTGCTGGCCAACGGTCTCACCCTGCTGCGCTGCCACCGGCCCGGCCAGCAGGTGGTGGCCGTGGAGGTCAACCTCGCCGCCCCGCTGGACGCGGAGCCCGAGGGCCTGGACGGCGTGGCCACCATCATGGCCCGCGCGCTGTCCGAGGGCACCGACAAGCACTCCGCCGAGGAGTTCGCCGCCGAGCTGGAGCGCTGCGGTGCCACGCTCGACTCGCACGCCGACCACCCGGGCGTACGGGTCTCCCTGGAGGTTCCGGCGTCCCGGCTGGCGAAGGCGCTCGGCCTGCTCGCCGAGGCGCTGAGCGCGCCGGCCTTCGCCGACGCCGAGGTCGACCGGCTGGTGCGCAACCGGCTGGACGAGATCCCGCACGAGCTGGCCAACCCGCAGCGCCGTGCCGCCAAGCAGCTCTCCAAGGAGCTCTTCCCGGCCTCCCTGCGGATGTCGCGCCCGCGCCAGGGCACCGAGGAGACGGTCGCCCGCATCGACTCGGCGGCCGTACGCGCCTTCTACGAGGCCCACGTACGCCCCGCCACGGCCACCGCGGTGGTCGTGGGCGACCTGACCGGCATCGACCTGGACGCCGTCCTGGGCGACACCCTGGGCGTCTGGACGGGCGACACCGCCGCACCCCTCCCGGTGCCGCCGGTGACCGCCGACGACACCGGCCGCGTGGTCATCGTCGACCGGCCCGGCGCGGTCCAGACGCAGCTGCTGATCGGCCGGATCGGGCCGGACCGGCACGACCGGGTGTGGGCGGCCCAGGTGCTCGGCACGTACTGCCTCGGCGGCACCCTCACCTCCCGCCTGGACAAGGTCCTGCGCGAGGAGAAGGGGTACACCTACGGCGTGCGCTCCTTCGGCCAGGTCCTGCGCTCCACCGCCGACGGCAAGGGCGCCTCGATGCTCGCCATCAGCGGCTCGGTGGACACCCCCAACACGGGCCCGGCGCTGGAGGACCTCTGGAAGGTGCTCCGCACCCTCGCGGAGGGCGGTCTGACCGACGCCGAACGGGACGTGGCGGTGCAGAACTTGGTGGGCGTGGCCCCGCTGAAGTTCGAGACGGCGGCCTCCGTGGCCGGCACCCTCGCCGACCAGGTCGAGCAGGAGCTCCCGGACGACTACCAGGCCCAGTTGTACGCGCGGCTCGCCGAAACCGGCACGGTCGAGGCGACTTCGGCGGTCGTGAACGCCTTCCCGGTGGACCGGCTGGTGACGGTCCTCGTGGGCGACGCGTCGCAGATCGAGGAGCCGGTCCGGGCCCTCGGGATCGGTGAGGTCAGCGTCGTCAGCAACTGACGGATAAGGGAGGGGCTCTGGCGGTTTGTTCGCCAGGGCCCCTTTTGTCCGTTTAGTGGTGAGGTTGCTTGTATGCGGTGTGGCGTACGCAACAAAAAGGCGCGTCTGTTTGGCGATTGACTGATGATCCGCCTAGCGTCGGCCGTGCTGTTCGTCAGTTGTACCCGCCGCACCCGCGGCACCGGACAGCGATCGCCGAGTCCCCGTCAGGCGCGAGCCTGGGGAGCCGGGGACCCACATCAGTCCCTGGGGTGAATCGGACCGCCTCGCAAGAGGAGGCCCGTAGGAGACCTTCCTGCTCCGAACCCGTCAGCTAACCCGGTAGGCGAGAGGGAAGGAAAGGATCAATCCCTTCATGGCGTTTGGCAGTCGTCCCGCCGGTTCCGGTAAGCACCGTGGCTCCAGCCGTCTGAGCCGCAAGACCGCCGGCTACGCCGGTATCGCCGCCCTCGCCACCACGGGTGTCGTCGGCACCCTCGCCGGTCCGGCCTTCGCAGCCGACCACAGCGACAAGTCCGTCCAGGACAACGGCCTCGCCGCCGCGGTCGTGGCCGAGGACCTCGCGGGTGACATCGAGGCCCAGGCCGCATCCCAGCAGCGGGCCGCCGAGCACGCCGCGGCCAAGGCGCAGGCCGAGGCCGATGCCAAGCAGCGCGCCGCCGAAGCCAAGCGCTTCGCGGAGGCCAAGGCGAAGGCCGAGCGCGAGGCGGCCGAGCGCGCCGCCCGCGAGGAGGAGCGCAAGCGCCTCAACACCTTCGTCGCCCCGGTCGGCGGCGGCATCAGCACCCAGTACCACGCCGGCGGCGGCATGTGGTCCTCCGGCAGCCACACCGGCATCGACTTCCGCGCCGCCTCCGGCACCTCGGTCCACGCGGTGGGCCTCGGTACGGTCGTCGAGGCGGGCTGGGGCGGCGCCTACGGCAACAACGTCGTCATCAAGCACAACGACGGCACCTACACCCAGTACGGGCACCTGTCCTCGCTGAACGTCTCCGTCGGCCAGCAGGTGACCCCGGGCCAGCAGATCGGCCTGTCCGGCTCCACCGGCAACTCCAGCGGCCCGCACCTGCACTTCGAGGCCCGCACCGGTGCCGACTACGGCTCGGACATCGACCCGGTCGCGTACCTGCGCTCGCACGGCGTCAACCTCTGACACCCGGCGCCCTCGCGCACTTCCGCTTCACCGAAGACCCCGGCTCCCCGAGCCGGGGTCTTCGTGTCGTACCGCCCCGGTAAATGTTTCGGATTTCCGGCCGCGCTCGGAAAATATCGCGTGTTGCAATAGAGTTGCAGCACGCACATGCGTGTTCCCTGGCGGCGGTCGGAAATAGGCGGAGGTCCGGTCTTGCGTATTCCTGCGCACGCGGTATGCACGGCAATTCGCGACGACATCGTGTCCGGCGTCTTCGAACCGGGAAGCAGGCTGACCGAGGAAGTTCTGGCCCGCCGGTACGGGGTCTCGCGCGTCCCGGTCCGCGAGGCGCTGCGGACCCTGGAGTCCGAGGGGTTCGTGACCACGCGGCGGCACGCCGGAGCCTGCGTGGCCGAGCCGACCGGGCAGGAGGCCGCCGACCTCCTGGAGCTGCGGATGCTGCTCGAACCCCTGGCGGCCGCCCGGGCCGCCCGGCGGCGCACCGAGGCCCACCTCAAGGTGCTGCGCGGGCTGGTCCGGCTGGGCCAGGAGCGGGCCAGGCGGGGCCAGGGGGAGGACCTGCGGTCGCTGGGCGCCTGGTTCCACGAGACGCTCGCCCAGGCCTCCGGCAGCCCCGGGCTGATCGCGCTGCTGACCCAGATGCGGCACAAGATCGCGTGGATGTACGTGGTGGGGACCCCGGAGCGGCCCGTGGAGTCCTGGGCGGAGCACGGCGCGATCGTCGACGCGGTGGCCCGCGGGGACGCGGAGCGGGCCAGGGCGCTGACCGCCGTCCATGCCGACCGGGCGGCCGCGGTGCACCGGCTGCGGCCGCGGGCCGCAGTGAGCACTTCGCAACCTGCCGTAAACATGTCGAGCGGCCGGCATTAACAGGGGCCGTATACAAAGGCCTGGTATCCGGCCTGTGAATTCGCTGCGCGGTGGCGGAATCATGGCTGCATGGAAATGCTGCCCGGAATTCCGCGCGGAGTCTTTTCCTGGCCGATTGCGCCTGCGACCTGATGGTGCGGGGCGGGCTTTCCTGCGCCCGCATTTCCGCACGCCCGGGATCTCCGCCGGACCGGGGGGAGCGGACCTTCCGTACGGCTCACGGGTCGACGGCGCCGGCGGGAGCGGCCCGGCGAACGCTCCGCCCGCGGGCCACCGGCTGCAACGGCCGGTCGGGCCCCGGGGTGCTGCCGCCGCGGGCGGGCACGGATTGGGGAGAGAGGGGCGCGTGGGGCACCGGGTTGCTCCGGCAGCGGCCGGTGTCGGCCGGGTGGGCGGATGCGACGGTGCCCGGGAGGCGTTCCAGCGGGCCGGGTCGCACGGGCCGGGTCGATCGCTGCGAAGGCCGGACGGGCCCGAGGCGAAATACTCGTGCGGGGTGCGGGGTGCGGGGTGCGGGCCAGTCAGCCGTCCGCGCGGGCTGGGCCGCGGCTCACGGGTCGCTCCCTGCGGACGGGCCCCGGCGGGCCGGGGCGGGGAACGGAGAAGCCGTGGCCCTCCGGTTGCCCGGGGAGCCACGGCTTCTGCGAACCCGAAGGGGTCAGACGGTCTCGGGGAGCTCCTCGAGCCCCTCGGCGACCAGCTTCGCGAGGCGGTCCAGCGCGGCCTCCGCACCCTCGGCCTCGGAGGCGAGGACGATCTCCTCGCCACCCTGGGCACCCAGGCCCAGGACCGCCAGCATGGAAGCGGCGTTGACGGGGTCGCCACCGGCCTTGGCGATGGTCACCGGGACGCCGGAAGCGGTCGTCGCGCGGACGAAGATCGAGGCGGGACGAGCGTGCAGGCCCTCGGCCCAGCCGACGTTGACGCGGCGCTCTGCCATGGTGATGCCCTTCAGGTTCTTACGGTTGTCTAGACCAGTCTCTCACGACGCCCCGAATGCTCCGACCGACCTTCGGCCCGGATCCGCTGCCGTTCGACCTTCCCCAGCTTGCACTGGTTTGCGCGGGCCTGCCCGATGCGCCGCGCCAGGGTCATCCGGCCCGGGAACCGCCTAAGGTGGCCCCATGACCACCGAGTCGGACCCCTCGTACCCGGCCCACTGGGAAGCGGACGTCGTCCTGCGCGACGGCGGAACGGCCCGGATCAGGCCCATCACCGCCGCGGACGCCGGCCGGCTGGTCAGCTTCTACGAGCAGGTCTCCGACGAGTCGAAGTACTACCGCTTCTTCGCCCCCTACCCGCGGCTCTCCGACCGCGACGTGCACCGCTTCACGCACCACGACTTCGTGGACCGGGTCGGACTCGCCGCGACGATCGGCGGCGAGTTCATCGGCACCGTCCGCTACGACCGGATCGGCTCCGACGGCCGGCCCGCCACCGCCCCCTCCGACGAGGCCGAGGTGGCCTTCCTCGTCCAGGACGCCCACCAGGGCCGCGGGGTCGCCTCGGCCCTCCTCGAACACATCGGCGCGGTGGCCCGGGAACGGGGCATCCGCCGGTTCGCCGCGGAGGTGCTGCCCGCCAACAACAAGATGATCAAGGTCTTCACGGACGCCGGCTACCAGCAGAAGCGCAGCTTCGAGGACGGCTCCGTCCGCCTCACCCTCGACCTCGAACCCACCGCCGAGTCCCTCGCCGTCCAGCGCGCCCGCGAGCAGCGGGCCGAGGCCCGATCGGTCCAGCGGCTGCTGGCGCCCGGTTCCGTGGCGGTGGTCGGAGTCAGCCGCTCCGGCGCGGGCCTCGGCGCCGCGACCCTGCGCAACCTGCGCGACAGCGGCTTCCACGGCCACCTGTACGCCGTGAACGAGGCGGTCGAGGCCGACCTGCTCGACGGCGTACGGGCGTACCGCGCGCTCGGGGACATCGGCGCCCCCGTCGACCTCGCGGTGCTCACGGTCCCGGCGGACCGGGTCCCCGAGGCGGTCGCGGCCTGCGGCGAGCACGGGGTGCAGGGGCTCGTGGTGCTGTCCGCCGGATACGGGGAGTCCGGCCCGGCCGGACTCGCCCGCCAGCGCGAACTCGTGCGGCAGGTGCGCTCGTACGGGATGCGCCTCATCGGCCCGAACGCCTACGGGGTCATCAACACCGCCCCGGAAGTGGAACTCAACGCCTCCCTCACGCCCTCACCGATGCCGCTGCACGGCCGGATCGGGCTGTTCACGCAGTCCGGGGCCATCGGGATCGCCCTGCTCTCCGCGCTGCTGCGCCGCGGCGAGGGGCTGTCCTCCTTCGTCTCGGCCGGCAACCGGGCCGACGTCTCCGGGAACGACATCCTCCAGTACTGGTACGAGGACGAGGCGACGGACGTCGCGCTGCTCTACCTGGAAACCCTCGGCAACCCGAGGAAGTTCACCCGCCTCGCCCGCCGCACGGCCGCCGTGAAGCCGGTGGTCGTCGCCAAGGGCGGCCGCCACACCCCGGCCGGGCACGTCGTCCCCGGCACCCGGCTGCCGGAGGCCACCGTCTCCGCCCTGCTGGGGCAGGCGGGCGTGATCCGGGTCGACACGGTCACGGAGCTGGTGGACGTCGGCCTGCTGCTCGCCTCGCAGCCGTTGCCCGCGGGCCCCCGCATCGCGATCCTCGGCAACTCGGAGTCCCTCGGGGTCCTCACCTACGACGCCTGCCTGACCCAGGGCCTGCGGCCGATGCCGCCCCTGGACCTGACGACCGCGGCCACGCCCGAGGACTTCCGCGACGCGCTCGCCGGGGCCCTGGCGTCCCCCGCCAACGACGCGGTCGTCGTCACGGCGATCCCGTGGGTCAGCGAGCACGAGCTCGCCGACGACCTCGCCGAAGCCCTCCGGGAGGCGGTGGCCGCACATCCCGGCAAGCCGGTGGCGGTGGTCCACGTCGAGCTGGGCGCCCTGGCCGACGCCCTCTCCGCGGCGACCGCCTCCGCCCCGGCCGCGGCGCCGGACCCCGCCCCGGCCGCGGCGCCGGACCCCGCCCCGGCCGCGGCGCCGGACCCCGCCACGCCGCCGTCCGGGCCGCAGCCGCAGGGTCCCACCGCGCCGGCAGCGGAACCGGCGGAGCGGCCGCCGGCGCCCGTGCCGTCCGCGCCGTCCGTGCCGTCACAGGGGGCCCGGATCCCCGCCTACCCCGCCGCCGAGCGCGCCGTGAAGGCCGTCGCGGAGGCCGTGCGGTACGGGCAGTGGCGGCGGGCCAACGCCGAGGCCGGCCATGTCCCGGAGTACGAGGACATCGACGAGGCCGGGGCCGGTGCCCAGCTGGCCCGGCTGCTGGCCGACGTCGACGGGGAAGCCGTGCTGACCCTGGGCGACTTCGACGCCCACACCCTCCTCGGCCGGTACGGGATCCACGTCCTGCCCACCCTGCCCGCGCTCTCGTCCGACGCCGCCGCCCGGGCCGCGCGCGCCCTGGGCTACCCCGTGGTGCTCAAGACCACCGCCCCGCACCTGCGCCACCGCGCCGACCTGGGCGGCGTACGCCTCGACCTGACGACCGAGGCCGAGCTGAGGCGCTCGTACGAGGAGCTCACCGAGGCGCTGGGCAAGCCCACCGAGATCCAGCCGGTGGTGCAGGCCATGGTGCCGCGCGGGGTCGACACCGTGCTCCGGTCCGTGATCGACCCGGCCGCCGGAGCCGTCCTCTCCTTCGGGCTCGCCGGGGTCGCCTCCGAACTGCTGGGCGACACCGCGCACCGCCTCGTCCCCGCCACCGACCGCGACGCCGCCGGACTGGTCCGCTCCATCCGCACCGCCCCCCTCCTCTTCGGCTGGCGCGGCAGCGACCCCGTGGACACCCCGGCCCTGGAGGAGCTCCTGCTGCGCCTGTCCCGGCTCGTGGACGACCACCCCGAGGTGATCGGCGTCTGTCTGGAGCCGGTCGTCGTCGCCACGGAGGGCCTCTCCGTGCTCGGCGCGACGGTCCGGGTCGCCCACCCGCCGGCCCGCAGCGACCTCGGGCCGCGCACGCTTCCCAGCTATTAGGGGATGTCAAGTTCCGACTGTGCGTCCACGCGGCGGCCGGGGTGTGCCGTGCGGGCCTTAGGATGGACCTCATGGCGAAATCCGGTACGACGACCCAGGGGCTGCGCACGGCGATCGAGCGCAGCGGCTACTACCCGGCCCTCGTGGCCGAGGCCGTGGAGGCCGCGGTGGGCGGCGAGCCGATCTCGTCGTACCTGGTCCACCAGGAGACGACCTTCGATTCCAACGAGGTGCGCCGCCACGTCACCGTGCTGGTCCTGACCGGCAACCGGTTCATCGTCTCCCACACCGACGAGCAGGCCGCCGACGCGGGCTCCCCGTCCCCGTACGCGACCACCTCCACCGAGTCGGTCAAGCTGTCCAGCATCTCCTCGGTGGTGCTCAGCCGCGTCGTCGCCAACCCGGAGTCCTACACCCCCGGCACCCTGCCCCGCGAGGTCGTCCTGACCATCGGCTGGGGAGCGGTCTCCCGGATCGACCTGGAGCCCGCCGCCTGCGGCGACCCGAACTGTGACTCCGACCACGGTTACACCGGCAACTCCACCGCCGACGACCTGAGCCTGCGGGTCAGCGAGGCCGGGGACGGTCCGGAGACGGTGCGCCAGACCCTGGTCTTCGCGCAGGCCCTCTCCGAGGCGACGGCGGCCAGCTCTGCCCCCTCCGCCCGCTGATGGCGTACCCCGCGGCGCAGAACTGGCAGGACGAGCCGGAGCAGCTGGACCTCGCCACCGCTCCCGTTCCCGCGTACGGGGCGGGCTCGCTGGCCGACCTGCTGCCGACCCTCGTGGCGGGGCAGGGCGTCCCTGGGTTCACCGCCTCCATCACCGAGCTGACCCCGGCCGACCGGAACTGCGTCTTCCTGGTCGACGGCATGGGCTGGGAGCAGATCAAGGCCCACCCGGACGAGGCCCCGTACCTGACCTCCCTGCTCGCGAGTTCGCGCGGCGGCACCGGGCGTCCGATCACCGCCGGCTTCCCGGCGACCACCGCCACCTCGCTGGCCTCCGTCGGCACCGGCCTCCCGCCGGCCCGCCACGGCCTGCCCGGCTACGCCGTGCGCAATCCGGCCTCCGGCGAACTGATGAACCAGCTCCGCTGGCATCCGTGGACCCCGCCGAAGGCCTGGCAGCCGTACCCGACCGTCTTCCAGCTGGCCGACAAGGCGGGGGTGGCGACCGCGCAGGTGTCCTCGCCCGCCTTCCAGACCACCCCGCTCACCAAGGTCGCGCTGAGCGGCGGCACCTTCCTGGGCCGGATGACCGGCGAGGAGCGGATGGACCTCGCCGCCGAGCGGCTCGCGGCCGGTGACCGCTCCCTCGTGTACACGTACTACAGCGAGCTCGACGGAGCCGGACACCGCCACGGGGTGGACTCCGACGCCTGGCGCGGCCAGCTCATGTACGTCGACCGGCTCGTGCAGCGGCTCGCCGAGCAGCTGCCGCCGCGCACCGCGCTGTACGTGACCGCGGACCACGGCATGGTGGACGTCCCCTTCGACGAGGACTCCCGCATCGACTACGACGAGGACTGGGAACTCGGCGCGGGCGTGGCCCTGCTGGGCGGCGAAGGCCGGGCCCGGCACGTGTACGCGGTCCCGGGTGCCGAGGCCGACGTGCTGACCGTGTGGCGCGAGGTGCTGGGCGACCGCTTCTGGATCGCGAGCCGCGAAGAGGCTCTGGAACTGGGCTGGTTCGGCGCGCCGGGGGACTGCGACGAGCGCGTCCTCGGCCGGATCGGCGACGTGGTCGCCGCCGCCCAGGCCGATGTCGCCATCACCGCCTCGCGCAACGAGCCCAACGAGTCCGCCCTCGTCGGCATGCACGGCTCGATGACCGCGGCCGAGCAGCTGGTCCCGCTGCTCGAAGTCCGCTCCTGACCGACTCTCCCTGCCCACCCCTGCCCCCCCTCGCCCACGGCCCGAAAGGTCTCGTACTTCCCATGCCCGAGCTGGTGTTCTTCTCCGGAACGATGGACTGCGGAAAGAGCACACTGGCGCTCCAGATCGCCCACAACCGCGACGCGCGGGGGCTCCAGGGTGTGATCTTCACGCGGGACGACCGGGCGGGTGAGGGGAAGCTGTCCTCCCGGCTCGGGCTGGTCACCGAGGCGGTCGAGGCGCCGGAGGGCATGGACCTGTACGCGTACCTGGTCGCCCAGCTGTCCAAGGGCGGCAAGGCGGACTACGTGATCGTGGACGAGGCCCAGTTCCTCGCGCCGGAGCAGATCGACCAGTTGGCGCGCATCGTGGACGACCTCGGCCTGGACGTCTTCGCCTTCGGGATCACCACGGACTTCCGTACGAAGCTCTTCCCGGGCTCGCAGCGGCTGATCGAGCTGGCGGACCGGCTGGAGCAGCTCCAGGTCGAGGCGCTGTGCTGGTGCGGCGCCCGCGCCACCCACAACGCCCGCACGGTGGGCGGCGAAATGGTGGTGGAGGGCGCCCAGGTGGTGGTCGGTGACGTGAACCGCCCGGCGGAGGAGATCGGCTACGAGGTCCTGTGCCGCCGCCACCACCGCAAGCGCATGACCTCGGCCGCGGCCCACGCCGGAGCCCTCTCCCCGGACGTCCTCCCGGTCAACCACGCCTGACCGTCCTCCTCGGCGCGAGCACACCCTCATCTGCTGCCGCAGATACACCCGGGATGACTGCTAGCAGCGTGCCGCGATACCCCGGGCAGCCAGGATCTCCAGGGAGCCGGGGATCATGTGCTCCAGCGCCCGCCCGCCGGTGAAGAGCTTGAGGTTCGCCAGCAGGTCCAGGTCTTCGAGGGAGCGGACGTCGAAGAGGTCGTCCTCGCCGTCCCAGACCGGGGCGCACTCCATGAAGACCCGGTGCCCGCCGTCGAAGGTCAGCTCGTCCACGGTAGCGAGCAGATCCGCGGGGATCTCCAGCTCCTGGAAGTACGCGCGGGCCTCGTCGAGGACGGTGTACTCCAAGTCGTTGTCCTCGACGTAGGTGTCGAGGTCATCGACGCCAAGTGCCCGCATGTGCTCCCTCAGGCTGAACACGGGCTTCAGCGTCTCGTCCCAGTACATGAGCTTCTCGATGACGAGGAGCTTGAAGTTGAAGTCACGGAAGAACGGCATGGGCCACGTATATCAACAGCGACTGACATCCTGGCCGCAGCGTCTCCCGCCCATGACGGTGAACGGCTCCGCGGCGCCCCCGCTTTGAAAGCCGCCGGTCCAGGAGATCATCACGCGGAACCGTACGCGCATCGCCGTCGCCGGCGGCGGGCGGGCGGTTCAGGCGCGGCGGTGGACCGAGGCCAGCAGGGCCTGCGCCGAGGCGAGGCCGCAGGTGTCGCGCTCGCCCGAGGCCAGGCTGTGGGTGATCTCGGCGAGCAGGACGGCGAGCCGGCCGTCGTTCGTCCGCGTCAGCGGCTCGGAGCCTTCCCAGATCGCGTCGCGTACGGAGTGCTCGGTGAGGCAGCCGACGGCGGTCGAGGCGGTCAGCAGCTGACGGGTGATGCTCCGCTCCAGGTCGGTGGGGACCCAGGCACCGGTGTCGAGGTCCTTGGCGAGGTCGAGGGTGCGCTCGCGCAGGGAGGTGGGCGTCATGGCGTGCTCCGTAGGGTGTGGGGCGGCCGGGAGGGGCCGGATGCGGCTCATGAGGTGGGCAGGACCGGCAGCAGGGCCCGGGGGTGGCCCCGCTGCCGGAGCGGGTGGGCGCCGGCCCGGATCAGCGGGGCTGGCGCGCGCGGTGGACGAGGGGACGGATCGGCGTGATCCGGGTGGCCATGCCGGGAGGGGGCAGGTCCCGCAGGATCAGGGAGTGGGCGCGGATGCGGTTCCCGCTCGACACCGTGATCGGCCCGAGCAGGGAGGCGCCGACACCGATCAGGACGTCGTCGCCCACGACCGGATGCCGGCGCGCGGTGGGGTCGCCGTTGTGGGACCAGCCGCGGGAGCCGAGGGTGACGCCGTGGTAGAGCGTCACGTCGTCGCCGACCCGGGCGGTCTCGCCGATGACCACGCCGAAGCCGTGGTCGATGAACAGCCGCCGGCCGATGCGCGCCCCCGGGTGGATCTCCATGCCCGAGAGCAGCCGGCCCACGAGGGTCAGCAGGCCGGCGGCGAACCGGTGGCCACCCGTGTGGAGGCGGTGGGCGGCCCGGTGGAGGACCAGCCCGTGCCAGGGCGAGTGCAGGAAGGCCTCACGCCGGCGCGGACGGGAGGGGTCACGGGCCACGACCGCGTCCAGGTCCTCGCGGATCTGACGCAGGAGGGAGATCGGCTTCCGGTCCGCGGTCACGGCTGCTCCAGCCGGTTGATGCGGTACATCGTGCGCTGGAACAGGTCGTGCGCCGTCAGCGCCGGGTAGCGGTCGGGTTCGCCGCCGGCGGTGCAGGACCGCAGCGGGGCGAGGACCGTCCACGGGGTGGGGTGGCAGAACTGTACGAGGGAGAGCCGGCCCCCCTCCTGGTCCGGTGAGGCGACGACGCGGTGCAGCGCGGCCCGGGCCAGACCGCCGGTGAGGCGCTCCAGGACCATGCCGACGTTGAGGACGGCGTACCCCTCGGGGACCACGACCGGGGTCCACTCGCCGTCCATCCGTACTTCGAGGCCGGCGGCGGTGGCCCGGGGCAGGGCGGTGATCAGGTCGAAGTCCTGGTGTTCGACCATCCAGATGTGGTCGGCGGAGGGTGCCTGCGCCATGGGCGGGTACCAGGTGGCGCGGTTGACGACGGGGCCGTCCGTCAGCATCTCCTCGAAGTAGCCGGGCGTCGCACCGAGGGCCCCGGCCAGCCGGCGTACGACGGCGAGCTGGAACCGGGCGGTCCGGGCGTGCAGTTCACCGAGGGTGTCGCTCATGCCGGGGACCAGGTGGTCGGGGAAGTAGGGCTGCGGGTAGCGGGCGGGGTAGCGCTCGCGCAGCGGATGGGCGGCGGGCAGGGGGGCACCCCAGTGGAAGAGTTCCTTCCAGTCCGGGGCACGTCCCTTCTCGCCCTTTTCCACCAGGGGCGGGAGGTACCCGGACTGGCCGTTGGTACCGGGGATCCGGCAGTCGGCCTTGACGCCGGCGGGCAGCTCGAAGAACGCGCCGAGCTGTGCGTACGCCTCGTCCAGCAGGCTGTCCGGAACGGTGTTGCGGACCAGGAAGAAGCCGTCGCGCAGGGCGGCGCGGATGTGCTTGTCGTCGCCCTTGGCTTCGAGTTCGATCTCCTTGAGCACGGTCCGGGTCTCCTCTCGCTTCCCCGTCGCTCAGACGGCGACGAAGGACAGGGTCAGGTACTTGAGCTGGTGGCCCTCGTACTCGAAGTGGCGGTCGATCTCGAGACGTCCGGTGAACCGCAGGCCGCCCGCCTCGTAGAGCTCCACGACCAGTTCCTCGGTGAGCCACCAGTTCAGACGGCCGTCCGGGAGGGCGTGCGGGGTGATCCTTCCGTCCGGGGAGAGGAACACGCTCACGACCCAGGCGCCGCCGGGGCGGAGCATCTTGCGGCCGTGCTCCACCCAGGCCGGCCAGTCCTCGCGGCGCTGGTGGTGCAGGCAGCCGTTGTCGACGAGCAGGTCCAGGCCGTCCGCGTGGAAGCCCAGGAAGTCGCCCTGGTGGAAGCGGATCGTGCCGTGCGCGACCTCCGGGGTGTCCCACACGTCGAGCAGGTCGAGGCCGGTGACGTCGGCCTCCAGCCATTCGGCGAGGGAGGCCGTCTGCAGACCGCGGCCGCAGCCGATGTCCAGGACGCGGGTGGGTCCCGCGTCCGGTTCCTCCTGGTCGGTGGGGGCGGCGGCGATCGCGAAGTGCGTGACGCGGTCGTTGGTGGTCGTACCGGACCAGGAGTCGCGGTTGTCCTTGTACCACTGCTGGAAGGAGTTGCGGACGATCTCGCGGTAGCCGCAGTAGTTGCGCGCCGCCGCCTCGCCGGCCGCGGCGCCCCCGGTGGCGGCCGGTGCGTCCGTGCCGGGGTGGGCCGGATCGTTCCGGCCGGTGTTCTCAGTGTGCTGTGGCATGCTCCCACTCCTCGATCGTTCCGCGGCCTGCGACGACCGCGACGGCATTGCGCCCTGGGGGGCCTTGATCGACTTCCGCGGAGGCACTCAGCCATGCGCCCGCGCCGCTGCCGGAGACGGCGATGCCGTGTTCCCGGCGCAGGTGGCGCATGGCGTGCAGAGCCTGCGGATAGGCGATGTCGGTGTAGCTGATCCGCCCTTCGGGGAAGGCGGAGAGCAGCGGTTGGCGGATTCCGAGTCCGAGTCCTCCCGTGCCGTTCATCCGGGGGGTCGGGCTCGGCGCGCGCTCGTCGCCGTAGACGGCCTCGGCGGGGAAGACCGCGAGGGCGCGGCAGTGCGGCCAGGCCGCGGTGAGGGCCATCGCGGTACCGGCCAGGCTGCCGCCGGTACCGACGGCGGCAGCCAGGGCGACCGGCTCCACGCCGTACCCGGAGAGCCGGCCGACGATCTCGGTGCCGGTGTGCTCGCGGTGCATGGCGGCGGCCTCGGCCGCGCAGTGCTGGAGCAGCAGCCGCCGGTCCTCGCGTTCGGCGACGCGGACGGCCTCGTCCATGGAGCCGAGGAAGCCGGTGCCCGGACGGCCGTGGGAGACCTGGGCGCCCTGGCGGAGCAGGGCGGACACGAGCCGTTGCGGTGCGCCGTGCGGGACCACCAGGTGGATGTCCAGCCCGAGCAGGCCGCAGAGGTCGGCCAGGGCGACGGCGAGGCTGCCGCCCGAGTACTCGGCGAGCCGCACCTCGGGCGTGCCGGCGCGGGCCACGGCCGCGCACAGGAGGGCGTACGCGGTACGGGACTTGACCGTGCCGGAGGCGTTGGCGGCCTCCGTCTTCAGCCATACCCGGCCGCGGCCGGCCAGGCTGGGGACCGGTACCAGCGGGGTGTCGCCGATGGTGGGGCGGACGGCGGCGAGCCGGGGCAGCAGCCGGTGGGCCTCGGCCTCCAGCGGAGCGAAGGCGGCGGTCAGGTCGGACAGGGCCGGGGCCCGGGCGGCCAGGACGCGGCGGATGTCCTCGAAGCCCGCGCCGGCCGCCGTCCGGGCCGGGGCGGCGGCCGTCATGCGGGGCGCTCGCTGGTGGCCAGGCGGAAGCCGACGGGGTAGAGGGGGCCCGGGAAGGCGCCGTGACGGCGCCGGGTGCGGGTGAGGTCGCCGAAGCGGGAGAAGGACCCGCCGCGGGCGACGCGGTAGGTGCCCATCGTCTCGACCAGGTGGTCGGCGACGTAGGGGCCGCCCGGGTAGGGCGCGTAGTCGTCGGCGGTGAACTCCTCGACGTTGCCGCCCATGTCGTGGGCGCCGTACGGGGAGCGGCCGGCCGGGAAGGCGCCGACCGGGGTCGTGGTGTGCACCTCGGACTCACGGGTGTTGGCCGCGGCCGGGTCGAAGGCGCCCGGCCAGGGGTAGGGGAGGCCGTCGGGGCCCTTCGCGGCGTGCTCCCACTCGGCTTCCGTGGGCAGCCGCCACGGGTGGCCGGTGCGGGTGGTCAGCCAGGCCGCGTAGGCGTCGGCGTGCTCGGGACGGACACCGGCGACCGGGTGGTTGGAGCGGTCCCAGGGGTAGGCGCCGAGATACCAGGTGGTGGGGCGTTCCTCCAGGCCGGTGTCGGCCAGGAACTCGCGGTACTCGCCGTTGGTCACGGGGTAGGTGGCGATCCAGAAGTCGGCGAGCTCGACGCCGTGCTCGGGGCACTCCTTGCGGATCCACCCCTCCTCGACGCCCACGTGCGCCCAGGCGGCCGTGACGTACCCGGACTCGCCGTCGGGGAGGCCGATGCGGACCGGGCCGCCGGGGACGAAGGAGGCCGCGGGATTCTGCCCGGCACCGGGGGAGGGGATGCGGGGGTCGCCGACGAGGCCGAGGACCGCGCCGGCGGCGAGCCGCTCGGCCAGCGGCAGTTCGGGGTTCTCGACGGCGGCGGCCAGCCGTTCGGGGTCGGTGCCGGGCAGGCCCGCCGGGTGGATCCGTACGGGGGCGGCGAGGTCGGCGTACTCCTTGAAGTGCGGGGAGAGGGCGACGTCTTCGAGCTTCATGCTGCGGTCTCCTGGAGCCGGGGCAGGTGGTGACCGCCGATCTCGGCCTTGGCGGCGAGGTAGCGGGCGTTCTCGGAGGTGACGTACACGCCCGTGGGCAGGACCTCGGTGATCTCGATGCCGTGTTCGCGCAACTCCCGGACCTTGTCGGGGTTGTTGGTGAGCAGACGGATCCGGGTGAGGCCCAGGGCGCGGAGCATGGCGGCCGCGGCCCCGTACTCGCGCTCGTCGTCGCCGCGGCCGATCATGCGGTTGGCGGCGAAGGTGTCGTAGTCCTGCTGCTGGAGGACGTACGTGTCGAGCTTGTTGTACAGGCCGATGCCGCGGCCCTCCTGGCGCAGGTACAGGACGGCGCCGCCCTGGTCGGCGATGGACTGCAGGGCCTCGTCGAGCTGCGGGCCGCAGTCGCAGCGGGCCGAGCCGAGGACGTCCCCGGTCAGGCACTCGCTGTGCAGGCGCACCAGGGGCGCTTCGGCGCCGGCCGGCCGCGCGTCGGTGGTGGTGACCGCGGCGGGCGGGGCGGGTACGACGACGGCGAAGTGCTCGCCGGGGTCGGGCAGGCCGTGGAAGGTGACGAGGTCGGCGCTGCGGTCCCGTACGCGGGAGAGCGTGACGGGGACGCGGGCCCGGACCGTCGCCGGGGCCGTTCCCGGCGGGCCCGGCGGTGTGCCGGGCGGTGTGTACGTCGGTGTGTCGGACGGGTTCGTCATGCTGCCACCTGCTTCCGGCCCGCGGACCGCGCGATGTCGTCGATGTGGAGGATGTGCTCGATGAAGGCGACCCCGCCGGGCTGTGCGCCGACGAGGGCGATCCGGCCGTCCCAGCCCGCGACGGCGACGCGGCCGTCGGCGAGCGGGAGCATGCACGACAGGCCCTGGCCGAACTCGGCGAGGACCCGGCCGGAGGCGAGGGTTCCCGCCGAGTCCGCCCAGTCGACCTGCCAGGTGTAGAGGTTGAAGTCGTAGGAGCCGGCCAGCACGGTGGGCCGGCCGGGGTCCCCGAGGAGGGCCACGCACTTCACGGACTCGTCGGAGCCCAGCAGGGTCTGGACCTGCCCAGAGCTCCAGCTGCCGTCCTCGGTGCGGGTGATCCGCCCGACCTTGACGGTGTGGTCGCGGGAGGCGCTGGCGGCGACGGAGCCGCGCAGTCCTGCCACGGCGTTGACGAGGTTGCCGTGCTCCCACAGCCGGGTGCGTCCGTGCAGGGCGCCCGCTTCGACGGTGCGGTCGGTGGCCGCGGACAGGAAGCCGCCGCCGGGGAGCGGGGCGAGGGACTTCACCGACCCGCCGTGCGCCTCGATGCGTTCCTGGAGGAGGAGCGTGCGCGGGTCCAGGACGAGGAACTCGCCGTTGTAGGTGCCCGCGACGACGCGGCCGCCGTCGACGGTGAGGGAGGGGATCGGCGCGCCGAGCCGCTCGCTCACCAGGCGGGTGCCGTCGTAGCGGACGACCTGGCCCGAGTAGGTGCCGGCGTAGATCGTGTCGCCGTCGGTGGCCAGGGACAGGATCGGGCCCTCGGTGAGCTCGATCGCGGTGACCTCGGGGTGGGCGGTGTCCGCACCGCGGACGGCGAAGACGGTGCCGCTGTCGCCGCCGACGAGGAGCTCGTCCCCGCGGGCCGCGAGGGCGTTGGGGCCGTGGGTGGCGCGGTCGGGCCCGGACAGCTCACGGGCGTCCGCCATGTCGTACAGGTGCGGGGCGTTGCGGAAGGATCCGGCGGCGACCAGGCCGTGGGCGGCCGACACCGAGCGCGGCCACACGCGGAGGTCGGCGACGGTGTGCAGCCGCTCGCCGGACCGGCTGAACCAGTGCAGGGAGCCGTCGTAGGCACCGACGACGAACGCCGAGTCGTCCTCGGCCCAGTCGACGGCACGGGCGGCGGAGGTGGAGACCTCGACGGTCAGGACGTGGTCCAGCTCGCGCGTCAGCAGGTCGACGGAGCCGTCGTCACGGGCCACGGCGAGCAGGTCGCCGGCCCGGGACCAGGCGCACCCCTCGATCGAGGACTCGTAGTGGCGCTTGCGGGGCGCGGAGGCGCCCTCGGAACCGGCGGTCGCGGAGGTGTCGGTGACGGCGACGAGGCCGTCCTCGCCGACGGTGGCGGCGAGGCCCTCGGCGCTGACGGAGACCATCATGCAGTGCGCCTCGTGCGAGCCGACCTCGGTGACGAACGTGCCGTCGAGGGCCGACCAGAGGGTGGCGCGACCGTCCTCGGAGACGCAGATCAGACGCTCGCCGTCGGGCAGCCAGGCCACGGAGTTGATGTCGTCGGTGTGCCGGGCGAGGACGTTGACCAGAGTGGCCCGGCCGCTGCGGGGGATGCGCCAGATGCCGACCGTCTTGTCGGCCGAGGCCGTGGCGAGCAGGGTCGGATCGGCCGGGTTCCAGGCAGAGGAGTTGACGAGGCGGCGATGGCGGAGGGTGGCCGTCTCGAGGGGGCGCCCGGGGTCGGACGCGTCCCAGACGATCGCCGTCCCGTCGTAGGAGCAGGTGGCCAGGCGGGAGCCGTCCGGACTGAAGGCCACGTGGGTGATCGGGGCCGAGTGTCCGGTGCCGGATTTCGGAATATCGATGGTCAGCACGCTGTCTCTGTCCTTTTCCTCGGCTGCCTCTGCAGTTCTCTGCAGCACAAGGTAAGAGGAGCAGGTCAGGACGGACAACGGCCCTCGCATTAATGTGGGAGGTTATCGCACCTGATGGATCCTGATATTTATTCTTGACTTATGTCCCCAGTTCAGCAGGGGTGTGGGCGGGATCGGACCGGTATCGGGGCGGGAATGGAACAGGAATGGAACAGGAATGGAACAGGAAGAGGTGATGGAGTGCTTCGGAGTTTGCCTTCCCTGCTTGCCCCGCGCCCCCATGGCCTCGATGCTTCGACAGAACAAGAGGAGCCAGGGGGCTGAGCGAATGCATGTTGTATTGCTGGAGACGGCATCCATCAGAGGTTTTGACATCGTCGCCGAAATGGCTGACGAAGGAATCGAGGTCAGCTTCGTCACGGAACGCCTGGACGCGTACCGCGGCAAGCCCGGCTTCGAGTTGATCGCACGGGCCGCGCGCGTCGTGGAGGTGCCGGAGCTGGCAGGCTGCCAGGACCTCGCCGCGAAGCTGCACGACAGGCTCGGCCCCCACCGCCCCGACGGCATCATCTGCCGTGACGAGGTGCACCTCCACAGCGCCGCACTGTTCGCCCGCGACCTGGGTCTGCCCCACGAATCGCTGGAGGCGGCGCGGCTGCTCGGTGACAAGGGAGCCGTCCGGGAACGCCTCGGGAAGGCCGGTATCGGCTCCCTGCGCTGGCGCCGGGCCGTCACCGAGGAGGAAGGGCTGGCGGCCGTCGAGGAGATCGGCCTGCCCTGCGTCGTCAAGCCGACGGCCGGCGGCTGGTCGGTGGGCGTCACCGTGGCCTGGACCCGCGAGGACGCGGCCCGTGCGCTGGCCGAGGTGCTCGGCGTACCGCTGGGGCCCGGCGGGGAGCCGCCCGTCGCCCTGGTGGAGGAGTACGCGGTCGGACGCCACGTCAGTGCCGAACTGCTGGTGCAGGACGGCCGCACCGTCGTGCTCGGGTTCGCGGAGCGGCTGCCCGCACCGTCCGGGACCACCGCCGAGCTGGGCGGGCACTTCCCGGCCCGCTTCGAAGGGCTGGGCGCCGCCCGGCGGTTCGTCCTCGACGCGGTCGAGGCGCTGGGCATCCGCGCGAGCGCGCTCCACGTCGAACTGCTGATGACCCCCACCGGCCCGGAGCTGATCGAGGTCAACGGCCGGATCGCCGGGCACGTGGTGACCCGCCAGATGTCCCTGGCGCTGGGCCGCTCCATCGCCCGGGACCTGGTGGCGCTGGCCACCGGGGCCCCGGTCGCGGACGAGGCGCCGCCGGTGGCCACGGTCGCCCTGCACACCCTGTGGAGCCGGACGGGCGGGATCGTCCGGGGCGCCGCGCCGACGCCGGCCGAGCTGCCGGCCGGAGTGGTCGACTGCCAGGTCGGCGTCGTGGCCGGCGACCGGGTGCCGGCGCTGGCCACCAACCACGACCGGTTCGGGTACGTGATGGTGACGGGCGCGGACGCCGAGCAGGCGGCCGCGGCCGCTGCGCAGGCGGCCGAGCGGGTGCGGGAGTCCCTGCGCCTCGAACCCCTCGACGGCGCCTCCGCCTCCGATGTCGGTCCCGGTGCCGGACCGGCCCGCGGCGAGCACCTCGTGCTCCTGCTGGGCGGCGACGACCCGGTCGAGCGGATCGTGACCGCGGCCGGTGCGGTGACCGCACGGCTGACGGTCCTGCGGCGCGACGAACTGACCTTCGACGAGGCCCGGAACGCGTTCGGCCGGGCGCACGCCCGGCATCCGGTGGCCGGGGTGCTGTCCTGGTCGGACGGGTACGAGGCCGAGGCGCGGATCCTGCGCCGCCTCGCCGGAGCCGGAGCCGACGGCGCCGGCGGTACCGGCCGTTCCGCCGAGGGAGCCGCGACCGCGGACCCGGTCCGCGGACCGGCCCGGCAGGCGGAGCCGGGCGCGCTGCACGAACTGCACGAGCCGGGGGAGTGGCGGGAGCCGGACGGGCTGGAGGAGCCGGCCTTCGTCAGCGACCCCGTGCACACCGTCCTGGCCGTCGCCGCCGGGCAGCGGGTCGACGTGCTCGCCGTCGTGGACGAGAGCGGCGACCAGGGCCCCGGCGACGAGGGCACCGAGCGGCGGATGACCGCCGGCGCGGTCCCCGGGCAGCTCGCCGCCCGGGCCGTGCGGGCGGTCGTGGCCGCCGGGATCGAAGGGCCCGCGCGGGTCGTCTTCGGGGGCGGCGGACAGCAACCGCTGGTCCTGGCCGGCTTCGACGAGCCGGCGCTCGACCTCTACGACGCCGTCCACCGGCGGAGCCTGGTGACGGCGGCCGCGGAGAGCGCGCTGGGCCGCCCCGTCCGCCCCGCCCTGCCCGACGCCGGGCGCACCGCCGTCCAGCGGATCCTGCCCAGCGGTACGGGCCGCTTCCGCATCGTGGCCGCGACCGTCGCCGAGGACCTGTACGACTGGCCCGAACTGGCCCGCGCCCACACGCCGCTCGGCCGCAGCGGCACGCACACCGGCCCCGCCCCGCGGCTGCGGTACACCGTGGCCGCGGGGGGCGCCGTACGCGCGGAGCAGGCGGCCGACCGGATCGAGCGCTCCCTGGTGTGGCGCACCGAGCCGGCCGACCGTACGCACGTCCTGCTGCTGGACCGGATCGGCCCCTCGGTGTGGACGCGGGACGACGGATCACCCCTGCTGGACCCGGACCGCTTCCGGGTCAGCATGCTCGGCTCCGCGGCTCGCGACGAGGGCGCCGCCACCGACTTCGCGGCGCGGGCGGACGTGTTCGACGCGGAAGCGGTACGGGTCCTCGCGGGCGCGGTGAACGCGCTGCACCCGGTGGACCGGGTGGCGACCGTCTCCGAGCGGTTGCAGGAACCGGCCGCCGAGCTGCGGAAGATGTTCGGCGCGGCCGGCGACGACCCGGCCACGGCGCGGAAGTTCGTCGACAAGGCGGTCATGAAGCGCATCGCCCGGCGGGCGGGCATCCGCACGGCCGAAGGCCACCTCGTCCATACCCCCGAGGACGTGGTGGACCTCTTCGGCCGGCACGGCCGGGTCGTCGTCAAGCCGCGCGCCGGATCCGGCTCCTTCGGGGTGTCCGTCCTGCGGGACGCCGCCCAGGTCGAGCGGTGGCTCCGGGAGGAGTTCCAGCCCGGCACGCACCTGTGCGAGGGGTTCGTGGACGGGGACATGTGCCACATCGACGCCGTGCTGTACGAGGGCGATGTCGTGTGGGACGTGTCCCGCTACAGGACGGACACCCTGGCGGTCTCCCGCGCCGAACCGCTGTCCTCGGTCACGGTCGCCGACCCGGTCCTGCGGGCCGCGGCGCACGAGCTGCTCGGCCAGGTCGTCGACGCCTGGCAGGTCAGGACGGGGGTGCTCCACCTGGAGGCGTTCGTCGCCGAGGGCGGTCTCACCTTCTGCGAGGTCGCGGCCCGGCCCGGCGGCGCGGGCATCTCCGAGGCGTTCCGCGCCACCACGGGCATCGACCTCGACCACGCCAAGATCTGCACGGACGCGGGAGCGGACCCGAGGGCCGGGCGCCGTGCACCGGTCGGTGCGTACGCGGGCTGGACGGTGCACTACACGCAGGGCGGCAGGCTGCTCGACTTCGACGACTCGGCGGTGGCGGAGGACGCCTACTTCCGGGGGGTCGCCTACCGCATCGGCGACGTGGTCCCCGCACAGCGGTTCTCGGGTTCGGGCGTCAGCACGCACGTCTTCACCCACGACTCGCACGCCGAGGTCGAGCGGCTCGTCGCCCGCGCCGAGAGCGAGGTGCGGCTGGTCCTGGACCCCGGGCCGCAGCCGCCGAGCGGGCCCGGAGCCGCGGGGGCCGTGCGGTGATCCTCGGCATCCTCGGCAGCCCGGCCCCGGACTCGGTCTCGCGCCGGGTCCTGGAGCTGGCCGCAAACCGCATCCGGGCGGAGGGGACGGCGTACGAACTCCTGGACCTCAGCCGGGAGTTCACCGCCCGCCACCGGCTTGCCGACTACGAGGACCCGCCGCCCGGCAGCCAGACCGCCGCGCTGCGGGCCCTCATCGCCCGGTCCGGCGGGGTCGTCCTGGCGACGCCCGTCTACCACGGCTCGTACAGCGGCCTGCTCAAGAACGCGCTGGACCACCTCGCCGGCGACGCCCTCGCCGACCGGCCCGCCGCCCTGATCGCCGCGGGCGGCGGCCCGCGCGGGGCGGGGACGGCCTGCGACCAGATGCGGTCGGTGGTGCGGGCGCTCAGCGGCTGGGCCGTCCCCACCCACATCGCGGCCACCGGCGGGGACTTCGCACCGGGGGAGCCGCTGGAGGGGCTTCACGAGCGGTTGGACGACATGGTCGCCGAACTGCTCTCCTTCCGCTCCGCCCGGCGGCCCCACCGGCCGTCCGTACGCGGTCACGGGCCCGCCCGCCCCCTCCACGCACCCTGCCCGCCGCCCGCCTTCATCAGCATCTGACCCCCGCGTCAGCGAAAGGACCAGCCATGACGACCCCCGCACCCCACCTCCTGCTGATCTCGGGCATCGGCGGCCACGCCCCCGAGGACGCACTGGACTCCCTCGCCCGCCTCAGCACCGCGGTCTCCGTCCTCCACCTCTCGGCCTGGGGCGACCCGGAGCCGGTCCGGGCCGACTGGGCCCGGCGCGGACTGGACGGGGAGTTCCTGACCGCGCCGGACCTGGACGAGGCGGTCACCGTGGGCCTCGCCCTGCACGAGCGGCACGCGCTGTCCGGGGTCGTCACCTACTCCGAGCTGCTGCTGCGCCCGCAGGCCGAGCTCGCCGAGCGGCTCGGGCTCCCGGGGAACACCCTGGCCGCGGTGACCGTCGCACAGTCCAAGTCCCTGCAGCGGCAGGTCTTCGCCGACCAGGGCGTGCCGTCGCCGCGGTTCGCCGTCGTGCGCGAGGAGCGGGACCTGGCCGCCGCGGCCCGCGAGATCGGCCTGCCGGCCGTCTTCAAGCCGTCGCTGGGCGCGGGCAGCCAGAGCGTGCGCCTCGTCACCACCTACGAGGAGCTCCTGGAGGCCTACCGCGACGGCAGGGCCACGGTCTCGGCCTTCCTCCAGGAGGAGGACGTCTTCCTGCTGGAGGAGCGCCTGGAGCTGGAGGCCGACGGCGACACCGGCTGGGCCGCGTACTGCAGCGTGGAATCGCTGCTGGCCGCCGGCGAACGGCACCACCTGGTCGTCTCCGACCGGCTGCCGCTGACGCACGGATACGCCGAAGAGGGCGTGTCGATGCCCTCCCGGCTCGACGCCGGGGCCCAGGCCGCCGCCGTCGACTGTGCGGACCAGGCGATCAGAGCCATCGGGCTGACCACCGGGGCCGTGCACACCGAGATCGCGCTGACCCCGCAGGGGCCGCGCGTGATCGAGGTCAACGCCCGGGCGGGCGGACCGATGCCGGTCATGTTCGAAGTGGGCGCGGACTACGACTACGCCGGACAGATCGCCCGCAGCGCACTGGGGCTCCCACCCGACACCGCGCCGGAGTTCAGCAGGGTCGCACTGCTGCGGATGCTGCCCATCCCGGCGGGCGAGTGGCTGGTGACGGCGCAGACACCGACGGAGGAGGTCCTCGCCGACTTCCCCGAACTGGCCTACGTCGCACCCCGGTTCCGGCCCGGCGGGCAGGTGAGCCGCAACCGCACCCTGCACCTGGCCACCTTCCTGCTCGGTGCGCCGACGCCGGGTGAGGCCCGCGCGCTCGCCGACCGCGTGGAGCGGGCCCTCGGCATCGAACTCGAGGAGGCCGGCGCGCCGCCGGTCCCTGCGCGGGCCGCCTGAAGCGGCCCCGCGATCCCCTTCGCTCACATGATGGGACCGCCCTGATGAAGAAACGCTTCTATGCCACCGGGCTCTCCGACGCCGTCGGACTCGGCATGTACCTGTCCCTGTCCGTCCTCTTCTTCGACAAAGCGGTGGAACTGCCCAACGCGCAGATCGGCCTGGTCCTCAGCGTCGCCGGCATCACGTCGCTCCTGGGCGCCATGCCCATCGCGCGGGCCGCCGAACGCTTCGGCACCCGCACCGTCCTCACCGTCCTCTTCCTCGCGCGGGCGGCGGCCTTCCTCGCGCTGTCCGTGTCCCACTCCTTCGTCGCCGCCCTGCTCGCCTCCGCCGTGGCTGGCGTCCTGAGCCGCGGCATCAGCCCGCTCATCGAGTCCGAACTCATCGCCCAGGCCACCGGCAAGGAGGCGGTCGGAGCCCTCGCCCGGCTGAGGTCGCTGCGCAACGCGGGCATGGCGGCGGGGGCCCTGCCCTCCGGGGCGGCCATCGCCATCGGCGAGCCCTGGGCCTACCGGGGGGTGATGGTGCTCTCCGCCGTCCTGTTCGTCGGCTGCGCCCTGATCTCCCGCACCTTCGGCGACAGCGGGCACACGGCCGGGTCCGCCGAGGGCGGGCCTTCGCGCGTCAGCGTCCTGAAGGACCGGGTCTTCCTGCGGATCACCGCCCTGTACGGGGCCCTGACCATGTCGGCGCTCGTGCTCGGGCTCGGCGTCCCGCTGTGGGTGGTCCAGCAGACCCAGGCCCCCGCCTGGACGGTCACCCTGATCCAGGTCCTCAACACCGCCCTCGTCGTCGTGCTCCAGGTCCGGGTGAGCCGGGGCTCCGAGAACCTCGGGACGGCCCGCCGGATGATGAGGCGCGGCGGGCTGCTGTCGGCGCTGGCCGCGGTCCTCGTACCGCTGACGGCGTTCGGCGACGCAGGAACGGACCTGGCTCTGGTGGTGGCGGCCGCGCTGCTGTTCTCCCTCGGGGAGCTGTACATCATCTCCGGCACCACCGGTGCCGCTCTGCTGCACATCCCCGAGGGGCGCAAGACCGCCTACCTCGCCGCCTTCAACCTCGGCTTCGCCGTCACCACCGTGGTGGGACCGCCGCTCATCACCGCTTCCGTCGGCTGGGACGTCTGGGGATGGCTGGGCTGGGGCGTCTACTTCACCGTCGTCGGCGCGGTCGCGATGCGCGTACCTGCGCCCCTGCCGGCCGGTGCCGGGCCGCGGCGGCCCGTCGGGTCCGCCGCGTGAGGCGGGCCGGGGAACGGGTGGAGCGAAGCCCGAACACTCCCCTTTGCGCGGCGTACCGTCACCCTCGCACGACACGGCTCAGTCCGTCTGCCGCTGCGGCCGGCCCACGGCCCGACTGCCGGCCGCACCCGCCGCCCGCATGCGGGATGCAGCGTGGTCGGCGCCGATCGAGACGATGTGGGCGGCCGAGGAGAGCGTGAGGTGGCGGTGCCAGGCCTGGAAGGAGCGGCCGGTGAAGTCCCGCAGGCCGACCTGCTCCCCGGTGGCGGCGCTGTCGAAGGCCGTCCGCTTCGAGAGCTTGGCCAGCCGGGTCAGCCCGTCGAGCGACATCGTGGTGAGGTCCGTCAGCCACAGCTCGCTCGGCGGGCCGTTGCGGTCGGTCCACTCGCCCATCAGCAGCCACTGCTGAGGCGAGGAGGCCGCCCGGCGGGCCTGCGGCAGCTCGACGCGGATGCCCGCGACCAGACTCTCGCGGACGACCGGGGCGCCGGAGGACCCGTCCAGCCACTCCACGGGCCGGCGCAGCCCCCGTACGTGCTGGAGCATGTCGGCGACCGGGATGGGGCCCGCGCCGTAGCCGGGCATGGCCGTGTCGGCCACCCGCAGCTGGTCCATCGGGCGGAGCCGGGCGATGACGGGGACACCCGCCGTGTGGAAGCGGCTCAGCACGCTGCTGCTGACGACGTCCCGGGACGGCAGGACCACCGGGCGGGCCTCGGCGCCCCACTCCAGGGCCTCCAGGGCGGAGGCCGCGGCGCACTCTCCCGGCGACTCCTTCTCCACCCAGTCCGGGATGTCGGCGCGGCGCCGCTTCTCCTCGTTCTCCAGCCACGGCGCGGAGAGGTGCAGCCGCCAGTTGACCGGGGCGCTCATCGCCTCGGACGCCATCCACATGCCGAAGGAATGCTGGCCGTGGACGGAGTAGCCCAGTTCCGGGACGAAACGGCGGTCGATGCCCACCGTCTGCTCGCCGGCCTTCTGGATCGGCATGGACTGGACGACCCACGCCCGGGGCCGCACCGTGCGCTCGACGTGGCGGGTGAGGGCGGCGCGCATGGGAGCCCAGTTCCAGGTGGACTCGGTGATGAAGTGGTGCAGGGACTGTTCGGTGCCGGCCCCGCCGACGACCGTCGCCAGGTTGCGGATGGACTTGCGGCCCTCCGCGTACAGCAGACCGCGCAGGTACTGCTCACCGCGTGCGCGCTGGTCGCTGCGGCGCAGCGACGTGAAGAGCTGCGGGCCCAGCTCCGCGATCATGGCCTCGAGTATCTGCTCCCGCGGGTTCCCGGCCACCGCGGGCTGCGTCGGGGCGGCCGGGGCGAGGGGTGCCGGCTGGGCGGGGGGTACCGGCGCCTGGTAGGCGCTGTGCGCGGTGGCCGGCTTGGTACCGGCGTGGTTCGACGCACGGCGCAGTGTCCGTCGTGTGCCATTAAGGCCGAAAGTCTGCATCTCTGCTCCTGAGTCCGAGTCAGGACGCAACCTTCCGAGCTGCCGATACCGCATCGTTCCCGCTTCGCTACCCCTTCGCTAGGTAACGGCATAGGATCCGGAGAATGTGCTTCCCCACCAGGGAGTACTGAGGGGATCAGGGGCAAAGAGGTTCATGGGGGACCCATTGGAAGGCCAGGTGTGCTTCAACATTCTCGGACCACTAGAAGGCTGGACCGCGGGGGCGCGTATCAGACTCGGTGGCCAAATTCATGAGCGGGTTCTAGCCACGCTTCTGCTCGAATCGCGGAGCGTCGTCCCTGTTGCCCGGCTTGTGGAAGCAGTTTGGGACGAAGAACCGCCGGTAACCGCTTCCCATCAGATTCGGAAAGCCGTTGCAGAACTGCGCAGACGGATTCCCGATGGCGGGAAGTTGATCGTCACCGACGGCCCGGGGTACCGGGCCGACGTGGGCGACGGACGGCTTGATCTGAACGAGTTCTCCCGTCATCTGCGGCAGGCCAGGGGGGCCGCCGCCGACGGGCGCACTCCGGAGGCGGTGGCGGAGCTGCGCGCCGCGCTGGCGCTGTGGCGCGGCCCCGTCATGTCCGGAATCGGCGGTTCCGTGGTCGAGGCCGCGGCGGCCGTACTGGAGGAGCGGCGGCTCGGCGCCGCCGAGCAGCTCTTCGGCCTGCGCCTGGACCTGGGGGAGGCCGGCGAGCTGATCGGCGACCTGCGCACCCTCATCGCCCAGCACCCGCTGCGGGAGACCCTGCGCGGTCAGCTGATGCTGGCGCTGTACCGCTCCGGCCGGCAGGCCGACGCGCTCACCGAGTACGCCAAGGTCCGCGAGCTGCTCGTCGAGGAACTCGGCATCGACCCGAGTGCCCAGCTCACCAAGATGTACGAGGACATCCTGCGGGCGTCGCCCGAACTGGCGGGCCCGGCCGTCCCGCAGGCCGCCGCTGCGGCTGCCGCCGTCGAGCCGGCCTCAGAACCGGCGACGGGGCGGGTGCCGGTACCGGCACCCGCCGAGGGCGTGGCGGCCGCTGCCGCCGACGTCGTGGTTCCCGCGCCCGTTGCCCTTCCCGCGCCGGTTCCGGCGGCCAGGGAACAGCGCGGCTCCGCGCCCAGCACCCTGCCGCCGGACCTCGCGGACTTCACCGGACGCGAGCGCGAGCTGGCCGAGGTCCTGGAGGCCTGCCGCCGGGACACGAGCGGCGGCCCGCGGGTCGTCGCCGTCGACGGCATGGGCGGCTGCGGCAAGACCGTGCTCGCCGTCCGCGCCGCGCACCAGCTGGCCGAGCAGTATCCGGAGGGCCAGCTCTACGTCGACCTGCGCGGTTTCAGCCCGGGCGAGGAACCGCAGCGCCCGGCCGTGACCCTGAGCGGGATGCTGCGTGTCCTCGGCGTACCGGCCGACGGGATCCCGGACGAGGAGGCCGCGCTGATCGGGCTGTGGCGGGCCACGGTCTCGGGCCGCCGCCTGCTGTTCCTCTTCGACAACGTTTTCGACGCCGGCCAGGTGCTCCCGCTCCTGCCCCCCTCCGCCGACTGCCTGGTGCTCGTCACCAGCCGGGCCCGGGTGTGCGAACTCGACGGTGCCGCATGGATCTCCCTCGGCGTGATGCCGCCGCAGGAGAGCCAGGTGATGCTCGCCGAACTCCTGGGCAGCGACCGGGTGGCCAAGGAGCCCGAGGCGGCGGCAGAACTCGCCGCGCTGTGCGGGCACCTGCCGCTGGCCCTGCGGCTGGCGGGCGCGCGGCTGCGCAACCGGCCCCGGTGGACCCTGGGTTACCTGACGGAGCGGCTCGAGGACGAGACCCGCCGGCTGGACGAACTGAGCGCGGGCGAACGCAGCGTGGCCGCGACCCTGAGCCTCTCGTACAAGGCGATGGAGGAGAGCCTGCGGGACGCCTTCTGCCTGCTCGGCCTGCATCCCGGGGCGGAGGTCGACGTCTATTCGGCGGCGGCCCTGCTCGACACCCGGCTCCGGGACGCGGAGGACATGCTGGAGGACCTCCTCGACATGCACCTGCTGGTGCAGAAGGAACCGGGGCTCTACTCCTTCCACGATCTGGTGCGTACCTACGCGCTCTCCCTCGGGGACGGGCCGGCCGGACCGGAGGGACGGGCTTCGGGCGGGCGGCTGCTCGGCTACTACGCGATGGCGACCGAGGCCGCGTGCGTGGTGCTGTTCCCGATCCGGTCCAGCATGAAGCCGGCTCCGGGGCCGGAGTACGCGCTGCCACCGGTCGGCCGGGAGGACCGGGCCCTGGAGTGGTTCGACCGGGAGTCCGCGGGCATCCAGGCACTGCTGGCCCGGGACGGGTACGAAGGCTCCCCGGAGCAGGTGTTCGCGCTGGCCCGCAACGCTGCCTTCCATTTGAACTTCCGCAGCCGCTTCACCGAGTTCGAGGCCGTGTGCCGTGCGGGTCTGGCGGCCACCCGCAGCATGGGGGACCCGCAGCTGGTCTGCAGCATGCTCAACAACCTCGGGGTCGCGCGCTGGAAGCTCGGCCGGCTCGCGGAGGCGGTGGAGGCCAGCGAAGAGGCCCTCGAATGGGCCCGGCGGATCGGCGCCGAGGACGTCGAGGTGGTCAGCCTCGGGGTCCTCGGGCTCGTCCACTACGGGCTGGGGAACCTGACGAGTTCCTACGCGTACACCACGGAGGCCGTCAAGGCGCTCGAGGCGCGGGGGGCCGCCATGCCGCAGCAGCGGCTGGAGGACCTGAACACCCTCACCGCGGTGTGCACGGCCCTCGGCCGCCACGACGAGGCCGCAGATGCGGCGCGCCGGGCCATCGGTCTCTGCCGGGACTTCCACCACCCGGACCTGGAAGCCATTGCCCTCACGGGTCTGGCTCTGACGCAGTGCGCGACGGGCGACGCCAAGGAGGCCCGGACCAGTCTGGACCGGGCTCTGGCGTTGAGCTCCTCCTGTTCGACGGAGACGCTCGTGCTGGCGCTCGCCGTCTCGGCGGACGTGTGGGACCTCCTCGGCGAGACGGAATCAGCACTCGATCACGGCACCAAGGCATGGGAGCTGATCACCTCGACCATGTCGCCGCAGCGGCGTTCGCGCGTGGCCAACATCCTGGCGCTGGGGCTCGGCCGCCACGGTCGGCACGAGGAGGCCCTGCACCGGCACGAATGGGCCCTGAGCTGTGCCGAGGGATCCGGATACCGGGTCGAGATGGGCCATGCCCTCGACGGCATGGCGGCTGCCGCCGAGCACCTCGGGCTGGCGGAGGCGGCCGGGTACCGGGACCGGGCCGAAAGGCTCTTCGAGGCGATGGGAGTACCGCCGGGCGGCCGGCGGACCGCCTGAGCGGTGAACCGCGGCCCACGCGGGCAGGAACGGGCGGAGAACGCCGAAACCGCGGGGGGCCCGTCCGGATTCGGACGGGCCCCCCGCGGAGTTTCGGCAGCGGTTCAGCGGCGCGGGCTGGGCGCGGGGACCGGGGCGTGGGGGCCCTTGTCCTCGGCCAGGACGACGTGTCCGGTCGTCGTACCCTCCGCCTGCTCGTTCAGCTCGCCGGTGACACCCAGACCGAGCGCGAGGGCGACCGAGAAGATGCTGATCAGACCAGCGAGCTTGACGCGCATATCTATTTCCCCTTGGTTTTTGTTCGAGTGCCGCTTTCGACAGAACAGAGATTCGCTTGAGGAGTTCCCGGAAGGTTCCCGCCCGGTTCCCGCCCTGTGAGGGCGGTGGGAGCCGCCCGGTATTGGTGGCGGGAACTCGCGGGAACGACCGGAAACGCGTTCTGTCAGCGGAGAGGGGAGTCCGATTACTGGACGATGGAATTCCGGAGTTCGGCTTCGAGCCGTCCGAGATCACGGGCGTGACCATGGGCGACGATGTGCCCGTCGGGCCTGATCAGGTAGTAACCCGGTGCCCGGCACCCGGCCTGCGCTCCCGCGTCGCGGCGGCGCAGCGTCACCTGGCGCAGTCGTGGCCACCGGGCGACGACGTGCCCCAGCTCCTCCTCCCAGTCCCGGCTGCCGTCGGAGACGACCGCCAGGTTCCAGTGGTCCGGGGCGGCTCCCGGGCCGGAGATGCCGTACGCGAGGGCGAGCCGCCGGGGGAAGACGGCGCCGACCTCCAGCGCGCCCGGCAGGGCACGGCGTACGCGGCAGCCGGTCCAGCCCGAGGGCTGCTGGGTGTCGCGGACCGGCGGGTAGGACAGCCTGCGGCCGGCCATCACGGGGGCGTAGAACTCCGAGACGATGCCCGTCCGGTCGAGCAGACGGAACGCCGCGTCGCGCGCGGCGACCGTCACCTTCGCCTTGGCGAGCCAGGCGCGGGTCTGCAGGTCGGTGTCGCGGACGATCTGCCGGGTGACCTCCGAGCGCTCCTCGCCGTAGGAGGCGAGCAGCGAAGCGGGGGATTCCCCGCGGATGACCGCGGCGAGCTTCCAGGCCAGGTTGTGCGCGTCCTGGAGGCCGTTGTTCATGCCCTGGCCGCCGGCCGGGCTGTGGACGTGGGCGGCGTCGCCGGCCAGGAAGACCCGGCCGCGCTGGAACTCGCTGGCGCGCCGGGCGTGCACCCGGAACACCGCCTTCCAGACGGCCTCGTCGATCCGGACCCCGCGCGGGCCGCGCTCGTCGATGATGTCCTGCATCATCTGCGCGTCGACCTCGCCGCTGCCCTGCGGCATCACCGACAGGAACCGGAAGATGCCCCCCGGAATGGGGACGATCACCAGGGCGCCGTTCGCCGACTGGTAGAAGTGGCACTCGTCCGGCGGCAGGTACCCCTCGATGCGGGCATCGACCAGGGCGAACGCCATCTCGTACGTGGACCCCTCGAAGCCGATGCCCAGCTGGCCGCGGACCGCGCTGCCCGCGCCGTCGGCACCGACGACGAAGGGAACGCGGATCCGCTCCAGCCCCTCGGGCGTCTCCAGCACGGCGGTGACCCCGTCGGTGGCCTCGATCCGGCCGGAGAAGTCCACGCCGTCCAGGGCCAGGAGCCGCACACCGCGCTCGATCTTGCCGCCGAGCTCCTGGAAACGCTCGGTGAGCAGCCTCTCGGTGACGTGCTGCGGGAGGGTGCGGCACGCCAGGTCGTCCGAGAATCCGAAGGAGGCCAGGGGTCGCCTTTCGGAGAAGTAGCTCAGTGTGTTGATCCGTACGGACTCCCGCTGCACCGCCTCGCCCAGACCCGTGTCCTCGAGGATGTCGAGGGCACGGGGCCAGACGGACAGGGCCTTGGGCGTCAGCATGGGTTCGGTGGCCCGGTCGATCACCCGGACCCGGATGCCGCGCCGCAGCAGTTCGAGGGCGGTCAGCAGGCCGGTGGGGCCGGCTCCGACCACCAGGACATCCAGGTCGGACGCTCCGGACGCTGACACCGCTTCGTCTTCTCTCGTGGGCCGGCTCCCGCCGGCGATCAGGTCAGCCATGGCCTCTGGCACTCTCTCAGTCGGTACGGACGCCGGTGGTGGTGGAGTTCACCGGCTCGGCGGGCAGCACGTCGAGGCTGATGCCGAAGTGGGTCTTGTACGCCGCGATGACGTCGGCGTCGTCCTCCAGGACGGTCTTGGTGCGCTCGTCGCCGTTCACGACGTTCAGGTGGCGGCCCTTGAGGGTCACGAGGCCGTTCTCGGTCCGGATGGAGCAGAAGAGCGCCTGCAGGAACGAGGAGTCGGGCGCCGTGCGGTACCACCACAGCGAGGGCGCGTAGTCCTCGATGCGGACCGGGGTCTCGACCACCTGGTAGAGCGGGCGGCCGCCGAGCCACAGGTCGATCGTGCCGGCCTGGCCCTCGACGTCCTTGAGCTGGTACTCGCCGTGCGGGTCGCTCTGCACCTCGCGGCTGCCCAGGTCCAGCGGGAGGCGGCTGTTGCGGCCGAAGCCGGTGTCGACGAGGTAGGCGTCGTCCCCGATGGTCACCTTCAGGGCGAGGTGGCCGAGGAAGGGGCCGAGGCCCTCCGGGCGGTGGACGCGGCCCGGCAGGATGTCGACCTGGTAGCCCAGAGCCTCCAGGACGAAGCCGAGCGCGGGGTTGACCTCGTAGCAGCCGCCGCCGCGGCTCTCGCGGCCGACCTTGTCGACGGAACGCTGGTCCATGTGGATCTCGCGTCCCTCGAGGTGGTAGTCGAGGTTCTCGAACGGCACGGAGAGCACGGCGCGTTCGGTGAGGTGGCGCAGGCCCGCGAGGTCCGGGGCCGCGGGCCGGGTGGCGCCGATGCGGTTCAGGTAGGCGTCGACGGTGGCGTCGTCGATCAGGGTTGAGTCCAGCACGGGATCTCCTTGAGGGTGAGGTTTCCCCAGGGGTGGTCGGGGAGGGAGGGGGCCTACCAGCGGACGAGCGAGAGACCGAGGGCCATGCCGCCGCCGAAGCCGGCGAGCAGGACCAGGTCGCCGGCGGTCAGCCGGCCCGATCGCGCCGCGTGGTCGAGGGTGATGGGTACCGAGGCGGAACCCGTGTTGCCGTATTCCTCGTACGTCGCCCAGGTGCGGCCGGGACGGACGCCGAGTTCTGCGGAAAGGTTTTCCAGCATGCGGCCGTTGGCCTGGTGCGGAACGAAGTGGTCGAGGTCCGCCGGGGTGAGGTGCTGTTCCGCGAGGAATGCGCGGATCGCGGGAGGTACGTTGTCGGCCACGAAATCGCGGACCCCGCGGCCGTTCATGGTGAAGTACTGGAGTCCTTCGGCGAGGGTCTCCGGAGTCGTCGGAATGCGGCTGCCACCGCCGGGCACCTCGATGAGGTGCCGGTCGGCCGCGAAACTGGCGAGCCGGTTCGACAGGACCCCGCGTCCCGCTCCGGCGGCCGGGCCGATCACGGCGGCACCCGCCCCGTCGCCGAAGAGGATGGTGGTGCGCCGGTCCTGGGGGTTCAGGATGCGGCTGTAGACGTCGGCGCCGATGACGAGGGCGTAGCCGTCACCGCCCGCGGCGGCCAGCATGCTCTGTGCCGTGGCCAGCGCGAACAGGAAGCCGGTGCACACGCCGTTGACGTCGAAGGCGGCGGTCCCGTGGTCCGCGCCCAGCTCGCCCGCCACGACGGCGGCGGTCGGGGGCTGGGGCTGGTCGGGGGTGGAGGTCGCCACCACGACGAGGGAGAGCTGAGCGGCGCGGATCCCGGCGCTCTCCAGCGCCGCGCGCCCCGCGATCACCGCGAGGTCGGACGTGGCCTCATCGGCTTTCGCCCACCGGCGGTTACGGATTCCTGTCTTTCCGAAGATCCATTCGTGGTCGACTCCGGCCGGCGCCCCGACTTCGTCGTTCGTGACGACATGAGCCGGTACGTACGACCCCGTGCCCAGCACGCCGATTGAAAGAGCATTGCTCGCACTGCGAATTCCCGTCGTGATCATGTGGGCTGACTCCTCGCTGGGTGAAACTAATGGTTCCGGCCCGGGATGAGTTCAGCCAGGCGGGCCACGGGACCTTGTCAGGTTGGGCGGGTGGTACGGGGCGATCCGCTCGGGACCGCCCCGTACCGGTGTCGGGCGCGGGTCAGGCGGCGAGCATCCGGGCGGTCAGCGAGGCCAGTTGCTCCCCGATGATCTGCGGGCCGTTCTGCGTCAGCACCGACTCGGCGTGGAACTGCATCGAGGCGAAGTGCGGGCCGCGCAATGCGTGCACCTCGCCCGTCAGCGGGTCGCGGCTGATGTCCACGAGCCCGACGCCGGGCACGATCGCCGAGTCCACTGCGGAACGCGCGGCGAAGGTGTTGTAGAAGCCGACCCGTTCCCGTCTGCCGAAGAAGTCGATCTCCTTCTGCACGCCCTGGTTCGGTTCGCTGCGCCGCACGAGCTCGAAGCCGAGGGTGGTGGAGAGGACCTGGTGGCTGAGGCAGACGGCCAGGAAGGGCCTGCGCTCGTCCACGAGGGTCCGTACGGCCGACCGCAGGTGATCGATCTTGGGGTGGGCGGTGTCGCGCGGGTCGCCCGGGCCGGGGCCCATCACGACCAGGTCGTGGTCGGCGAACGCGTACGGTTCGTCGAACCGGCGGACGGTGACGTCCAGGCCCAGCGAATGGAGTTGCCGGGCGATCATCGCGGTGAAGGTGTCCTCGGCGTCGACGACCAGGACGCGCCGCCCGGCCAGTGCCGGGTTCACGGCGGCCCGCTCCTTCTCCTCCCCGAGCCAGTAGCCGGCGATGGTCCGGTTGCGCTCCTCCAGTGCCGCACGGACGTGGGGGTGCGAGGCGAACCGGGCCCGGCCGGCCGGCGACTCCAGCGCGGAGAGGATCCCGGCGGCCTTCGCCTTGGTCTCGGCCACCTCCGACCACGGGTCCGAGTGGCGCACGAGGGTGGCGCCGACGCCGATGCCGACCTCGCCGGCGGCGGAGATGTCGGCCGTGCGGATCAGGATGGACGAGTCCAGCGCGTGCCCGCCCTCCTCGTCGCGGCCGATCAGGGCCAGGACGCCGCTGTAGTAGCCGCGGCCCTGGGGCTCGTACGAGGCGATGACGGAGGCCGCGCTCTCCAGCGGGCTGCCGGTCACCGTCGGCGCGAAGAGGGTCTCGCGCAGGATCTCCTCCGGGGCGCGCTCGCTGCGCCCTTCGATGAAGTACTCCGTGTGGGCGAGGCGGGCCATCTCCTTGAGGTACGGGCCGTCCACGCGGGCGCCGCCCTCGCAGATCCGGGCCATCATCTTCAGTTCCTCGTCCACCACCATGTAGAGCTCGTCGACCTCCTTGGCGTCGGCGAGGAAGTCCATCACCTCCGGCAGGGAGGGCCCGGCCGCCGGATAGCGGTAGGTGCCGCTGATGGGGTTCATGACGGCGGCGCCGTGGTGCAGGCTGACGTGCCGTTCGGGGCTCGCGCCGACGAGGGTGCGCTCGCCGGTGTGCACGAGGAAGGTCCAGTACGCGCCGGACTCCCTCTCCAGCAGCCGCCGGAAGAGGGTCAGCGCGTGTCCGGTGGAGTACTCGCGGATGGTCGTGGACCACGAGCGCTTGATGACGAAGTTGGCACCCTTGCCCTCACCGATCTCGTCCGAGATCACCCGGCGCACGGTGTCGGCGTACTCCTCGTCGGAGACGTCGAACCGGCCGCCTTCCAGCTCGATCGGCAGGTCGGGGATGAGGGCGAGCGCCTCGACCAGGGAGACGCGCTCCTGGCCGGTGACGGTCATCGCGACCAGCGGGGTGTCCTCGTCGGGGGCGGCGAACCCACGCTCGGCGATCTGGCGATAGGGGACGAGCGCCAGTACCTCGTGGCGGGCGCCGGCCTCGCCCCGCGCCTCCTGGGCCCGCGGCGGGCGCAGCTGGGCCAGGGTCTCGACGGTGGCGGTGTCGCCGACGACGACCTCGAGGACCCCGGGGCCGGTGGCCTCGGGCCGGAAGAGCAGGGCGAAGGGGGGCGGGTTGGGGCCGAGGACGCGGGCCAGCAGCGGGGAGGTCATCCGGTGACCTCCTTCGCGGTGGTGACGACCGCGCAGCGCTTGGCGGCGTAGTCCACGGCCAGCTTGTGGTCGGCCTCGCTGAAGTCGCCGACGGCGTCCGCGACGAGGAAGGTCTCGATGTCGTGGCTGAAGGCCTCGATGGCGGTGGTCAGCACGCCGACGTGGGCGTACACGCCGCAGATGACGAGCTGGTCGCGGCCCGCCGCCCGCATCCGCTCCAGCAGGTCGGTGTTGAAGAAGGCGCTGTAGCGCCACTTCGTGCACACCCAGTCACCCTCGGCGGGGGCGAGCGGCGGGACGACTTCGCGGTCCTCGGGGCTCGTACGCATCCCGGGACCCCAGATGTCGGCCAGCAGGCCGCGCTGCTCGGGGGTCATGCCGCCGGGCTGGGCGGTGTAGGCGACGGGGGCGCCGGCGGCCGCGAAGTGCTCCCTCAGCAGGACGGCGTTGGCCGTCAGCTGCTCGCGCAGTCCCTCGGGGAACGGCGCGAGGAAGTAGCGCTGCATGTCATGGACGAGCAGCACGGCCCGGTCGGTGTCGAACGTCCACCGGGGCACGGACGGGGGCAGGTCTCCCGCGGTCGGGAGGGGATAGTGCTCGATGGTCGGTATGCCGGCCATGTTGGTCCTCTCGGAGGTGTCGTTCCTCAAAGGGCTGGGGCGATCGGGGGTCACGCGCCGAGCGTGGCCCCGCCGTCGACGGTCAGGACGTGCAGGGTGATGTGGGCCGCGCGGTCCGAGAGCAGGAAGAGCACGGCTTCGGCGATGTCGGAGGTGCGGGCGAGCTTGCCCAGCGGGATGCCGACCTTGTAGGACTCCGGATTGCCGGCGATGGTCTTGGCGGGTCCCTGCTCGTCCTCCCACATGGAGGCGAGCATCGCGGTGTCGGTGGAACCGGGTGCGACGACGTTGCAGCGGATGTTGTAGCGGGCGACTTCCAGGCCCAGGGACTTGGTGAGCATCGTGGCGGCGGCCTTGGAGGCCCCGTAGGCGGCCATCCCGGTCCGCGGGGTGCCGGCCGCGTTGGAGGCGACCGTCACGATGGCTCCGCGGTTGTACGGGACCATCCGGTTCACGGCCGCGCGCGACAGCCGGAAGACGCCGCTGACGTTGACCTCGAAGGTCTGCAGCCAGTCCTCGTCGCTGAAGTCGCGCACCTCGCCCATGCGCAGGATGCCCGCGGTGTTGACGAGGAAGTCCAGCGGACCCAGCTCGGTCTCGACCTGGTCGACGACCGCCTCCACCTGTTCGGTGCTGGTGACATCGGCAGGGTAGGCGCGGGCGTTGAGCCCGTCGGCGGTCAGCTTCTCCACCGCCTCTCGCAGCCGGGTCGCGTCGCGGTCCACGGCTGCGACCGCCGCGCCCTCTTCGGCGAGCCTGCGGGCTACGGCCAGGCCGATACCTCCCGCGGCTCCCGTGACGAGGGCGACCTTGTTGTCCATGTCCCATCTCCCTGCTTGTTCAGGCACGCCATTGAGACACCACGGCGTAGGCCTGGTGCGGATTGAGGCGCGGATCGCAGAAACTCGTGTACGTCTCGCCGACCCCGTCGAGGTGCTCCGCGCCGGTGGCGCACTCGGTGACCGCGTCCGGGGTCGTCTCCAGGTGCAGACCGCCCGCGACGCCGCCGCCCCGCACCACGGCCTCCTGGAAGCCCCGTACCTCTTCGACGACGGTGTCGACGAGGCGGGTCTTGAGGCCACCGGGGGCGCTGACGGTGTTGCCGTGCATCGGGTCGGTGAGCCAGATCGCCGGGTGACCGGCCTGCCGCACCGCGTCGACCAGCTCGGGCAGCCGCTCGGAGACCAGGTCGGCGCCCATGCGGGCGATCAGGGTCAGGCGGCCCGGCTCGCGCCACGGGTCGAGGCGCCGGCAGAGTTCGATCAGCTCCTCCGGGTCCATCGAGGGCCCGACCTTGCAGGCCACCGGGTTGACCACGCCGGCGAGCGTGTCCACGTGCGCGCCGTCGATCTGCCGGGTGCGCTCGCCGATCCACGGGAAGTGGGTGGAGGTCAGCAGCGGGTTGCCCTCCTCGTCCCAGCGCAGCATGGGCAGCTCGTAGTCGAGGAGCAGTGCCTCGTGGCTGGTCCACACCGGCGGGCAGATGCCGGAGCGGCGGGCCGGTTCGGTCCAGCCCAGGTGGGCCATGGCTCTGGACGCGGCTTCGTAGCCGGCCAGCAGGCGGTGCGGGTCCGGGATGCGCTCGGCGAGGCTGGCCTCGGGACCGTTGACCATGTGGCCCCGGAACACGGGCAGTTCGATCCCGCCGACCGTCTCCGTGGGACGCGAGCGCGGCTTGCCGAACTGGCCGGCGAGGCGCCCGATCCGGACCACCGGCTTGTGGGTGATCATCTTGAGGGTGCCGGCGAGCAGGTCGAGGAGCGCGGACTTGCGGGCGATGTAGCCGGCGTCGCACTCCGACGGGTCCTCGGCGCAGTCTCCGGCCTGGACGACGAACGCCTCGCCCTGCGCGACGCGGGCGAGGTGGGACCGCAGGCGGCGGACGTCCCCGGCGTTGACCAGAGCCGGCCGCTCGGAGAGCTGTTCCCGCACCTTCGGCAATTCCGGATTGTCGGCCCAATCCGGCTGTTGACGAGCGGTTTCTTTTCTGACGGTAAGTGCAGCTGTAACCACAGGAAACTCCCAAGGTATGTGCAGGCGTGGGTACTCGGGTGAAGACGAGGGACGACGGAATACGGATACTGCGCCGACCGGCCGAAAGTGACCATGCGCCACGGTGCATTACGTCAGGTGAGTAGAAGTGGATCGCAAGCCTGGTGCGGTGTGTCGGTTCCCAAACGGACGGGGGAGGGGTTCCGGTACTTTGTCCGGAACAAGCGGTGGTGTCCCCTCCGGATACTCCCCGGTGCTGCGGCACCTGACAGACGCCGGATTCAGGGTTTCCCGGGGCGGCCTTCCCGAACAGAATCCGACCCATGCATGCTGCCTATATCGAACAGCTCGGTCCCGCGGAGGTCATCCGCTTCGGTGAGCTCCCCGCTCCGCAGCCGGGGCCGTCCGACGTCCTCGTCGAGGTCGATGCCGTCTCCGTCAACCACGTCGACACCTTCGTCCGCTCGGGTGCCTGGCGCACCCCCCTCGACTTCCCCTTCGTCATCGGCAGGGACCTCGCCGGGACCGTGCTGCGCGCGGGATCCGCCGTCGCCCACCGCTTCGCGCCCGGCGACCGCGTCTGGTGCAACAGCCTCGGCCACGACGGGCGCCAGGGCGCCGCCGCGGAACAGGCCGTCGTCCCGGCCGAGCGCCTCTACCGGCTGCCCGACGGGGTGGACCCGGTGGACGCCGTGGCCCTCGCCCATCCGGCCGTCACCGCCTACCTCGCGCTCTTCGACCAGGGCGACATCACGGCCGGTGACACCGTGCTGGTGGCCGGGGCGGCGGGCAACGTCGGCAGCGCGCTGGTCACCATGGCCGCGCACGCCGGGGCCCGGGTGATCGCGACGGCCTCGCCGCGCGACTTCGCGTACGTACGGGAGCGGGGCGCGGCCGAGGTCGTCGACTACAACGACCCCGACCTGCCGGGCCGGATCCGCGCACTCGCCCCGGACGGGGTCGACATCCACGTTGACACCTCGGCGCGCAACGACCTGGAGACGGCGGTGGACCTGCTGGCGAGCCGCGGCCGGATCGTGGTGCTCTCCGGGATGCGCACCCGCCCGGTGCTGCCCGTAGGGCCGCTCTACCTCAAGGACTGTTCGGTCCGCGGCTTCGCCATCTCGCACGCCACCGCGGGCCGGCTCGCCGCGGCCGCCGCCTACGTCAACACGCTGACGGCGGCCGGCCTGCTCCGGCCGCGCGGAACCGAGGTGCTGCCGCTCTCGGAGGCGGCCCGCGCCCACCGGCTGCTGGACGAGGGCAAGGTGACGGGAAAGCTCGTCCTGCGGGTCAGGAGCTGAACCCGGAATTCCCGACGCGGCCGAGCATTTCGGACCCGGCCCGGAATTCCGAACCGGAATTCATTCGGCGGCGCCGCGACATTTCGTTGCGGCGCCGCTCCGGCATGCCCGTAAACGGTATGTGAAATGTGCTGCCCGGATGATTTTCCGGCACCTGACGGATCTGTTGGAAGGCTGTTGATCGCTGAATGCGCGGGCAGCAATATTTCGGCCATGACGAACTCCATCATCGACTCGACCCCGCTTTTCGAGGTCCGCGCGGACATTCCCGTCGCGGCCACCGCCCAGGAGATCTACGACGTCGTCAGCGACCTGACCCGGAGCGGCGAATGGAGCCCGGAATGCCAGGGCGGCGAGTGGATCTCCGGTGAGCCCTCCAGCGTCGGCTCCGTCTTCCGCGGCGAGAACCTGCGCGCCGAGGACGTCGTCGGCTGGGCCCCGCTGGTTCGCGGCACCTGGTACACCGAGGCGCGCGTCACGGCCGCCGAGCCCGGCCGCACCTTCCGCTGGATGATGCTGACGCACGCGCAGGAGGACCAGGAGTCCATCTGGGGCTTCGACATCGAGCCGGCCGAGCAGGGCTCCGGTTCGGTCCTCGTCCACCACTTCCGGATGGGCAAGGCGACCGCCGGCATCCACAAGATCGTGGCCGACCTCGACGAGGTCCAGCGCAAGCAGTTCATCACCGACTGGACCGAGAAGCTCGAGCAGGACCTCGACGCCACCCTCGCGCGGATCCGTGACGTCGTAGAAGGCCGCTGACCCCCCGCAGCCTCCCGCCTTCCGCCTCCCGCCTTCCCCTCCCCCCGCTTCCCGCTCCTCCCGCTCCACCCTTCTCCGCTCCACCTTCCATCTGGCCGCCGGCACCGGGGTGTCCCCCGTCCGGTGCCGGCCACTCCCCAGGCCAGCAGACACTCTTGAGAGAACGAGGCCATGCTTCTCCAGCGCATAGGAAACAAGGGCATCCGGCTGGGTACGCTCTTCGACCGAGCGGCTGCCCGGACCCCCGCGGGGCTCGTGGTCATGGACCACGACCTGGACATCGCCCCGCAGCTGGGGCGCCGTGCGACGTTCACCGAACTCGCCGACCTCATCGATGACTTCGCCTCCCGCCTGTGGTCGGTCGGCGTCCGTCCGAACCACCACGTCGTCGTGCACAAGTCCGACGGCTTCGACATCTCCCTGCTGGCCTGCGCGATCGCCCGCATCGGCGCCATCCCGGCCCTGCTGTCCCCCAAGCTCGACGGTGAGACGGTCGCCGTGCTGGTCAAGCGCATCGACCAGCCCTTCCTCATCACCGACCAGGACAAGCTGGACCACCACCTGCCGGCCGAGATCATGGACATCACGGCCAAGGTGCTGCTGACCACGGGCACCTACGAAGGCGCCCTGGCCCTGGCCTCGCTCGCCGGAGTGCCCCGCGTCCCGGCCATCCCGATGCCGCCGGACCACCCCACCCTGATCACGCACACCTCCGGCACCACCGGCACCCCGAAGCTCGCCGTGCACACCGGCCACACCTTCGAGGCCCGCTACCGCCCGCAGGCCACCGTCTTCTCGGCCGTCAGCAAGCGCGAACCCGTCGCCGTGCACGTCTCCTTCGTGCACTCCCGGATGTTCACCGCCATGCCGATCTCGATCCTCCAGGGACACACCCTCATCGTCCTGCGCGAGGACGAGCCGGAGACGGTCGGCGACATCTTCGCCCAGGTCCCGCCCGGCTTCATCGAGGCCCACCCCAACACCTTCCTGCGCTGGGAGGCCCTGGCGAAGGACCCGCGCGGCCCGCTCGCGAACGTCAAGTACTTCAGCTCGACCTTCGACGCGATCCACCCGCGCACCGTCTCCATCCTGCTCAACGCCACCGAGCGGAGCAACCCGCTCTTCGCCCAGGCCTACGGCCAGAGCGAGGTCGGCCCCATCGCGGCGCGCACCTACACCCGCAAGGGCGGCGCCGACTTCGACGGCCGCTGCGTGGGATCGCCGTTCCCCGGCATGACCAACGTCCGCGTCGTCAGCCGTGACGGCAACCCCGTCACCAAGACGAACCCCGGCTTCATCGAGATCAAGTCCGACGGCCGCATCATCACCTACCTCGACGAGCACGAGCGCTGGGAGAAGCAGGTCAACGACGGCTGGTGGCGCATGGGCGACCTCGGCTACCGCACCAAGTGGGGCTGCCTGCACCTGCTCGACCGCGAGGTCGACGAGATCCCCGGCATCGGCTCCACGCTGGAGATCGAGGACAAGCTCTTCAGCCGGCTGCACGAACTGATCGAGGTCATCATCATCCCCGGCGCCGACGGCGTCCCCGTGCCCGTCGTCTGCACCCGCGACGACGAGCCGCTCGACCCGATCGCCTGGAAGTCCGCGGTCGTCGGTCTGCCCCACATGGCCGACCCGGTCCAGTGGCGTCTCGAGGACGTCCCGCAGACCTCCACCACCAAGATCAAGCGCCTCGAACTCGCGCGCCTGGTCGCCTCCGCAGCCGCCACGGAGTAGCCCCACCCCGACCGTACGGGTACCCGCGGCGGCCCCGCCGCCTCCGAAGGCCGCAGGCCACCAGGAAGGACACCACGCATGCCCCATTCATCCGTCGAGATATGCGTCATCGGCGCCGGCCCCCGCGGGCTCTCCGTCGTCGAGCGGCTGACCGCCAACGAACGCCGGACACCCTCCCACGACTCGGTCGCCATCCACGTCGTGGACCCCTCCGTACCCGGCGCGGGCCAGGTCTGGCGCTCCAGCCAGTCCCGCCACCTGCTGATGAACACCGTCGCCTGCCAGATCACCGTCTACACCGACGAGAGCTGCACGATCGACGGACCCGTCGAGCCCGGCCCGAGCCTCTACGAGTGGGCCAAGTCCCTCTCCGTCCTCGGCCAGTTCGGTGACTACGACGAGGGCACCCTCGCCGAGGCCGCCGTCCTGGGCCCGGACACGTATCCCACCCGCGCCTTCTACGGCGCCTACCTCGGCGAGTGCTTCCAGCGCGTCGTCGTCGGCGCCCCCCAGCACGTCACGATCCACGTCCACGCCTCCCGCGCCGTGGCCCTCGCCGACACCCAGGGCATGCCCGGCGGCCCGCAGGGCGTCCGCCTGGAGGACGGCACCCGCCTGAACGACCTGGACGCGATCATCCTCGCCCAGGGCCACGTCCCGGCCCGCCTGACCCCCCGCGAGGCCCGTACGGCCTCCCTCGCCCGCATCCACTACCTGACGTACCTGACCCCGGGGAACCCGGCGGACGTCGACCTCGCGCGGGTCCGGCCCGGCCAGTCGGTGCTCCTGCGCGGCCTCGGACTGAACTTCTTCGACTACATGTCGCTGTTCAGCCACGGCCGCGGCGGCAGCTTCCTGCGCGGCGAGGACGGGAAGCTCACCTACCACCCCTCCGGGCAGGAGCCCCGGCTGTACGCCTTCTCCCGGCGCGGGATCCCGTACCACGCCCGCGGTGACAACGAGAAGGGCGCGTACGGCCGTTACTACCCCAAGCTCCTGACGCCGGACTACATCGAGGGCCTGCGCGAGCGCGCTGGGGACGGTGACCCGGTCACCTTCAACGCCGACCTGTGGCCCTACATCTCGCGGGAGGTCGAGAGCGTCTACTACGGGGCGCTGCTCGCCGCGAACGGCCGGCAGGAGGAGCGCGAGGCGTTCACCGAGCGCTACCTCGCCCTCGACGAGGCCGCCGACCGGGCCGCCCTGGTCGCCCGGTACGGCATCCCCGAGGAGCAGTACTGGAGCTGGGAGAAGCTCTCCGTCCCGTACGGCGACACCGAGTTCGCCGACCGCGACGCCTACCAGAAGTGGCTGATCGAGTACCTCGCGGCCGACGTGGTCGCCGCACGCGAGGGCAATGTGACCGGCCCGGTCAAGTCGGCCCTCGACGTCATGCGCGACCTGCGCAACGAGATCCGCCTCGCCGTCGACCACGGCGGTCTGGACGGCGACTCGCACCGCGACGACCTCGAAGGCTGGTACACCCCGCTCAACGGCTTCCTCTCCATCGGCCCGCCGGCCACCCGCATCGAGGAGATGATCGCCCTGATCGAGGCCGGCATCCTCACCGTCACCGGCCCCGGCACCCAGGTCCGCATCGACCCCGAGACGCAGACGTACCAGGCCGCGTCCACCACGGTGCCGGGCCCGGTCATCAAGGCGCAGGTCCTCATCGAGGCCCGGCTGCCCGAGCCCGACCTGCGGCGCACGGCCGACCCGCTGCTCCAGCACCTGCTGGACACCGACCAGGCCAAGCCGTTCGTCGTCACCGGCGGGCAGGGCGGCTACCAGACCGGCGGCCTCGCGGTCACCGAGCGGCCGTACCGGCTCCTCGACGCCCGCGGCACGGCCCACCCGCGCCGCTTCGCGTACGGCGTGCCCACCGAGTCCGTCCACTGGGTCACCGCCGCCGGCATCCGGCCCGGCGTGGACTCCGTGACCCTCGGGGACTCCGACGCCATCGCCCGGGCCGTCCTGGCCCTGCCGCCCGTCGCCCACGTCCCCACGGGCGTCCGAGCCGTCACCCAGGAGGCAGCCGACGACCATCTGCCCGGTGTGATCGTATGACGGACCCCTCCGAGGGGGCCCACCTGATGGATGCCGGCCTGCTCTCTCCCGTGCGGGCCGGCACCGCGGCCGAGGCGGCCGTCGGCGATCGGGCGTGGCTCCAGGCCATGCTCGACGCCGAGGCCGCCCTGGCCCGGGCACAGGCGGGACTCGGCACCCTGCCGAGGACCGCCGCCGACGCCATCACCGAGACCGCCCGGGCCGAGAACTTCGACCTCCGGGCCCTCGCCCTCGCCGCGAGGGAGACCGCCAATCCGGTCGTCGGCCTCGTCCAGGCACTCACCGAGGCAGTCCGCCGGCGCGACCCCCGGGCCGCGGACTACGTCCACCGGGGCTCCACCAGCCAGGACATCTTCGACACCGGAGCCATGCTGGTGGCGGCCCGGACCCTGCGCGTGGTCCGCGCCGACCTGGCGCGGACGGCCCGGGCCCTGGAGGCCCTGGCCGGCACCCACCGCGACACCGCGATGCCGGGCCGCACCCTGACCCTGCACGCCGTACCCACGACCTTCGGCCTCAAGGCGGCGGGCTGGCGCCGGCTCGTCCTCGACGCCGACACCCGGCTGGCCCGGGTCCTCGGCGAAGGCCTGCCGGTCTCCCTCGGAGGAGCCGCCGGCACCCTCGCCGGCTACCTGGAGTACGCCGACATCGACCGCCCCGAAGGGGACGCCGACGGCGAACGCGCCTACCTGGACCGGCTCGTCGACGCCTTCGCCGCCGAAACCGGACTCGCCCGCCCCGTCCTGCCGTGGCACGCGCTGCGCACCCCGCTCGCCGACCTGGCCGCGGCACTGGCCTTCACCGCCGGAGCCCTCGGCAAGATCGCCGTCGACGTGCAGTCGCTGACCCGCACCGAGGTCGGCGAGGTCGCCGAGCCGGCCGCCGCCGGACGCGGCAGCTCCTCCGCCATGCCCCACAAGCGCAACCCCGTGCTCGCCACCCTCATCCGCGCCGCGGCCCTCCAGGTCCCGGTGATCTCCGCCGGCCTGACGCAGTGCCTGGTCACCGAGGACGAGCGCTCCGCAGGCGTCTGGCACGCCGAATGGCAGCTGCTGCGCGAAGCCCTGCGGCTGACCGGCGGAGCGGCGCACACCGCCGTCGAGCTCGCCGAAGGACTGGAGGTCCGCACCGCACGGATGCACGAGAACCTCGGCCTCACCGGCGGTCAGATCGTCTCCGAGCGCATCGCCGCCAGACTCGCCCCGAGCCTGGGCAAGGCCGCCGCGAAACAACTCATGAGCGAGGCGTCGGCCGCCGCAGCGGCGAACGGGCAGACCCTGGGCGCCGTACTCGCGCAGATGCCCGGGCACGGGCTCGACCCCGACACCGTCGCCCGGTGGTGCGACCCGGCCGGCTACCTCGGTGCCGCGGGCGCGCTCGTCGACCGCGCCCTGGCCGACGTACCGCCGGTGCAGTGCCGTTGAACGCCGTGCCCGAACGCCAACCGCCCGAGAAACAAGGAGAACAGGTCAGATGAGTGCGAAGAGATCAGCCAAAGGGCGCTGGATCGAGGACTGGGACGCCGAGGACGAACAGCGCTGGGAGCGCGGCGGCAAGCGCATCGCCCGCCGCAACCTCTTCCTGTCCGTAGCCTCCGAACACATCGGCTTCTCCGTCTGGAGCATGTGGTCGGTCCTCGTCCTGTTCATGACGCCCGAGATCGGCCTCGGCTTCGCACCGGACGAGAAGTTCCTCCTCGTGGTCACCCCCACCCTCGTCGGGGCCCTCCTGCGCCCGCCGTACAGCTGGGCCGTCACCCGCTTCGGCGGCCGCAACTGGACCGTCTTCGCCTCGGCGATCCTCCTCGCCCCCACCCTGGCGACCGTCTACTTCATCCAGCAGCCCGGCACCCCGCTGTGGGTGTTCCTGCTGATCAGCGCCGTGGGCGGGGTCGGCGGCGGCAACTTCGCCTCCTCCATGACCAACATCACCAGCTTCTTCCCCCGCCGTCACCAGGGCTGGGCCCTCGGCCTCAACGCCGGCGGCGGCAACCTCGGCGTCGCAGCGGTCCAGCTGCTCGGCCTCCTCGTCATCTCCACCGTCGGCGACACCCACCCCGCCTACGTCGCCGCCGTCTACCTCCCGCTCATCGTCGGGATCTCCCTGCTGTGCGCGCTGAAGATGGACAACATCGCCGCAGTCAAGGCCGAACCCGGATCCCAGCGCCAGGCCTTCGCCCACCGCGACACCTGGGGGATCTCCCTCCTCTACGTCGGCACCTTCGGTTCCTTCATCGGCTACGGCTTCGCCTTCGGCCTGGTGCTGCAGACCCAGTTCGGTTCGACCCCCCTCGAAGCGGCCTCGTACACCTTCCTCGGCCCGCTGCTCGGCTCCTTCGCCCGCCCCCTCGGCGGCTGGTTCGCCGACAAGATCGGCGGAGCCCGGGTCACGCTCGCCACCTTCGGCGGGATGGGCGCCGGCACCGTCGTCCTGCTCGTGGCCTCCTCGCAGAACTCCCTGCCGCTCTTCATCGCCGGCTTCACCGCCCTCTTCGTCCTCAGCGGCATCGGCAACGGCTCCACCTACAAGCTGATCCCCACCGCCTTCGCCCGGGACGCCGAGGCCCGCATCGTCGCCGGCGGCGACGCCACCGAGGCCTTCGCCACCGCGCGCAGGCTGTCCGGCGCCGCCGTCGGCATCGCCGGAGCGGTCGGAGCGCTCGGCGGAGTCGCCATCAACCTGGCCTTCCGCGGGGCCTACAGCGGCGGCGAGGCCAACGGCACGCCCGCCTTCCTGTCCTTCCTCGGCTACTACGCGGTCTGCGCGGCCGTCACCTGGGTCGTCTACGTCCGCCGCGAGCGGGCCGGTGCCGCCGCCGCCCGCGCGGCCGCCGCACGGAACACCGCCGCCGCCGACTCCCGCCGGACGGAGTCCGTCCATGCGTGACACCGAACGCGTGCCGGCCCCCGCCGGCCAGGTGGCGACGCACTGCCCGTACTGCGCCCTGCAGTGCGGCACCCGGCTCACCGCCACGACGGCCCCCGGCGGGCCGTCGGGGCGGGGCGCCACCGTCGAACCCGACCCCGACTTCCCCGTCAACCGGGGCGGCCTGTGCCAGAAGGGCTGGACCGCCCCCGCCCTGCTCGGCACCCCCGACCGGATCACGACCCCGCTGGTCCGCGACGCCTCCGGGACGCTGCGCCCCACCGACTGGGACACCGCCCTCGACACGGTCGCCGCCTCCCTCGCCCGGCTCCGCGCCGAACACGGCCCCGACGCCGTCGGCGTGTTCGGCGGCGGCGGCCTCACCAACGAAAAGGCTTACCTGCTCGGCAAGTTCGCGCGCGTCGCCCTCGGCACGAGCCAGATCGACTACAACGGCCGCTTCTGCATGTCCTCGGCCGCCGCCGCCGGGAACGCCGCCTTCGGCCTCGACCGGGGACTCCCCTTCCCCGTCACCGACCTCGGCACCGCGGACACGGTCCTGCTCGCCGGCGCCAACCCCGCCGAGACGATGCCCCCGCTGATGCGGCACCTCACCGCCGCCCGACTGATCGTCATCGACCCGCGCCGCACCCCCACCGCCGAACGCGCCGCCCTCCACCTCCAGCCGCGCCCCGGTACCGACCTCGCCCTCGCGCTGGGCCTGTTCCACATCCTCGTCGTCGAGGGCCACACCGACCAGGCGTACGTCGACCGGCGCACCGCCGGCTTCGAGGCCGCCTGGAAGCGCGCCGCCTCCTGGTGGCCCGAGCGCGTCGAGAAGGTCACCGGCGTACCGGTCAGCGACCAGCGCGAAGCCGTCCGGATGCTCGCCGCCTCCTCCCGCGCCTACGTCCTCACCGGACGCGGCGCCGAGCAGCACAGCAAGGGCACCGACACCGTCGCCGCCTTCATCAACCTGGCGCTCGCCCTCGGTCTGCCCGGCCGCGAAGGCAGCGGCTACGGCTGCCTCACCGGCCAGGGCAACGGCCAGGGCGGCCGCGAGCACGGCCAGAAGGCCGACCAGCTCCCCGGCTACCGCATGATCACGGACCCGGCCGCCCGGGCCCACGTGGCCGGGGTCTGGGGCGTCGATCCGGACACCCTGCCCGGCCCCGGCCGCAGCGCGTACGAACTGCTCGACGCCCTCGGCACCGGGAACGGCCCCCGCGCCCTCCTCGTCTTCGGCGCCAACCCGGTCGTGTCCGCGCCGCGCTCCGAACGCATCGCCGCCCGGCTGTCCTCCCTCGACCTGCTCGTGGTCGCCGACTTCGTGCCCTCCGAGACCGCCCGCATGGCCGACGTGGTGCTGCCCGTCACCCAGTGGGCCGAGGAGGAAGGCACCATGACCAGCCTCGAAGGCCGCGTCCTGCGCCGCCGCAGACTCCTTGCCCCGCCAGTCGGAGCCCGCTCCGACCTGGAGGTCCTGCACGCCCTCGCCACCCGCCTGGGCGACCTGCCCGAGCGCTACCCGACCTCCCCGCGCGCCGTCTTCGAGGAGCTGCGCCGGGCCTCGGCCGGCGGCCCCGCAGACTACTCCGGCATCAGCTACGAGCGGCTCGACGCGGGGGAGGCCCTGCACTGGCCGTGCCCGGGCACCCCCGCCGGGGCGGGCGACCACCCCGGCACCCCCAGGCTCTTCCTGGAGCGCTTCGCGCACCCGGACGGGCGGGCCCGCTTCGCCGACGTCGAACACCGCCCGCCCGCCGAGGAGACGCACGCCGAACACCCGCTGTACGCCACCACCGGGCGGGTGCTGGCCCAGTACCAGTCCGGGGCGCAGACCCGCCGGGTGCCGCAGCTCATGGCCGCCTCCCCGGAGGCCCACGTCGAGGTGCACCCCGACACGGCGGCCCGGGCCGGCCTCACCGACGGAGACCGGGCCCGGGTGACCTCGGCCCGCGGTTCCACGCTCGCGCGGGTCCGCCTCGACCCCACCCTGCGCACCGACACCGTCTTCCTGCCGTTCCACTTCCCGGGCGAGGGCAGGGCCAACCTGATCACCAACGACGCGCTCGACCCGCGCAGCCGCATGCCCGAGTTCAAGGTGTGCGCGGTCAGCCTCGCGCGCGCGTCCGACCCGCTCCCCGCCGAGGCAGTCGTGCCCGACGGGGCCGCACTCCCCGAGGGGGCCCGATCATGACCACGACCGTGCCCGGCACCAGCCCGGCCGAACCGATCCTCGTCATCGGGAACGGCCCGGCCGCCCACCAGTTCGTCGACCGGCTGCGGCACGTCGGCCTCCAGGATCCCGTCACGATCCTGGGCGCCGAGGACGCTCCCGCCTACCACCGGGCGCTGCTCACCTCCGCGCTCGACGGGAGCCTGCCGCCCGCGGCGATGGAACTGCCCCCGCCGCCCGGCGACACCCGTGTCCGCACCGGCGTCTGCGCCGTCCGCATCGACCGCGCCGGCCGCCGCGTGCACACCGCCGACGGGCAGGCCCTCCCGTACGGCCTCCTGGTCCTGGCCACCGGGGCGACCCCGCTGCTCCCGAACCTGCCGGGCCTGCGGACCGCCGGCGGAGCCCTGGCCGAAGGCGTCGCCACGCTCCGTACGCTCGCCGACTGCGCCCGCCTGACCGACCCGGCGGCCGTCGACGCCCGGACCCCCGTGACGATCCTGGGCGCCGGATCCCTCGGCATGGAGGCGGCGTTCGCGCTGGCCGCCAAGGGCCGCCCGGTCACCCTCGTCCACCCCGGCGCCTGGCCCATGGAACACCTCCTGGACCGGACCGCCGGAGCCCTCGTGACCGACCGCCTCGTGGCGGCCGGGGTCGAGGTCGTCACCGGCCGGGCGGCCACCGCCTACGCGCCCGACGGCCTCACCCTCGCCGACGGCCGCACCCTGCCCGTCGACACCCTCCTGGTCTGCACCGGCGTCCTGCCCGAGACCGGACTGGCGCGCGCCGCGGGCCTGAGCGTGCGCACGGGCATCGTCGTCGACGACTGCCTGCGCACCGACGACCCGCTGATCCACGCCCTGGGCGACTGCGCCGAGCAGCGCGGCCGCCGCGGCGGCTCCCTGGCCTCCGGCTGGGCACAGGCCGAGGCCCTCGCCCGCCACCTCGCCACCGGCGAACGCGGCGTGGCCCCCGCCCGCCGTGTGCTGCGTCCCCGCATCGCGGGCCCCGGCCTGGTCGTCCTCGGGATACCGGGCGGTGACCCCGCCGACGAGGTGATCACCCTCAACGACCCGGCGAACACCCGCTACGCCCGCCTGGAGATCACCGGCGAGCGCATCGTCGCCGGCGTGCTGCTGGGCTTCGACCGGGCCATCGCCAGCACCACCGAGCTGTACGTCCACGACCTGCCCGTACCGCGCGACCGGCTGAGCCTGCTCCTGGGCCGCGCCCCCCGCGTGGCCAAGCCCGGCTCCCAGGAACTGTGCCCCGACACGGTCGTGTGCCTGTGCAACAACGTCACGCACCGGGACCTCACCGAGGCGTGGCACGCCGGCTCCCGAGAGATCCCCGAACTCGCCGCCGCCACCCGCGCCACGACGGGCTGTGGCGGCTGCACCCGCCAGGTGGAAGCGATCTGCGCCTCCCTGGCGTCCACCACACCTGCCGCGACCGGCAGCTGATCGAAGTGCACCCCTTAAGGACGGCACCGTATGACCATCCGCACCCTCGTCGTCATCGGCCACGGAATGACCGGCCACCGCCTCGTGGAGGAGGTCCGCTCCCGTGACCGGGACGGCACCTGGAAGGTGGTGGTCCTCGGAGCCGAGAGCCACCCCGCCTACGACCGGGTCAGACTCTCGTCCGCGCTGGACGGAGTGCCCCCCGCCGCGCTGAGCCTGGTGAAACCAGAACTGTACGAAGACGCCCTGGTGGAGTTCCGTCACTCCACCAGGGCTGTCGCCGTTGACAGGGCGGCCCGCACCGTGGTCCTGGAGGACGGCGGACGCGTCGCCTACGACGCGCTCGTCCTCGCCACGGGCTCCGTCCCCTTCGTCCCTCCCGTGCCCGGCCGCGATCTGCCGGGCGCCTGTGTGTACCGCACCCTCGACGACCTCGAAACGATCCGTGAGGCCGCCGCCCGCACCACCACCGGGGTGGTGATCGGCGGCGGCCTGCTCGGTCTGGAGGCCGCGAACGGCCTGCGGTCGCTGGGGCTGTCCCCGCACGTCGTGGAGATGGCGCCCCGGCTGATGCCCGTCCAGGTCGACGACGGCGGCGGGCAGGTACTCGACCGGCTCGTGCGCCGCCTCGGCGTCACCACCCACCTGGGCGTCGCGACCAGCCACATCGAGGCGGGCCCGGACGGCCGGGTGGCCCGCCTGGTGTTCGCGGACGGTACGTCGATCGAGACCGGCCTCGTCGTCTTCTCCGCCGGGGTCCGGCCCCAGGACTCCCTCGCGGAGCCCTCGGACCTGGCCCGCGGGGAGCGCGGCGGCTTCCTCGTCGACGACCACTGCCGCACCGCGGACCCGGCCGTCTGGGCCATCGGTGAGTGCGCGGCCGTCGAGGGCCGCTGTTACGGCCTGGTGGCCCCGGGATACCGGATGGCGGAGGCCGTGGCCGGCCAGCTCCTCGGTGAGGGCCCGACCCGCTTCCCGGGTGCCGACATGTCCACCAAGCTCAAGCTGATGGGTGTGGACGTCGCCTCCTTCGGTGACGCGCACGCGCAGACACCGGGCGCGCTGGAGTTCACGCGGCGGACCGCGGGCGGCGACGTGTACGCGAAGCTCGTCCTCGACTCGGAGGGGGACAGCCTGCTCGGCGGGATCCTCGCCGGGGACGCCGCCGCCTATCCGCTGCTGCGCTCCCTCCTGGGCCGCGAACTGCCCGACTCCGCCGAGGCCCTGCTCGCGAGCTCCTGACGGACGAAGGCCAACGGTGAGGGCCCCTACCCGATCGGGTAGGGGCCCTCACCGTTGGCGTCGGTTCCGAGCCGCGGACGTCGGATCAGACTCCGGCGGTCTCCGGAGCGCGCTCGGCCGAGGCGGCCGGGGCCGCCTGCTGCTCGGGCTTCTTCAGGCCCAGGGCGATCAGCGCGGTGATGACGATGCCGCCGGCGGCGATGAAGACCGCCGTGCGCAGACCGTCGGTGGTGGCGGCGCGGAGCGCCTCACCGGTCTGGCCCTCCAGGCCGGAGTTGGCGATGGCGACCAGGACGGCGAGGCCGACGGCGCCACCGATCTGCTGGGTGGTGGAGGCGACGCCGGAGGCGATGCCCTGGTCCTCGGGGGCGACGCCGATCGCGGCGGCACCGAACATCAGGGTGTAGCCGGCGCCCTGGCCCAGACCCATGATGACCAGGCCGGGGACGAGGATCCAGTACGAGGCGTCGGTCGCCATGGTGAGGCCGACGACCGCGGTGCCGATGACACCGACGACCATCGCGGCGACCATGATGGCGCGGATGCCGTGCTTGGTGGCGAGGCCGCCCGCGGTCTGGGCGCCGATGGCGATGGCGACCATCGGGACGAGGAAGGCGATGCCGGTCTGCAGCGGGCTGTAGCCGTGCACGCCCTGGAAGTAGACGGTCAGGAAGTAGAGCAGGGTGCCGAAGGTGGCCATGTAGAAGAAGGTCACGCCGACGGCGGTGGTCAGGTTGCGGTTCTTGAAGAGGCTCAGCGGCAGCAGCGGGTCCGAGGACTTCTTCTCGATGACGAAGAAGGCGACGAGGAGGACCACACCGATGGCGAGGGCGCTGAGGACGGAGGAGGAGGCCCAGCCGTGCTCCGGACCCTGGACCAGGGCGAAGACGATCGAGGTGATGCCGACGGTGGAGGTCAGCGCACCCAGCAGGTCGAAGCTGCGGCCGCTGCTGCCCTTGGTGTCGGGCTTGATGAGCGGGAAGGCGAGCAGCATCGCGATGCCGGCGAGCGGCACGTTGACGTAGAAGACGGACTCCCAGCCCAGGGACTCGGTGAGCACGCCGCCGAGCAGCGAGCCGACGATCATGCCGCTGCCGCCGGCGGTGCCCCAGACGGCGAAGGCGCGGTTGCGCTCCTTGCCCTCCGCGAAGCTGGTGGAGACCAGCGTGAGGGTGGCGGGGAAGAGGAAGGCGCCGCCGATGCCCTGGATCGCGCGGGCGGCGATGAGGACCTCCGGCGAGCCGGCGAGACCGCCGAGGAGCGAGGAGCCGGCGTACAGACCGAGACCGAGGACGAACATGCGCCGCGGGCCGAACAGGTCGCAGGCACGGCCGCCGAGGAGCAGGAACCCGCCGAAGGCGACGGCGTAGGCGCTGACGACCCACTGGAGGGTCTGGGCGGAGAAGCCGAGGCTCGACCCGATGTCCGGGAGGGCCACGTACACGATGTTGTAGTCGATGGAGATGATCAGCTGGGCGAAGGCCAGGAGAGCCAGGGTGAAGCCGAGGCGCTTGCGCCGGCCGTCCTGGGTCATGGGGGTCGAGGACATGATGTCTGCGTCTCCGGGGTGTGGTGGGCGGGAGATGGTGCCGGGTCGGACGCCGGGGGGTGGGCCACTTCGTCGGGGCTCGACGTCCGACCGGCGCTGGGGGGTCTGGTCAGGAAGCCAGTTCGTGGGTCACCTGGTCGGCCAGCCGGCGGGCCAGCTCAAGGCGCTTGATCTTGGCGGTGGCCGTCCGGGGAAGCTCGTTCAGCTTCATCTGGATCGGGTCCGCCATGTCCGACTGGTCCGCGATGGCGCGGCTCCAGCGGGCGAGGTCCAGGGGTGCGTCGTCCTTGGTGCAGACGACGGGCACCGGCTCCTGCTTCGGGCCCGGCACGATGATGAGCTCGGTGAGCTCCGGCAGCCGGTGCAGGACGGTGTCCTCGACCTCGAGGGTGGAGTGGATGGTCGGTATCTGGTCGACCTCGCGGTCGAGCAGGTGCAGGCAGCCCCACTTGGTGCGGTAGCCGACGTCGCCGCCGCGCCACCACTCGCCGTCGAGCTGCTTCTCGAAGCGCTCGGCCTCGCCGTAGTAGGTCAGGGCGCGGCCGGCGGTCTGCACGTCGATGTAGCCGGGGTTCTCGCGGGAGGGCTTCTTGCCGTTGCGGGGCACCAGGCGGTACTTGGTGATGCCCGGGGTCGCGTAGCCCTGGCAGCGGCCGTCGGCCTTCATGACGGTCTTGCGGGTGTACGGGCGGGCCACCAGCGGGCCGCACTCGCTCTGGCCGTAGACCTGGAGGAAGACCGGGTTCGAACGCTCCGAGGCGCGCAGGAACTTGTCCATGGTGCCCGGGTGGATGGCGTCGAAGGTGCTGTTGTAGAAGCGGACCGTGGAGAACGGCTTGCGCGGGTCGTCGAGGATCGACTCGCACTCCAGGAAGGAGTTCGGGTGCGTCTCGAACACGCCGGGACGGTACTTGACCATCGCGTCGGCGACCTTGGCCGGCTCGGCGTCGTCCAGGAACACCATCGGCTTGTTGCGCAGCATCATCGCGGCGATGCCGGGGTACATCCGCGAGTGCACGTAGCTGACGTGCATCAGGATCGGCTCGCGCTGGCGCAGCAGGCTGACGACCTTGTCCTGCCAGCGGTAGCGCGATCCGATGGAGCGGGCGGAGTGCACCACGAGCTTCGGGATACCGGTGGTGCCCGAGGTGTGGGTCATGATCGCGTGCGAGTCGGGGTGCAGGGTCACCGGCTCCCGCACGGGGGCGTCGGCCAGCTCGCGGAGGGTGATGGCGCCCTCGACCGGCTCGGTGACGGAGATGACCCGGGCGGTGAGGTCGTCCAGCGGCGAATCGGCCAGCGAACCGAGGAGCTTGGCCGCGTCCGTCAGCAGGGTGGGGGCGGGCAGGCGCTGGAGCAGCGCGTTGATGGTCTCCCCGTCGAGGTGCGCGGAGAGCATCACCGGTACGGCGCCCACGCGGGACGCCGCGCAGGCGAGCAGTGTGATGTCGAAGTTGTTGGTCTTGTGGATGACGACGTGGTCGCTCGGGCGCACACCCGTCGCCCAGAGGCGGTTGGCCATGTCGGCGATCAGTTCCGCGAACTGAGCGACCGTCAGGACGTTGCCGACCTCCGGGAGGGCGTCCATGGCGCGGTCGAGCGTGATGGTATTGGCGCCGAATCGGGCGGCAGCCTCCTCGGCTACCAGGCCGAGGTGGAGCGGCGTCTTGTTCTTGGGAATCCGGGGCATGTATTCACGTTCGCACCGCCGGTCCGCAGGCCCAATGGCCGTGTTTTCACTGTGTCAGCTCGACCGGATCAAGTCACCGTCCGCGGCTTGAATCCGCGGGTGGAGGCCAAAAGGAAATGCCCGGAGCGGGATTTCCCGCTTCGGGCATTTCCTGTCTCCGGCGCCGGTGGCCGGCGCCGGACGGACGGGTCTACTTGCCGAGGCCCTGCTTGATCGCCGCGGCGATCTCCAGGGTCCGCACGGTCTGGTAGCCGACGGCCGCCAGGTTGTCCTCGGTCACGTTCTGCGCGAGCTGGCCGGGAACGGCCTGCAGGCCGGACGTGGCGCTCACGCCGTACGGGTTGCCGTTGCTCGGCGCGAGCAGGATCGGGTCGGTGACGCCCGGCGGCACGATGATCGCGCCCCAGTGGTAGAAGACGTTCGACAGCGACAGGATCGTCGACTCCTGGCCGCCGTGCTGGGTGCCCGTGGAGGTGAACGAGGACATGGCCTTGTTCTTCAGGCCGGCCCGGGCGTGCAGTTCGAAGGTCTGGTCGATGAAGTGCTTGAGCGGGCCAGCCATCGCGCCGTAGCGGCCCGGGGTGCCCCAGATGACCGCGTCGGCCCAGTCCAGGTCGTCGATGGTGGCGATCTCGACGTCGCGGCTGCTGCCGCCGGTGTGCTCCTCGTACGCCTCGGTCCACGCGGCGTAGTTGGGCGCGAGCGTGCCCTCCTGGATCTCGGCGACGCGGCGCAGCCGGACCTGGGCGCCGGCCTTCTCGGCGGCCTCGGCGGCGGCGACCGCGAGCTTGTGGATGTTTCCGGTGGCGGAGTAATAGACGATGGCGACGTTGGTCATGGGCTTTCAGTCTCTCTTCGTAAGAATTCCGGATTGCCGGTCGTCAGGGCTTCGCGGTCACACGGTCGATGCCCGGCGGATTGTCGATCGCATAGCGCCACACACCGTCGGCGCCCCGGCGCACCACGTCCGTGGCGGTTCCCTCGTGGTGCACGGACGTCCCGTCCGGCTTGGCGCCCTTGATCAGGTAATCACACAACAGCAGGGCCAGGTCCCCGTATTCGTAGCAGTGCCGCACCGTGAGCTTCATGGGTATGCCCAGGGCGAGGAAACTGGCGGTCGCCGCGCGCCGGCCGTCCCCGGTCACGACCTCGCCCGGGGTGAGGACGCGTACCGCGCCCGGCTCGAAAAGGCGGTCGATGGCTTCCAGATCGCGTGCGTTGAAGGCACGCAGGAAGGCATTGGGCAGTTCCGACGGCGCGGTGACGGGCGCGGTGACGGACGCGGTCATCGTGGCTCCTGATGAGGGGGAGAGATGTTGTGGGAGTGGACGGGTGAGGGGGAGGGGGTTGCACAGGAGGCCGCGGACGGAGCGGCGGAGGGGATGAGGAGGGGAGCGGCGGAGGGGGCTACTCGACGGCGATGCCGGTGGAACCCTCCGGCCGCACCGGCTCCGCGGGGAGCCGGTCCAGCGTGAACCCGAAGTGCTTGGCGTAGGCCTCGAACACCTCGGTGTCGTCGGTGAGGTGTTCCACCAGGACCTCGTCGTGGACGCGCCGGGTCAGGGTCCGGCCCTTGAGCGTGACGCGGCCCTCGACCGTCGGCAGGGAGCAGAACACGTCCTGGAGGAACGGCGAGTCGGGGCAGGTGCGGAACCACCACAGCGACGGCCTGAACTCGGCCAGCTCACGGGCCCGTCCGTCCACGCGGTACAGCGGCTCGCCGTCGCGCAGCAGGTCGAACTCGCCCTGGCTCTCCGGGCCGAAGCGGAAAGCGCCGTCCGGGTCGTACTGCACGGCTTCGCTCCCCAGCAGCAGCGGCCGCCGCGGGTTGCGCCGGAAACCGACGTCCACGAGGTACGCGGACCCCGCCACGGTGACGCGCAGCGCCAGGTGGCCCAGCGGAGCACCCAGCCCGTCGGGACGGCGGACGCGCGCGGAAAGGATCTCGACCTGGTAGCCGAGCGCCTGGAGGAGGAACCCGAAGGCCGGGTTCACCTCGTAACAGGCACCGCCGCGCCCCTGGTGCACGATCTTCTCGACGACCCGCTCGTCCATGTGGACCGGCTGGTCCAAGTGGTAGTCGAGGTTCTCGAACGGCACCGTGAGGACGTGCCGTTCCGTCAGCTCCGCGAGTGCCGCCAGGTCCGGCCGGGCGGGGCGCGAGGCGCCGATCCGCGCCAGGTAGGCGGTGGCCAGCACGTCGGAGATCATCGGCCGTCCAGGGTCTTCATGACGGAGGCGACCTCGAGGGTGCGGCGCGCCTGGAAGGCCGCGGCCTCCAGGTTCTCCTCCGGGACCTGGCCCGGGTTGCCGCCGACGACGGCGGAGGCGCCGTACGGGTTGCCGTTCTTCGCCGTGTACAGGATCGGGTCCGTCGAGCCCGTGGAGACGACGACCGAGCCCCAGTGGGTGATCGCGTTGTGCAGGGCGAGGATCGCGGAGACCTGGCCGCCGTGGGCCGCCGAGCCCGAAGCGAAGGCGGAGACCGCCTTGTTGAGCAGCTTGCCCTCGATGGACAGCTTCGAGGTGGAGTTGATGAAGTGCATCAGCTGCGGGGCGGCGAGCCCGAAGTGCACCGGGGTGCCGAGGAGGATGCCGTCGGCCCACTCCAGGTCCGCGAGGGTGGCCACGGGTATGTCCTGGGTGGCGTCCTGGTGGCCGGCCGCACCCTCGCGGCTCGCGGCCTCGCCGTTCGGCGCGATCTCCGCGATGCGCAGGAGGCGCACCTCCGCACCCGCCTTCTCGGCCCCGGTGGCGGCGGCCTCGGCGAGCTTGTGGGTGGAGCCGGTGGACGAGTAGTAGATGACAGCGATGTTCGTCATGACGTGTGGAACTCCCTTTCGACCGCCCCCGCTCAGATCCGGACTGCCAGGTGCCGGGGCCTTGGGACGATCCTGTTCCGTCCGCCGCGCCCTGCCGAGGACCGCGCTTCCAGTCCGTCAGGTCGGCGGAGCCACGGCGCGGACGCGGGCGGAACGCGTGCGGCGGCCCGTCGTCACCAGCAGCACCACACAGCCCCCGAGCAACAGCGACATGAACAGCCCGACGCCCCTGACCCCGTCGAACGCCAGGGGGATCTGCGCGCCCAGGCCGCCGCCGATGTTGAGGGTGAACCCGTACAGCGCGGTCGCCATGACCCCGTGGGCGGTGCCGGCCGCAGCGCCGATCTCCTGCACCAGGGCGGGCCCGATCGCGGCGACGCCGAGCATGAAGACGAACATGGAGGCGGCCAGTCCGGCGGTGGTCCCGCCGACCAGCCCGGCACCGCAGATGCCCGCCGCCGCCACCGTGAACGCGCCGGCTCCGCGCGGCCGCGCCGGGATCCGGCCCAGCAGCGGCGCCATCAGCACGCCCAGCACCAGCGAGGGGATGGCGGTGGCGCGCAGCATCAGCATCGCCTCGCCGTCGCCGACGAGCTCCGGGGGCCCGTAGAGCTGCACGCTCGTGTACACGGCGGTCATGGTGGTGGAGCAGGTGAGTCCGACGACGTACAGCGGCAGGAGGCGTTTCCACAGCCTGCCGCCCCCGGCACCGGACGCCGGGGAACGGTCGGGGTCCCGGGCCGGATCCACGGCCGACAGCACCCGCCGCAGCACGAGCGCACCCGCCAGCAGCAGCGGCGCGGTCACCCAGAAGGTGCCGCGCCATCCGACGACGGCGGCGAGCAGCTGCGACTCCACCTGCCCGATCACGATCGTCCCCGCCATGCAGGCGGAGACGATCGTGAGGGCGGTGGGCAGCTTCGACGGCGGCACGTGCGCGTTCAGGTACGCGTAGACGAGCGGGACGTAGACGCCTGCGAACAGGCCCTGCGCGGCCCGCAGCGACAGCCCCGCACCGAACGTCTCGGCGAAGGGGACGCAGGCGGTCGCCACCGCCAGCGCGGCCACCCCCGCGACCAGCACCGTCCGGGTGCCGAACCGGCGGGCGAGCGCCCCGCTGAAGAGCGAGACGATCGCGTACGTGACCGCGTACGCGGAGGTCGCCCAGGTCGCCGACTCCTGGTCCACCCCCCAGGCCCGCCCGACCTCGGGGAGCAGGGGGATCGCCACGTACAGCTGGCCCACCACCAGCATCCCGAGCAGGGATATCGCCGTCACGACGGGGGCGACGGACCGCCCCGGAGGCGGGGCGGTCCTTTCGTGCCGGGGGGTGTCCCCGGTGCTCGGGATGCCGGCGGCGGGCGTGCGGAGGCTCATGTCCTGCTCCTGGGGCTCGGGGTGTCCGGCGGATCAGGGTCGGACAGCCCTGGGGCACCCCGGGAGGGTGGGCCGGTCGGCGTGCGGGTGGTGGGGCCGGGGGTCAGCCGCCGTACGGGACCTGCGCCTTCTTCGCCTTCAGCGCGGTGCCCCACCACTCCACGGCGTCGAGGAGCGTCTTGGCCGCGGCGTTCGCCTCGGTCGGGTCGATCAGGTTGCCCTGCTCGTCGAACTGGCCCCAGGGACCGTGGAATCCGACGGTGTCGCGGACCGTCACCATGTGGCACTCGGCGAAGATCTGGCGCAGGTGCTCGACGGCGCGCATGCCGCCCGCGAGACCGCCGTAGCCGACGAAGCCGACCGGCTTGGCCTGCCACTCGGTGGTGTGCCAGTCGATCAGCGACTTCAGCGAAGCCGGGAACGAGTGGTTGTACTCGGGCGTGACGACGATGAAGGCGTCGGCCTGGGCCAGTCGCGGCGAGACGCCCGCGAGGACGGCCTGGGTGGCCTCCGAAGGAGTGGCCGACAGCTGGTTCGGCAGGTCGTGGTCGATCAGGTCGATCACGTCGATGTCCAGGTTCCCGCGCTCACGGGCGACACCGGTGAACCAGTTCGCGATCGTCGGGCCGAACCGGCCGTCACGGACACTTGCGATGATGACTGCGACGCGGAGCGGCTCAGACATGGGAAATACCTCCAGTTATTAGCGGCGGCGCCCCGGCCTTGGGTCGAGGAGGAGGCGCTTCCCGCATGTACGGTTCCACCCTCACCGGCCAGGATCAGGAAGGACAAATTCCGGACTGTTAGTCCGTCAGCTCCGGCGGTGCGGTGTTCAACGGATCTGCAAGTGGGCGAGATACGCATCGACGTTGCGCCGCGTCTCGGTGACCGAGTCCCCGCCGAACTTCTCGGAGACCGCGTCCGCCAGCACCAGCGCGACCATGGCCTCGGCCACGATGCCCGCGGCCGGTACGGCGCACACGTCGGAGCGCTGGTGGTGGGCCACCGCCGCCTCGCCGGTGACCACGTCGACGGTGGCCAGCGCGCGCGGCACGGTAGCGATGGGCTTCATGGCGGCCCGCACGCGCAGCAGTTCGCCGGTGCTGATGCCGCCCTCGGTGCCGCCGGAACGGCCGGAGGTCCGCCCGATGCCCGTCGCGGTCGGGACCATCTCGTCGTGCGCCAGCGATCCGGGGAGCCGGGCGAGACCGAAGCCGTCGCCGACCTCCACCCCCTTGATGGCCTGGATGCCCATCAGCGCAGCGGCCAGACGCGAGTCCAGCCGTCTGTCCCAGTGGACGTGTGAACCGAGTCCGACCGGGACCCCGTACGCCAGCACCTCCACCACGCCGCCGAGCGTGTCGCCGTTCTTGTGCGCCGCGTCGATCTCCGCGACCATCGCCCGGCCCGCTCCGGCGTCCAGGGCCCGCACCGGACTGGCATCGAGTTCCTCCACATCACCGGGGACCGGGTAGAGGCCGTAGGGGGCCGCGGCCGCGCCGAGTTCCACCACGTGCGAGACGATCTCGATGCCGGCGGCCCGGGCCAGGAACGACCGGGCGACCGCGCCGAGCGCCACCCGCGCGGCGGTCTCCCGCGCACTCGCCCGCTCCAGGACCGGACGGGCTTCGCCGAAGCCGTACTTCTGCATCCCGGCGAGGTCGGCGTGGCCGGGCCGGGGGCGGGTCAGCGGGGCGTTGCGCCCCGTGCTCTTCAGTTCGGCGGGGTCGACCGGGTCGGCGGACATGACCTTGTCCCACTTCGGCCACTCGGTGTTGCCGATCATCACCGCGACGGGCGACCCCAGGGACAGCCCGTGCCGGACCCCGCTCAGGAAGGTCACCTCGTCCCGCTCGAACGCCATCCGGGCGCCGCGGCCGTGGCCGAGCCGACGCCGGGCCAGGTGGTCTGCGACCAGGTCGGTGGTGACGGGAACGCCGGCGGGAAGTCCCTCCAGTGTCGCCACCAGCGCCGGTCCGTGCGACTCACCTGCTGTCAGCCAACGCAACGTGCCCATGCGGACGATCACCCTTGCTCAAATGGACGGGAGCGTCACCTTAGGCAGGGCCCGCCGCACGGCCCGCGGACCGCGGAGGCAATCCGTCAACTCACCGGGCACGGGCGTGCCCCGTCACCGGGGAAGGTGCCCGACGCCTGCCGGCGGGACCGCAACGCGCGGCCGTGCCCCGCCGGGGCGTCCGCGCTCCTGCCCGCCGGGACCACGGCCGCCCGGCCGACGTCCGCGTCCCGCTGCCGTCCCTGACCCGGCCCTGGCGGCGTGGCTCGTACGCCGGCGGCCAGGACCCGCCCGGCCGCCCGGTGTGAGGCCGCAGGCGTGCCCTGGACCACCCTCAGGATGCGCCGCGCCCCGGTCCGCCGACGGACCGTACGAGGGTGAACACCGCGCCCTCCGGGTCCGCGACCGTGGCCTGCCGGCCGATCGGACCCTCCCGGGGCGGGTCCACGACCCGGCCGCCGAGCTCGCGGACCCGGTCGGTGGCCAGGTCGGTGTCCCCGACCTCGAAGTACGCCATCCAGTGCGGGCCCCGGTCGTGCGGCAGCGAGCGCCCGACACCGCGCACGGCGGCCACCGGGCGGCCCTCCAGGCGCAGGGTCAGGTAGTCGAACTCCTCGGAGGCCGCACCGTGGCTGTACGCCTCGTGGCCGAATACGTGCTCGTAGAACTTGCCGACCGTCGAGGTGTCCTGCGTGATCAGCTCGTTCCAGACCGGGGTGCCCGGCTCGCCGTGCAGCCAGGTGCCGAGGCGGGCTTCGGCCTGCCAGATCCCGAAGATCGCGCCCAGCGGGTCGGAACAGATCGCCACGCGCCCCGCGGCCCCCGCGTCCAGCGGGCCCACCGCGACGGTGCCGCCGCAGGAACGGATCGCCTCGGCCGTGGCGTCGGCGTCGTCCGTGGCGAGGTACGTGGTCCAGGCCACCGGAAGATGCCGGTCCGGCGGCATCTCGCCGATGCCGGCCACCTCGTGCCCGGCCAGCAGGGCCTGGACGTACGGCCCGAGCTGTTCGGGGCCCGGCACGTACTCCCAGCCGAACAGGTCGGCGTAGAAGTCCTCCGTGGTCCCGAGGCCGTGCACCATGAGGCTCACCCAGCACGGCGTGCCCGGCGTGCGCCGCGTAGATCCCGTTGCCTCGGTCATGTCAAGCGTCTCCTCCGTCGTGGCGCTTCCCCGTGCCGCTGACGATGCTTGCACTCCGCGCGGCCCGGCGCGCCCCGACCGCGCCGCATCGTGGGGGCACCGGAGTGAGTTGACCGGAACGCTGTGCCCCGCCGATGACGGGCTTGTCACGGGGGTTTGGGGCGGGGAGGAAGATGGCTCCCATGACTGCGAATTCTGCGATCCTCTCCGTCGCCGAACTGGCGAGCGAACTGTCGGGTGCGAGGCCGCCGGTACTGCTGGACGTCCGCTGGCAGCTGGGCGGTCCCGACCAGCGGCCCGCGTACGAGGCCGGGCACCTGCCCGGCGCGGTGTACGTCGACCTCGACCGCGAACTGGCAGGTCCGCCCGGGTCCGGCGGACGCCACCCGCTGCCCGACCCGGAGGCGTTCGGGGCGGTCATGCGGCGGGCCGGTGTCGCCTCGGACGGGCCGGTGGTCGTGTACGACGGCGGCCAGGGCTGGGCGGCCGCCCGGGCGTGGTGGCTGTTGCGCTGGACGGGTCACCCGGACGTGCGCGTGCTGGACGGGGGGCTGGCCGCGTGGACGGAGGCGGGTGGCGCGGTGACGGCCGATCGGGTGGCGCCCCCCGAGGGCGATTTCAAGCCAACTCCGGGGGCGCTGGGCCTGCTGGACGCCGACGGAGCGGCCGCACGCGCCCGTACGGGGGTCCTGCTGGACGCACGGGCGGGGGAGCGCTACCGGGGCGAGGTCGAGCCGATCGACCCGGTGGGCGGTCACATCCCGGGCGCGCTGTCGGCCCCGACGACGGAGAACGTCGGCCCGGACGGCCGGTTCCTGCCGGCCGATGCCCTGCGGGCGCGCTTCGCCGGGCTGGGCGCGGCGGACGGCGCCCCGGTGGGCGTGTACTGCGGCTCGGGGGTGTCCGGCGCGCACGAGGTGCTCGCGCTGGAGGTGGCGGGGATCGCCGCCGACCTGTACGCGGGCAGCTGGTCGCAGTGGTCCTCCGACCCGGCCCGCCCGGTCGCGACGGGCCCGGACCCGCAGTAGCCGGGGCCGCCGCCCGGTCGGCCGGCGCCTCCAGGACAGCCGGCCCTCCGCGACGTCCGGCCCCCGGCCCCCCGAGGCCGCCGGATGTCCTGCACCGTCCGGGGCTGCCGGACCGTGCCGGGTCCGGCCGGACACACCGGGGCGGCCCGGGTGGTCCGGGCGGACCCGGCGGCGGGTTACTCCTGCTTCTTGCGGCGCGTGCCGAAGACGATCTCGTCCCAGCTCGGCACCGCCGCACGGCGTCCGGGGCGGACCCCGTCGGCCTCGGCCTGCCGGTCGGTGGTGCCGGTCAGCCGGTCGCGGTGGCCCGCCACCGTGCGGGGCATCAGTACGTCGGCGTACGCCGAGCCCGCGCCCGCCGAGGCGGCCGGGGCCGGCGGCTCCTCCGCCTCGGACTCCTCCGCGGGCGGCTCGGTCCGGTCCGGGACGACCATGTCGCCGCGGAAGCTCGGGACCGCCTCCAGCAGGCTCGTCAGGGTGTCCCGCTCCTCCTCCGCATCCGGGACCGGCGGGGCGGGCCGCTCCAGCTGCCGGTCGAGGGCGCGGTCCAGCGGCCGGTCGCGCGGCAGCCGCGCGATCCTCGGCACGAAGGGGAAGCTCGGCTCGGGCGTCGCGGGCAGGTCGTCCGACTCACCGATGAGGGAGCGGGCCTCGTCGTCCACGGCGACGACCAGCCGGCGCGGCGGGTCGTAGGTCCAGCTCGCCGAGTGCGGTTCGCCCGCGACGAGGTAGACGAGGAGGACCTCCCAGGTGCCGTCGTCGCGGCGCCAGGAGTCCCACTGGACGGATTCCTTCTCGGCCCCGCGCAGGGTCAGCCGCTCCTGCACGGCCTCGCCGAGCTGGGGTCCGGTGTTCTCGCCGGGACGGCGCACGGGCGTCTTGCGGGCCCGCTCGGCCATGAAGGCGCGCTCGGCGAGCACGGGGCCCTCGAAGCGGCGTACGCGGTCGACGGGGATGCCGGCGAGCTGGGCGACCTCCTCAGCGGAGGCACCGGCTCGTATGCGGGCCTGGATGTCACGGGGGCGGAGGTGGCTCTCCACCTCGATCTCGATCTGGTTCAGGCGCGCGCGGTCGTTGCGCACCGCGGCGCGCAGGCGCTCGTCGATCGGAAGCGTGTACTCCGTGCTGTCCCCAGCCTTGAGCACCAGTCGTGTGCCGTCATTTGAGACGGCCACGACACGCAGTTCGGGCATGGGGACCTCCCGGGTGGTGCCTGCCGACGTCACGTGCGTCGCTGCTTCCGCTAGTCGAGTGTGGCCTGCCCGGGTGCAGCCTGCCACAACCTTGCCGAGTTAAACCGGCGTGTCGGGCATGCGCCCTTGATCGCCGTTATGGCACGGTTACCTGTTGGGCACGCACAGTGACCGAACGGTTACTGTGCGCAGCAGGAGCCCGTGCAATACCGCGGCATCACCGGTCTTGAGTGCCGTTTTCCATCAGCCGGCCCCCTCTCCCGAGTCCGGACATCCGAAAGGAAGGACGGCCCCAGGGCTCGCCACAGTACTCCATTCGGGCCACCTGGGTGGACCGCCGCGCCGCCGAACTTCTCTCGGACGGCGGGAGTTGGGCTGCCCTCTGTCGGCCCCCACCTGCGCTCGAACGCATTTTCAGGTGTCGTGCTTCACAGAATCCCCAGAAATGGAACTTTCCGTTTCGCTCAGCGGTCAGTAACTGCTGAAGGCGTCCGACGCGTGAGAGGCAGGACACACAGGGGATGGCGATGGGGCAGAAGACGGCGCACGAGGCCGAACCGGAAGAACCGGCGGGGAAGAGGCTCGACCTGAGCGCCGCTCAGGTGGCCGGCAGCTCCCTCGCCACCGTCGTGGCGGCCCTGCTCGCCTCGGAGATGGGTGTCTACGGGACCATCCTGGGCGCCGGCGTGGTGAGCGTGGTCGCCACCGCGGGCGGACCCGTCATCCAGCACTTCTTCCGCCGCACCGGCGACCAGCTGCGCGGCACGGCCCGGCCGAAGGCCCGTCAGGTGCCGTCGCCGGCCGCCGCTGCACCCGCGGAGGAGTTCGGCGAGGGCACCGTCCACGGCACCCGGGTGCGGGGCTGGAAGCGTACGGCGCTCGCCGCGGGCACCGCCTTCGCCATCGCCCTGGGCGCGCTGGGGACGTACGAGGCGGTCGCGGGCACCTCCGTCAGCAGCGGCGGCGGCACCATCTTCTCCGGCGGCACCCGCACGGTGCACGAGGACCCGCCCGCGCCGCCCGCGGAGCACCCCGGCCCGGGGACGGGCACGGGGCAGGGCGAGGGGGAGAAGGGCGGGAAGAGCCCCGGGGCCGGGACCTCGCCGGCCCCTTCCGGCTCACCCGGTCGCGGCAGCAGCGCCGCCCCGGACCCCAGTACCTCGCCCTCCGCAGGGCCGGACCCCACCCCGAGCGGTCCCCCGGCGCCCGCACCGACACCCCCGCCGTCCACCGGGACGCCGAGCCCGGGCGCCGGGTCTCCCGGCGCCGGGACGGGCACCGGCACCGGTCGGCCGGAGCAGGACGCCCCCTGACCCGCCGGGCCGGGCGGGCTCAGCCGCCCAGGACCCGCCGCAGGTAGTCGTTGCCGAACAGGCGGTCGGGGTCCAGCCGGTCGCGGAGCGCGGTGAACTCGCCGAACCGCGGGTAGACCCGCTCGAAGTACTCCGCGTCCCGCGTGTGCACCTTGCCCCAGTGCGGGCGCCCGCCGTACTCGGTGAAGATCCGCTCGGCCGCCGTGAAGTAGGCCTGGTAGGGGGTCCCCCGGTACATGTGCACCGCGATGTAGGCGGTCTCGCGGCCCGAGGCCGTCGACAGCGCGATGTCGTCCGCCGGAGCCGTGCGCACCTCGACCGGGAAGCTGATCCGCATCCCGGAGCGGTCCACCACCGCCTTGAGTTCGCGCAGCGCCTCGACCACCCGCTCGCGCGGGAGGGCGTACTCCATCTCCACGAACCGCACCCGGCGCGGGCTGGTGAACACCTTGTACGGGATGTCCGTGTAGGTGCGCGCCGACAGGGCGCGGCTGGCGACCCGGGCGATCGAGGGAATGGCGGCGGGGACCGCGCGGCCGAGGGAGTTCACGGCCTGGAAGACGCCGTTGGACAGCAGCTCGTCCTCTATCCAGGCGCTCACCGCTCCGGGCGGGGCGGCGGGGCCCTGGCTGCGGTTGTTGCGCTTGGTGTTGCAGTTGCCCGTGTGCGGGAACCAGTAGAACTCGAAGTGCTCGTTCTCCGCGAAGTGCTGGTCGAACTCGGCCGTCACCCGGTCGAAGCCCATCGGCTCTTCACGGGCCGTCAGGAAGAAGACCGGTTCGACGGCGAAGGTGAGCGAGGTGACGATGCCGAGCGCGCCGATGCCGATCCGGGCCGCCGCGAAGACCTCGGGGTTCTCCTTCCCGGAGCACTTCAGCAGCCCCCCGTCGGCCGTGACCAGCTCCAGGCCGCGGATCTGGGTGGAGAGGGAGGCCGAGTCGCGGCCGGTGCCATGGGTTCCGGTGCTGGTGGCGCCCGCCACCGTCTGCTCCATGATGTCGCCCATGTTGGTGAGCGAGAGGCCGTCCGCGGCGAGGGCCCGGTTCAGGTCCTTGAGCACCGTGCCCGCCGCCACCGTGACGGTGCCGGCGGCCCGGTCGATCTCCCGGATCCCGGACAGGGCCTGCGGGCGGACGAGCACGCCGTCGGTCGCCGCGGCCGCGGTGAAGGAGTGGCCCGTGCCGACCGCCTTGACCCTCAGGCCCTGTTCGGCGGCCCGGCGGACCGCCTCCTGGAGCTCCCCCACGGAGCGGGGGGCCACCGTACGGGCGGGCGTGGCGGTGACGTTGCCCGCCCAGTTACGCCACGCGGCCGGACCGTTCTTCCCTGCTGTCCCCGCTGTCGTCCTCGTCGGTGTGTCCGCCATCGCTAGAGGGCTCCTCCCCTTGCGCCGGCCTCGTCAGCCGGCGGTATCCCGCGAACGCCACCGCCGCCGCGGCCGCTCCCGCCGAGAGGGAGACGACGTACCCGCTGCGCGCCCCGGCCGCGTCGATGACCAGACCGGTCACCGAGGAACCGACCGCGACGCCGACCGCGAGGCCGGTACTGATCCAGGTCATGCCCTCGGTCAGCTTCGCGCGTGGTACGTGCGCCTCGATCAGGGCCATCGTGGTGATCATCGTGGGAGCGATGGCGAGGCCCGAGACGAAGAGCGCCACGGCCAGGATCGGAAGGTTCCCGGCCAGTAGGAGGGGGATCATACTCACGGCCATCGCACATACGCCCAGTACCCAGCGGATCTCGGTCCGGCCCTTGAGATGGAGCAGGCCGAAGACGATGCCGGCCAGGCAGGACCCGAGTGCCCAGACGGCCAGGACGAAACTGGCCGAGGACTTGTGGCCCTGCTCCTCGGAGAAGGCCAGCGTGGCCACGTCGATGGAGCCGAAGATCGCACCGGTGGCCACGAAGGTGCCGGCCAGCACCTGGAGCCCGGGGGAGCGCAGGGCGGAGGTGCGGTCGGTGTGCTCGCCGCGCGGGTGCGGTGCGGGCTCGGTGGACCGCTGCGCGGTGAGCAGCCACACGCCGGCCAGCAGGCAGAGGGCGGCGACGAGCGGGCCCGCCTCCGGGAACCAGGTGGTGGACAGTCCGATGGCCAGGATCGGGCCGAAGATGAAGCAGACCTCGTCCAGGACCGATTCGAGGGAGTAGGCCGTGTGCAGTTCGCGCGGGGACTCCCGGTAGATCACCGTCCACCGGGCCCGGACCATCGCGCCGACGCCGGGCACGCAGCCCGCGATCGCCGCGAACAGGAACAGGGTCCAGTCCGGCAGCCCCCGGGCGGCGGCCACGAGCAGTCCGGCCACCGCGGCCACGGAGACCAGCGTCGCGGGGCGCAGCACGCGCCGCTGCCCGTACTGGTCCACCAGGCGGGAGATCTGCGGCCCGATGACCGCGGCAGCCAGGGCGAGGGTTCCGGTGAGGGCGCTCGCCAGCGCGTAGCGGCCGGTGATCTCGGAGATCATCGTCAGGATGCCGACGCCGACCATGGAGATGGGCATGCGGCCCAGCAGTCCGGCGGCACTGAATCCCTTGGTGCCGGGGGCGGCGAAGATCGCGCGGTAGGGACTGGGCAAGGTGTCTCCGTAAGGGACGTCAGCGGCCCATACAGGTTACGGCCGCCCCGGGCACCCCCGCGCGGTGAAACGCGGGACCCGGCGGACGGACGGCCTCCCGCGACGCGGCTCCCGGGGGCGGACGGCCGGGCCGGTTCCCGCCCGAGGGCGCCGGGTGGCAGGATTCGGTGCATGTCAGACCAGCTCTCCCCGCCGGCCGGCGGGCCCGCCGCCCCGTATGACGCCCTCCTGCTGCTGTCCTTCGGCGGCCCCGAGGGACCCGACGACGTCGTGCCCTTCCTGGAGAACGTCACGCGCGGCCGCGGCATCCCGCGCGAGCGCCTCAAGGAGGTCGGGCAGCACTACTTCGGCTTCGGCGGGGTCAGCCCGATCAACGGCCAGAACCGCCGGCTGCTGGACGCGCTGCGCAAGGACTTCGCGGAGCACGGGCTGGACCTGCCGGTCTACTGGGGCAACCGGAACTGGGCGCCGTACCTGACCGACGTGATGCGCGAGATGGCCGCCGACGGCCGCCGCCGCATCGCCGTCCTCGCGACCAGCGCCTACGCCTCCTACTCGGGCTGCCGGCAGTACCGCGAGAACCTGGCCGACGCGCTCGCCGCACTGGAGGCCGAAGGCGTGGCGCCGCTGCCGCGGGTGGACAAGCTGCGGCACTACTTCAACCACCCCGGCTTCGTGCAGCCGATGATCGACGGCGTGCTCGCCTCGCTGGACTCGCTGCCCGCGGAGGTCCGGGACGGCGCCCACCTGGTCTTCACCACGCACTCCATCCCCGAGGCGGCGGCGGACGCCTCCGGCCCGGCCGGGGAGCACACGGGCGGCGGCGAGGGCGGGGCCTACGTCAAGCAGCACCTGGACGTGGCCACGGTGATCGCGGACGCGGTACGGGCCGAGACGGGCACCGCACTGCCCTGGGAGCTCGTCTACCAGTCGCGCAGCGGCGCCCCGCACGTCCCCTGGCTGGAGCCGGACGTCTGCGACCACTTGGAGGCCCTGCACGCGGCCGGGGCCCCCGCGGCCGTGATGGTGCCCATCGGCTTCGTCTCGGACCACATGGAGGTCCTGTACGACCTGGACACGGAAGCCACCGCGAAGGCGGCCGAGCTGGGACTCCCCGTCGCGCGCTCCGCGACGGTGGGCGACGACCCGCGGTTCGCCGCGGCCGTACGGGACCTGGTGCTGGAGCGGGCCGCGGCCGAGCGCGGGGAGCCCGTGCAGCGGTGCGCGCTGGGCCTGCTCGGGCCGAGCCACGACCTGTGCGCCGTGGGCTGCTGCCCGGCCCGGGGCCCCCGGCCCGCGGCGGCCGGAGCGGACAGCCCCTACGCCTGAGGGTCCGCCGTACCGATCGGGCATGATCGGTACGGACCCCCGGAGGAGTGAGACCAGTGATCCCTGAAGAGCTGAAGGCCGAGCTGCTGGACGTCGGCCTGGAGGCGGCCCGGCTGGCCGGGACCCTGCTGCGCGACGGCCGGCCGGCCGATCTGGCGGTGGCGGCGACCAAGACCAGCCCGATCGACGTGGTCACCGAGATGGACATCGCCGCGGAGAAGCTGATCACCGGCCTCCTCGCGGAGCGGCGGCCCGAGGACGGGCTGCTGGGCGAGGAGGGCTCGGACACCCCGGGGACCAGCGGCGTGCGGTGGGTCATCGACCCGCTGGACGGCACTGTGAACTACCTCTACGGCCTGCCGAGCTGGGGCGTGTCGATCGCGGCCGAGTACCGGGGCGAGACCGTGGTGGGCGTCGTGGCGGCCCCGATGCGCGGGGAGACCTGCCACGCCGTCCTGGGCGGCGGCGCCTGGCGGGGCACGGTCCGCCTCGCCTGCCGGGAGGCCGCCCCGCTCGACCAGGCGCTGATCGGCACCGGTTTCGCGTACGTCCAGACCAGGCGGGCGCACCAGGCGGACGTCGCCCAGCGGATCATCCCCCTGGTACGGGACATCCGCCGGGGCGGCTCCGCGGCGCTGGACCTGTGCGACGTGGCCGCCGGCCGGCTGGACGGCTACTACGAGCGCGGGCTGAACCCGTGGGACCTGGCGGCCGGCGAGCTGATCGCCCGGGAGGCGGGCGCCCTGACCGGCGGCCGCCCGGGGGAGCCGGCCTCGGGGGCGCTCACCCTGGCGGCGAGCCCGGCGGTCTTCGCCTCCCTCCAGCCGCTGCTGGACGAGGCCGGGGCCTGGCACGACTGACGGCGCCGCGGGCCGCGGCACGCGACATGACGGAACCCCGGCCGCCGGGGCGGCGGCCGGGGTTCCGGTGTGTGCAGAGTGGGTCGTGCGCGTCAGCAGACCGGGACGGACACGGGTACCCCGTGCTCGGCGGCGAGGCGCTGGAGATCCTCCAGCTCCGCCTGTTCCACTTCCGCGAGGAAGTCGTCGCCCGTCAGGCGGGCCTGCTCGAGGTCCGACTGCGTGGCCCTGATGCGCTGCAGGAGACCCGCGGTGAATGCGTCCATGATGGGTTCGCCCCCTCTTCGTGGGTCGGCGGCGGCACGTGGCAGTCCGCCGTCAGGGAGTGGATGGGGTGTGCTGACGTCCTCCCCGGCACCCTGGGCCCAGAAACCTCGCAGGGCCGAGGAATCCTCACTTCCACCCCCTGCGCCCCGTGCGGGTGACGCCTTACAGCCGGTTTACCGCGGAAACGGGCAGGATGGGCGACGCACTGGACGTCTGCCCTGCTGGGCTCGGAGGAAGGAAACGACGTGCGCGTACTCGTCGTCGAGGACGAGCAGCTGCTCGCCGATGCGGTGGCCACCGGACTGCGCCGGGAGGCCATGGCCGTGGACGTCGTGTACGACGGCGCCGCCGCCCTGGAGCGGGTCGGGGTGAACGACTACGACGTGGTGGTGCTCGACCGCGACCTTCCCCTCGTGCACGGTGACGACGTCTGCCGGAAGATCGTCGAGCTCGGCATGCCCACCCGCGTGCTGATGCTGACGGCGTCCGGCGACGTGAGCGACCGGGTGGAGGGACTGGAGCTCGGGGCCGACGACTACCTCCCCAAGCCCTTCGCCTTCACCGAGCTGACCGCCCGGGTCCGGGCGCTCGGACGGCGGACCACCGTCGCCCTGCCGCCCGTCCTGGAGCGGGCCGGGATCAAGCTGGACCCCAACCGGCGTGAGGTGTTCCGGGAGGGCAAGGAGGTGCAGCTGGCGCCCAAGGAGTTCGCGGTGCTGGAGGTCCTCATGCGCAGCGAGGGGACCGTCGTCTCCGCCGAACAGCTGCTGGAGAAGGCCTGGGACGAGAACACCGACCCGTTCACCAACGTCGTGCGGGTCACCGTCATGACCCTGCGGCGCAAGCTCGGCGAGCCTCCGGTCATCGTGACCGTGCCCGGATCCGGGTACCGGATCTGAGGATGGCAGCGATCCCGGCGCCACCCGCGGCGCCACCGAAACCGACCTGGGACCCCGGTCCGCACGAGGGTCCCTTCCCCTGGCTGCGGCCGACCATCCGGATACGCCTCACGCTGCTCTACGGCGGGATGTTCCTGATCGCGGGCATCCTGCTGCTGTCGATCATCTACCTGCTGGCGGCGCAGGCCCTGCGGGAGGGCAACGCGCTGCCGTTCACGATCGTGGACGGGGGCCCGATCCGGGTCACCAGCACCACCTGCCCCGGGCTGGCCACCGGCGTCGGCACCGGCCTGACGCCCGAGGCGTTCCAGTCCGCGATCAGCCAGTGCGCCCTCGACCAGCGACGGCACGCCCTGGACGACCTGCTGAGCCGGTCGCTGATGGCGCTGCTGGGGCTGAGCATCATCGCCTTCGCCTTCGGCTACGCCATGGCCGGCCGGGTGCTCTCGCCGCTCGGCAAGATCACCCGGACCGCCCGCCGGGTGGTCGGCTCCGACCTGACCCGGCGGATCGAGCTGGACGGGCCGGACGACGAGCTGAAGGAGCTGGCCGACACCTTCGACGAGATGCTCGACCGCCTGGAGCGGGCCTTCACGGCCCAGCAGAGGTTCGTGGCGAACGCCTCGCACGAGCTGCGGACCCCGCTGGCGATCAACCGGACGCTGCTGGAGGTGCACCTCTCCGATCCGGGCGCGCCCGTCGAGCTCCAGCAGCTCGGCAAGACGCTGCTCGCCACCAACGAGCGCAGCGAGCAGCTGGTCGAGGGCCTGCTGCTGCTGGCCCGCAGCGAGAACCAGATAGTGGAGCGCAAGCCCGTGGACCTGGCGGAGGTCGCCTCGCGGGCCATCGAGCAGGCGCGCGGCGAGGCCGAGGCCAAGGGCGTGGAGGTCCGCGGCGAGCGGGCGCTCGCCGTGGTCCAGGGCAACGGCGTGCTGCTGGAGCGGATCGCCCTCAACCTGGTGCAGAACGCGGTGCGGTACAACGTGCCGGAGGGCGGCTGGGTGGAGGTCACCACCGAGGTCCAGCACGGCGAGGCGGTGCTCCTCGTCTCGAACACGGGTCCCGTGGTTCCCGCGTACGAGGTGGACAACCTCTTCGAGCCCTTCAGGCGGCTGCGTACCGAGCGAACGGGCAGCGACAAGGGTGTCGGGCTCGGTCTCTCCATCGCGCGCTCCGTGGCCCGCGCCCACGGCGGAAGGATCCAGGCGATACCCCGCGAGGGGGGTGGCCTCGTGATGCGTGTCACTCTTCCCTTGTGACACCGCCGCCCCGTGTTCGCTGGTGGCTGAATCCGTGGTCCATGAAAACACTTCCTCCTGTGTGATCGATCACAGTGTCGAGTGTCGGCCCATGTGCGTTCAGTGACCCCAGGAAGGCCGGAACGCCCGGGAAGTCCGGGTTTCCGGTCCCCCTGATGGCGGTAAATGCACGGGGTGGCGTTTGTGCAAGACGACCCCCGGACCGTGTACGGTCCCGGTCGTCATCCCAGCCAATCGCTCCTGAGGGCGGGCGGCTGGGTGTCGATTGAGTAACAGACCTTGATGTGAGGCAAAATCTCCGCCTCAGGTCGGGCACAAGTCCGGCCTCTCGCGCGTTACGTGCGCTGAGACACCGCTAACACCCAGAGGGGGAGAGCGAACAATGGCAACGGACTATGACACCCCACGCAAGACCGACGACGACGTCGACAACGACAGCATTGAAGAGCTGAAGGCCCGACGTAACGAGAAGTCGTCCTCGTCCGTGGACATGGACGAGTTCGACTCGGCCGAGAGCCTGGAGCTTCCTGGTGCGGACCTCTCCAACGAGGAGCTGGCCGTCCGGGTCCTGCCCAAGCAGGCCGACGAGTTCACCTGCATGAACTGCTTCCTGGTGCACCACCGCAGCCAGCTGGCACGCGAGAAGAACGGTCAGCCGATCTGTCGCGACTGCGACTGAGAGGCGTCGGCCGTGGCTGGCTCGACACCCTTCCGGAAGCGACGCTTCCGAAAGTCTGGTGATCCGGCGGAGACGCAGGCGGCGACCACGGGCCCGGAAACGGGTCCTGGAGCCCCCGGCGTACCCGCCGTGCCCTCCGACACCGCCCCGGCGGTGCCGTCGGCCACAGAGGTCGGCGAGGGGCCCCGGCAGCGGTCCGGGACTCGTCGGCTCCAAGCCGTCAAGAACGGTGTACGCAAGGGCGGCGATGGTGCCAGGGCCGCCGTCCTGTACGTCACCGACCTGATCATCGAGAACGCCCCGCGCGTTCCGGTTCGGGACCTCGCGACCCTGCGCGCGCAGTTCCCGGGCCTCGGTCCCGATCAGCTTGCCGACAAGCTGATCGCGGGCGCTGCCCATGCCACGTCGACCGTCGGCGCGGGCATCGGCGCGGCGGCCATGCTGCCCGTTCCGCCCGCCATGCCGGCGGAGCTGGCCGCGGAGGTCACCGGCGTCGCGGCGATCGAGCTGAAGCTCGTCGCCGAACTCCACGAGGTGTACGGCCTGCGACCGCCCGGCGGCCTCAAGGCCCGCAGCCTCGCCTACCTGACCGCCTGGACGGAGGAGCGCGGGGTCGACCTGACCAAGCCGACCACGCTGAACGCGGCGCTCGGCGGCCAGATGAAGCGCGAACTGCGCCAGCAGATCACGAAGCGGATGTTCCGCAACCTGCCGAACCTCATGCCCTTCATGGTGGGAGCCGCCGTCGGAGCCGTCATGAACCGCCGCGACACCCGGAAACTCGCCGAGAAGGTGCGCGGGGACCTGCGGAGCCGCGCGGTGCCCTGGGACGCACTGAAGGCGCTGCCGCCCCTGGAGCAGCCCTCCAAGCCCCTTCCCGAGGCCGTCCAGGACGCCATCGAGGGACGCCCGCCCCGCCACGACTGAGCAGCCGCCGCCGACCGGCTCCGCCTCAGGCGGCGGACGGCCCGGCCTGCGCCGCGAGGACGGCTGCCCGCAGGGCCTCGGGCTCGCGGGTCGACAGGTAGACGTACGGGGTCGGATCGGCCGGGTCGGTCACCTCGATGCGGACCGCCGTCGGCACGTAGCTGCGCATCAGCATGAAGGCGCGCGTGTCGGCCTTGTACGTGCGCCAGGCGCGCGACTCCTCGGCGTCCAGCACGTCGGGCTCGCCCAGGGCCGTCACCGGGATCCGGGCCTCCCCGGCGGCCAGCGCCCCGTTCACCACGCGCACGCGCGCGGAGCCGTACGAACTGACCAGCAGCCCCGACAGCGCCGTGCCTCCGACGAGTCCGGCGAGCAGCGGCAGCGTGCCCAGCGGCAGCAGCATCAGCGCACACGCCAGCCCGATCAGTACGGAGATGCCCCACCAGGAGCGGGGGGCGGTCAGGCGTTCGTCGTGGTGCGCGGGGGAGAGCTGCATGCGAACAAGCCTGCCACGAGGCGACCGGCGGGTAGCCGCGCGGGTAAGGTCTGCGGCTGTGAGTGGACGAAACACAGCGTTGACGCCCCCGGCCGATGCCACCGCGCCGGTCCGGCACCCCGAAGCCCCGGCGCCCGGCGAGCTCCTCGGAGCGCACTACGAGCACTGTTTCGGCTGCGGTGCGGGCCAGCCCCACGGACTCCACCTGGAGGCCCGGGCCGGCGAGGGCGTGCGCGTCACCGCCGAGTTCACCGTCAAGCCCGCCCATCAGGGCGCACCCGGCCTCGCCCACGGCGGCGTCCTGGCCACCGCGCTCGACGAGGCGCTGGGCTCCCTGAACTGGCTGCTGCGCGTCATCGCCGTGACGGGGCGGCTGGAGACCGACTTCGTACGGCCCGTGCCCGTGGGCACCGTGCTGCACTTCGAGGCCGAGGTCACCGCCGTCGCCGGCCGGAAGATCTACTGCACGGCCGTGGGCCGGATAGGCGGCCCGCAGGGCCCGGTCGCGGTGCGCGCCGACGCCCTCTTCATCGAAGTGAAGGTCGACCACTTCATCGACAACGGTCGGCCCGAGGAGATCCAGGCGGCCATGGCCGACCCGGACCAGGTCAGGCGCGCACGCGCCTTCGAGGTGAACCCCTGATGTCCCTGAACCACAACGCGGCGCGTCACGACATCGACGTGCTGATCCGCCGGATCGACCCGGAGGTCCCGATCCCGGCCTACGGTCACCCCGGCGACGCCGGCTGCGACCTGGTGACCACCGAGGCCGCCGAACTGGCGCCCGGTGAGCGCGCCGTGCTCCCCACCGGCGTGTCCATCGCCCTGCCCGACGGGTACGCGGCGTTCGTGCACCCCCGGTCCGGCCTGGCCGCCCGCTGCGGGCTCGCGCTCGTGAATGCCCCGGGGACGGTGGATGCCGGGTACCGTGGGGAGATCAAGGTGATCGTGGTCAATCTCGACCCTCGCGAGAGCGTCCGGTTCGAGCGTTTCGACCGCATTGCCCAGCTGGTTGTCCAGCGAGTCGAGAAGGTGCGCTTCCACGAGGTGGCGGAACTTCCCGGCTCGGCCCGGGCCGAGGGGGGTTTCGGCTCCACCGGCGGTCATGCGGCCGTGGCCGGATCCGGCGCTGGTCAGCAGGGTGGGAATGGCTACGCTTCGGTCGTAACCGACCGGGAAGGACAGTGACGTGTTCGGACGTCGCAAGAAGAACGACTCCGCCAAGGACGGCGGCGCGGCCGAGCAGGTCGTTGACGGCGCCGGCGCCGACGAGCTCGACGACGCCGAGGCACAGGACACCGACGCCAAGCCGCGCCGCGTGAACCTGCCGCCGGCCCCGCGACCCGACGGCCCCTGGGACGTCTCCGAGGTACTCGGGAACCCGGCCGACGGCCGGGTCGACCTCGGCGGCATCCTCGTACCCGGTGTCGAGGGCATGGAGCTGCGCGTCGAGGTCGCCGGTGACGCGATCGTGGCCGCCACCGTGGTCCTCGGCGACAGCGCCGTGCAGCTGCAGGCCTTCGCCGCCCCCAAGAAGGAGGGCATCTGGGGCGAGGTCCGCGACGAGATCGCCACGGGCATCACCCAGCAGGGCGGCATCATCGACGAGGCCGAGGGTCCGCTGGGCTGGGAACTGCGCGCCCAGGTGCCGGTACCGCTCCCCGACGGGCAGACCGGCGCCCAGCTGGTGCGCTTCGTCGGCGTCGACGGCCCGCGCTGGTTCCTGCGCGGTGTCATCTCCGGCCAGGGCGCGGTGCGCCCCGAGTCGGCGGGCGTGCTGGAGCAGATCTTCCGGGACACCGTCGTCGTCCGCGGCGACGGCCCGATGGCCCCCCGCGACCCCATCGTGCTGAAGCTGCCGAACGACGCCCAGATGGTGCCGGACGGCGTGCAGACCGAGGAGCAGGAAGGGTCCCGCTTCGGCGGGGGCATGGGCCAGCTGGAGCGCGGCCCGGAGATCACCGAGGTCCGCTGACCTCGCGCCGCCCCTTCGCAGGCGGGGCAGACGCATGTTTCCGGCCGGTGGGCCGGCGGTGGGCCGTACTCCTTCGGGGGGACGGCCCACCGGCCTTCCGTACGGGCGCGTCAGGGATCCGTCAGGGATCGTCGCCCCGGGCCCCGTCCGGGCGTGCACGGCCCGGTCGTCCCTGAGAATGGGCGCATGGGACGCGGCAGGCTAAGGATCTATCTCGGCGCGGCACCCGGTGTGGGCAAGACCTACGCGATGCTCTCCGAGGGCCACCGCCGGGCGGAGCGGGGCGCCGACTGCGTGGTCGGCTTCGTCGAACACCACGGGCGGCCGCGCACCGAGGTGATGCTGCACGGCCTGGAACGGGTGGAGCGCAAGGAGCTGGCGTACCGGGGCGCGGCCTTCACCGAGATGGACGTCGACGCGGTCCTCGCCCGCCGGCCCGCCGTGGCCCTCGTGGACGAGCTCGCGCACACCAACGTGCCGGGCTCGCGCAACGCCAAGCGCTGGCAGGACGTGGAAGAGCTGCTGCGGGCCGGCATCGACGTCGTGTCCACGGTCAACATCCAGCACCTGGAGTCCCTCGGGGACGTGGTGGAGTCGATCACCGGCGTACGGCAGCGGGAGACCGTGCCGGACGAGGTGGTCCGCCGGGCGGACCAGATCGAGCTCGTCGACATGTCCCCGCAGGCCCTGCGCCGCCGGATGGCGCACGGGAACATATACAAGTCCGACAAGGTCGACGCGGCCCTGTCCAACTACTTCCGCCCCGGCAACCTCACCGCCCTGCGCGAGCTCGCGCTGCTGTGGGTGGCCGACCGGGCCGACGAGTACCTCCAGCAGTACCGGGGCGAGCACGGCATCCGTTCCACCTGGCAGGCACGGGAGCGGATCGTCGTCGGGCTGACCGGCGGGCCAGAGGGGCGCACGCTCGTCCGCCGCGCCTCCCGGATGGCTGCCAAGAGCTCCGGCAGCGAGATCCTCGCCGTCTACATCGCCCGCAGCGACGGGCTCACCGCGGCCTCACCGAAGGAGCTAGCCGTCCAGCGGACGCTGGTCGAGGACCTCGGCGGAACGTTTCATCATGTGATCGGCGACAACATCCCCGACGCCCTGCTCGCCTTCGCCCGCGGGGTCAACGCCACCCAGATCGTGCTCGGCTCCAGCCGCCGCCGTTCCTGGCAGTACGTCTTCGGGCCCGGGGTCGGCGCCGGCGTGGCCCGCGACTCGGGCCCCGACCTCGACGTCCACATCGTCACGCACGAGGAGGCCGCCAAGGGGCGCGGCCTGCCCGTGGTCCGCTCGGCGGCACGCCTCGGCAGGCCCCGCATCGTGGCCGGCTGGGTGGCGGGCGTGGTGCTCCCCGCGCTGCTCTGCCTGCTGCTCACGCACATCGAGGCGGACCTCGGCCTCGCCAACGACATGCTGCTGTTCCTGGCGCTGACGGTGGCCGCCGCGCTGCTGGGCGGGCTGTGGCCGGCGCTGGCCTCGGCCGCCTTCGGGTCCCTGCTGCTCAACTACTTCTTCGCGCCGCCCCTGCACCGGTTCACGGTCTCCGACCCCAGGAACATCGTGGCCATCGCCGTCTTCTTCGGCGTCGCCGTCTCCGTGGCCTCGGTGGTGGACCTGGCCGCCCGGCGCACCCACCAGGCCGCGCGGCTGCGCGCCGAGTCCGAGATCCTCTCCTTCCTGGCCGGCAGCGTGCTCCGCGGTGAGACCACGCTCGACGCCCTGCTGGAACGGGTACGGGAGACCTTCGCCATGGAGTCCGTGGCCCTCCTCGAACGCGCGGGCGGCGTCGACCCCTGGACGCCGGCCGGCAGCGTCGGCCCCCGCCCCGCCGTCCGGCCCGAGGACGCCGATGTGGACATGCCCATCGGGGACCACATGGCGCTGGCCCTGTCCGGGCGGGTGCTGCCCGCCGAGGACCGCAGGGTGCTCGGCGCCTTCGCGGCACAGGCCGCCGTGGTCCTGGACCGGCAGCGGCTGGTCGGGGAGGCCGAGGAGGCCCGCCGGCTGGCCGAGGGCAACCGGATCCGGACCGCGCTGCTGGCCGCCGTCAGCCATGACCTCCGTACGCCCCTGGCCTCGATCAAGGCCTCCGTCTCCTCCCTGCGCTCCGACGACGTGCAGTGGTCCGAGGAGGACCGGGCCGAGCTGCTCGAAGGCATCGAGGACGGCGCCGACCGGCTCGACCACCTCGTGGGCAACCTGCTGGACATGTCCCGGCTGCAGACCGGCACGGTCACCCCGCTGATCAGGGAGATCGACCTCGACGAGGTGGTCCCGATGGCGCTGGGCGGCGTACCGGAGGACAGCGTGGTGCTGGACGTGCCCGAGACGCTGCCGATGGTGGCGGTGGACCCGGGGCTGCTGGAGCGCAGCGTGGCCAACGTGGTGGAGAACGCCGTCAAGTACAGCCCGCAGGGCGTGCCGGTCCTGGTGGCTGCCAGCTTCCTCGGGGACCGGGTCGAGGTACGGGTCGTCGACCGCGGGCCGGGCGTGCCGGACGAGGCCAAGGACAAGATCTTCGCCCCCTTCCAGCGGCACGGGGACGCGCCGCGCGGAGCCGGGGTCGGCCTCGGACTCGCGGTGGCCCGCGGCTTCGCGGAGTCCATGGGCGGCACCCTGGCCGCCGAGGACACCCCCGGCGGCGGACTGACCATGGTGCTCACCCTGCGCGCCGTGCGCCGGGGCGCCGGGCCCTCCCCCGGGGCGGCGGACGGGACGGACCGCACCGGCGGCGCCGACCCACTGGAACGTGATCACGACCGTGATCGGACCGTGCGACAGAAGGCAGGACCTCAATGACCCGGGTGCTCGTGGTGGAAGACGAGCCGCAGATCGTCCGAGCCCTCGTGATCAATCTGAAGGCACGCAAGTACGAGGTCGACGCCGCCGCCGACGGAGCGGGCGCCCTGGAGCTGGCGGCCGCCCGTCACCCCGACGTGGTCCTCCTCGACCTGGGTCTCCCCGACATGGACGGCATCGAGGTGATCAAGGGGCTGCGCGGCTGGACCCGGGTGCCGATCCTCGTCCTCTCCGCCCGCCACACCTCCGACGAGAAGGTCGAGGCCCTGGACGCGGGCGCCGACGACTACGTCACCAAGCCCTTCGGCATGGACGAACTGCTGGCCCGGCTCCGCGCCGCCGTCCGCCGGGCCGAGCCCGCCGCCGGTTCAGGCGGGGACGAGGTGGTCGTGGAGACCGAGGGCTTCACGGTGGACCTGGCCGCGAAGAAAGCCGTGCGCGAGGGCCGTGACGTACGGCTCACGCCCACCGAGTGGCACCTGCTGGAGGTCCTGGTCCGCCACGCCGGCAAGCTGGTCGGCCAGAAGCAGCTCCTCCAGGAGGTCTGGGGGCCCTCGTACGGCACCGAGACCAACTACCTGCGGGTCTACATGGCGCAGCTGCGGCGCAAACTGGAGGCGGACCCCTCGCACCCGCGGCACTTCATCACGGAACCGGGCATGGGATACCGCTTCGAGAGGTAGTGGGGGCGCCGGTACGCTTCCTGTATGAGTGCTGAACCGCGTCCCGGGAAGCCCGCCAAGCCGGTCAGGCCGGCGGGCCGGTTCCGCCGGATGATAGAGCGGCTGTCCACCTCCCAGGAAGAGCTGCATTCGGCGGAGCTCCAGGAGGACGCAGAAGCCGCGGGGTGCACGCGGATCTGCGACTGCCACGACCGCCAGATAGTCAAGGTGACCGGAACCCTGCGTACCGTCACCCTGCGGCCGCGGGCGGGCGTCCCCGCCCTGGAGGCCGAGCTGTTCGACGGCTCGGCCGGTCTGGACGTGGTCTGGCTCGGGCGTCGCTCGATCGTGGGAATCGAGCCCGGGCGCCGCATGATCGCCTCCGGGCGCATCTCCATGAGTCACGGCCGCCGGGTGCTCTTCAACCCGAAGTACGAACTCCGACCGCTCGGACAGGAGCAGTAACCGGTGATGCGACTCGATAAACCGACCACCCCGCAGGACCCCGCCGCCGCGTCCTCGCAGGACCAGCACGCGGTGACCCAGGCAGCGCTCTTCGACGCCTTCGGCGGCGTCCGGGGCACCGTGGAGACGATGCTCCCCGGGCTGCTCTTCGTGATGATCTACACGATCAACAAGGACGTGAAGCTCTCCGCCGTCGCGGCGGGCGCGGTCGCGGTCCTGCTCGTGATCGTGCGGCTGGCGCGCAAGGACACGGTCAAGCACGCCTTCAGCGGTGTCTTCGGCGTGGGCGTGGGCGTGGCCTTCGCCCTCTTCACGGGCAGCGCGAAGGGCTTCTACCTGCCCGGCATGATCTACGGCGCCGGACTGGGCGTGGCCTTCACCGTCTCCGCGCTGGTCGGCTTCCCGCTGCTCGGCGTGATCCTGGGGCCGGTGTTCAAGGAGAACCTGTCCTGGCGCACCCGCAACCCGGGACGGAAGAAGGCCTACATCAAGGCCAGCCTGGCCTGGGGGATCATCTTCCTCGCCAAGTACGCCATCCTCTTCCCGCTGTACTGGTGGGGGGACGCGACGCAGCTGGGCTGGGTCCTGATCGCCCTGAAGCTCCCGCCGATGGTGCTCGCGGTGTACTTCACCTGGGTGTTCCTGGCGAAGGCCCCGCCGCCGATCGACGTGATCGCGGAGTACGAGGAGCAGGAGGCGGCCGAAAAGGCGGCGAAGGCGGCCCGGGCGGCCACGAAGGAGCCCGGCCTCTGACACCGGCCGGGGACGAAGGAGGGGGGCGGGACGACCGTGGTCGTCC
>NZ_JBHXRK010000013.1:0-211361 GCF_042716875.1 Streptomyces sp. NPDC058646 | reverse complement strand
CCCAGATCAAGTGGGGCCTGGACTACATGAACGAGCGCTACGGCAGCCCCGTCGGCGCCTGGAACTTCTGGCAGAACAACCACTGGTACTAAACCACCAGCGGTACCAGCCACACCCGCACACACACACGCCCGGCCGGGACCTCCCGCCGGGCGTCCCTGCGTATCCCGCCACCCGGTCCCCCCCCGAGCGCCCCGCTCCGGCTCACCCCGCACCGGTCGGTCGATGCCGCTGCGCGAGCCCGGGGCGCTCGCTATGGTCGGAGTGCAGCAGGGGCGATCGCGGGCGAGCGGCGGGGGCGGCTGGGTGGGGCGACGGTTCTTCATCGGCATGGGCAGCGCCAGGTACTGCCACCTTCCCGCGGACGAGCAGCTCGGCTCCGTGCCCTCGGACATCCGCACGATGTCGGCACTCTTCGGGTCCTTCGGATACGAGCCGGTCCTCTCAGGACTGGGCGAGTACGACGGAGCGGAACAGCTCCGCCAGAAGCTCCGCCACTGGTCGGCCGACACCGCGCTCACGGGTGACGACGTCGTGGTCGTCTACTTCGCGGGCCACGGCGCCGTCGAGGACCGCGACCGGCACTACCTGCTGTGCTGGGACTCCCGGGACACCGACCTCGCCGCCACGGCCCTGGCCACCGAGGACCTCGTCCGCATCCTCTGCAAGGGCGGCCTGCGCCACCTCCTGCTGATCCTCGACACCTGCGCGGCGGGCGCGGGCAGCGCGGACGCCTCCGCCGTCGCGCTGCAGACCATCGTGTACCGGGGCGCAGCGGTCGACGCCTCCGCCGGGCTCTGGTTCCTGGCCTCGGCGCGGCGCAAGGACGTGGCCGACGACGGCGCCTTCGCCACGGCGCTGGGCGAGGCGATCGGCACCACGACCGAACGCACCGGGCAGCGCCAGCAGTACCTCGACCTCACCGAGCTCGTGAAGGCCGTCAACGAACGCTTCGAAGCGGAGGGCCGCGGCCAGCGGGCGGAACTCGCCAGCGGCCTGGTCACCGGGCTCGCGCCGTTCCTGGCGAACTCCGGCTACCGCGAGGAGTTACCCCCGCTCGGCACCGACCTGGAGGTCCAGCGCCGCGTCGTCGCCCGCGACCTCACCGAGCACTTCGGCCCCCGCTCGCGCGGCGTCGAGTTCGAGTCGGAGCAGGGCCTGTACTTCAGCGGCCGGGTGACGGCGCTGTCGGAGCTCGTCAGCTGGTTGACCGCTGCCGACGGCGACGGACGGGGCCGGGTCGTCACCGGCAGCCCCGGATGCGGCAAGTCCGCGGTCCTCGGCCGGATCGTCGCCCTCTCCGACCCTGCCTACCGGGCCCGTCTGGACCTGAGCGGAGGGGATCCCCGCACCGTCGTTCCCGAGGGCTGCGTCACCGCAGCCGTCCACGCCCGCCACAAGCGCCTGGAAGAGATCGTCGACCGGATCGCCGCCGCCCTCGGCACCGAGGCCGACGGGTCCGCCGCCCTGCTCCAGGAACTGACCCGGCGCGGCCGTCAGGGTCCGCCGCTGATCATCGTCGTCGACGCCGTGGACGAGGCGGGCTCCGACACCGCCGCGGACGCCGGGGGCCACGGCGAGCCCCGCCGCATCACCCGCGAACTGCTGCGCCCCATGTCCGAGATCCAGGGGATCCGCCTCCTCGTCGGCACCCGCCACGAACTCGTGACCCCGCTCGGCCCCACCTTCGTCTGCGTCGACCTGGACCGGGAGGAGTACCGCGCCGGGTACGAGGACGTCACCGGATACGTGGCCCGGGTCCTGCTCGCCGCCGAGGAGGCCGACGTACGCACCCCCTACCGCGGCCGGCCCGAACTGGCACGGGCGGTCGCGCGCGGCGTCGCCGACAAGGCCGCCGGGGTCTACCTCTACGCCCGCACCACGGCCCGTACGCTGCGCTCCGACGAGGCGGCCGTGGACACATCGAAGCCCGGCTGGGCCGAGGCCCTGCCCAGCGAGGTCGGCGAAGCCTTCGACGACTACCTGGCCCGCTTCGGGCCCGACGAGCCGAGGGTGCGGCGGATGCTGCTGGCCCTCGCCTTCTCCGAGGGCAAGGGGCTGCCGCGCGGCCGGGTGTGGACCGCACTGAGCTCGGTGATCTCCGGGGTCCCCTGCGCGGAACACGACGTCAGCTGGCTGCTCGACGTCGCCGAGGCCTACATCGCCGAGGTCGTGGACGACGACCGGCGCTCGGTGTACCGGCTCTACCACAAGGCCCTGGCCGAGCACCTGCGCGCGACCGCGGACCGGCCGCCCGCGGAGATCCAGCAGTCCGTGGTCGAGGCGCTGCGGTCGCTGGTCCCCGGGGCGGCCGACGGACATCCGGACTGGTTCGCCGCGGTGGCCTACGTACGCCAGCACCTCGCCACGCACGCCGCAGAAGCGGGCCGGCTCGCCGAACTGATCGAGGACCCCGGATTCCTGCTGGCCGGTGAACCCCTCTCGCTGCTCCGCGCGTTCGCCACCATCGAGGGCGAGCAGGCCCGCCGGATCCGGAGCGCCTACGAGCAGGTCGCCCACCGGCTCACCACCGAGCGGCCGCTCGGTGAACGCGCCGCCGACCTCCAGCTCTCTGCGCGGCGCTGCGGGGCGCACCGGCTCGCCGACCGGGTGGAGAAGCTCGCCGTCATCCGCCCCTGGTCGGCGCGCTGGGCCTGGTGGTCCGCGAGCGGCGTGCACCGGCTGCTGGCCGGGCACACCCGCACGGTGTCGTGCGTGGCGGTGGGCCTGCTCGACGGACGCCCCATCGCGGTGACCGGCAGCTGGGACCGCACCGCCCTGGTCTGGGACCTCCAGGCACAGCGGCAGATCGGCGATCCGCTTCCGGTGGGCATCGGCGTGAGCGCCCTGGCCATCGGCGAAGTCGGCGACTACACGGTGGCGTTGACCGGAGGCGACGACGGCACCGTCCGGATCTGGGACCTTTCCGCCGGCCAGGAGTACGGTGCGCCGCTCGAGGGGCACTCCAACCGCGTGGAGTCCATCGTGGTCGGCGCGGTGCGAGGACACCCGGTGGTGCTGACCGCGAGCGCCGACGGGACGGCCCGCATCTGGGACCTGGTCGCACGCCGCCAGCTCGGGCGCAACCTCAGCGCCCACCGGAGGTCCGTCCGGGCGGCGGACCTGGGCGAACTCGACGGGCGGCCCATCGCCGTCACGGGAGGCGAGGACAAGGCCGTCTACGTGTGGGACCTCTCCGACGTCCTGGACGGCGGCGACGCCCGGCTCGACGGAAGCCCGCTGATCGGCCCCGCGATGGGCGTCACGGCGGTGTGCGCCGCGGAGTCGGACGGCCGCGCCATGGTCCTGGTCGGCGACGAGGCCGGCATGCTGAGCCGCTGGGACCTGGCCGAGCGCCGCCAGATCGGCGAACCCGTCATGGCCCATGTCCACGTCACCCGCAGCGGCGTCTTCTCCGCCTCGGTCGGTGTGTTCGCCGGCAGCCCGGTGGCACTGACCAGCGGGAGCCGCAGCGCCCGGCTCTGGGACCTGCGGACGCTGCGCCCGCTCGCCCACCAACTGCGCGGCCACGTCGAGGACATCCGGGCGGCGGCGCTGGCGAACCACGGGGAGGCGGCCTTGGCCGTCACGGTGGGCGAGGACCGTACAGCCAGGATCTGGGACCTGACGGCGGACCAACCGCTGGAGGGACACACCCAGCCGGTCCGCGCGCTGGCCTTCTGCGCGGGCCCCGTACGGACGGTGGTCGTCACCGGGAGCGAGGACGGCACCTCCAGAGCCTGGGACCTGCGCACACGGGAGCAGGTGGGCGCCTCGATGGGCGGCCACACCGGACAGGTGTCGGCGGTGGCGTGCGCGACGGTCGACGCCCGGCTGCGCGTGGCGACCGGCGGCTCCGACACCACGGTCCGCCTGTGGGACCCCCTGCGGGAGCCCGCCACCGGAGTGGTGCTGGAGGGACACACCAACGCGGTGCGGTGCCTGGCGTTCGGCCTGCTGGACGGCAGGCCCGTCGTCGTCAGCGGCAGCGAGGACGGCACGGCCAGGATCTGGGACGCCGTCTCCGGCTCGCCCGTCGGCTCCCCGCTGACCGGCCACGTGGGCGGAGTCCGGCACCTGGCCGTACGCCGCGCGGGGCGCGGGATGGAGATCGTCCTCGCCACCGCCCTGGGCCGCGCCTACCTCTGGCACCTCACCTCGGACGGCACCGGTCCGTCCGCCCGCAGGTCGGCCCACTTCGAGGTCATGGACCTGACGCTGTCCGCACGGATCGTGGGCGTGGCCTTCCACCGCACGCGCGCCGTCGTCCTCGCCTCGCTCACGGGGAACAACGTGCAGGTCCATGACGTCGTCGACGGGAAGCAGGTCGCGGGACCGTTCCTCGGCCACACCAGCCTCGTGCTGGCGGGTGCCCTCGGCCGGACCGGCGACGGGACCGTGCTGGCCACGATCGGCCTCGACAACGCCGTGCGGACGTGGAACGCGGAGACGGGGGAACCCCTCGGGCCACCCTTGGAGGTGTTCTGTTCGAAGGCACCCGTCGGCGCCGACACACCCCCGCTGTTCGGGCACGCCGACGGGGTGCCCGTCGTCGTCGGCGCCGGCTCCCTGGACGTGCGGATCTGGGACCTCGCCACCCTGCGGCCGATCGGAGAACCGCTCTGCGGGGCGGAACGGACCCTGCTGTCCGCCGACATCGTCCCCGGCGAGGACGGCCGCGACCTCGTCGTCACCGGAGGACGCGACGGCGTCGTCCGCGTGCACGACCTGGCCGACGGCCGCCAGGTCGCCCCGCAGCTCACCTTCGAGGACCTGGCCGTCAGCCATGTCACCACGGCCCGTCTCGGCGAGGACACCGTGGTGGTACGCAGCAGCTGGATGCACACCGACGTATGGGGCCTGGAGCCGCGCCGCCGCCTGACCAAGCGGACCGGAACCGCGTGGCGGGCCGTCACCGACGTGTTCGAAGACCGGCAGATCGTGGTCTCGGTCTCCCGGGACTACACCCTCCACGCGTGGGACCTGCGCACCCAGTCGCCGCACGGCGCCCCCATGACCGGTCACACGGCCCCGGTGACCGCCCTGCGGTCCGGGCTGCGCGCCGGCGTCCGTACCGTCGCCAGCGCCTCCTACGACGGCACCGTCCGCCTCTGGGACCTGGAGACGGGGCGCCCGCTCGCCGAACCGCTGGGCGGCCACGAACTCGGAGCCACCGGCCTGGAACTGGCCCGGTTCGACGGCCAGGACCTCGTCGTCACCGGGGCGGGCGACGGCGTCCTGCGCCTCCACACCTGCGACGGCGGGTGGCACCTGCGTGCCGAGCTGCCGCCGTTCTCGTCCGGGGTCAGCGCCATCCGCGCCCTGGACGTGCAAGGCGTACCCACCCTGATCGCCGCCGATCAGCACGGTCTGATGCGGGTCTGGGACATGAACAGCGCCCTCTGGAAGACCGAGATCCACATCGGCAGCGGGATCAACGGTTTCGCCGTCGATCCCGCCGGTCGCATCTGCGTCGCCACCGACATGGGCGTCGTCGCCCTGAGCCTGACGGAGGTCTGCCCGTGACCCGCATCGTCCTCGTCCACGGCATCGCCCAGGAGGTGCTGGGCCCGGAGTCCCTGCTCTCCGAGTGGTACCCGGCGCTCAGCGACGGCCTGAAGCTCTCCGGCCACCCGGGCATTGGGCGCGAGGAGGTTTCCATGGCCTTCTACGGGGACCTCTTCCGCCCCCGGGGCCACCGCGGCCTCGGCACGCCCGAGCTGGACGCCGACGATGTGGAGGAGGGCATCGAGCGGGACCTCCTGCTCCAGTGGTGGGAGCAGGCCGCCCGGCTGGAGTCGGCGGTGTCCGGGCCCGGCGACCGGACCCGGCTGCGGACCCCGCACCTCGTGCAGCGGGCCCTGGACGCCCTCAGCCACTCCGCCTTCTTCGCCGGGCTCGGTGACCGCCTCATGATCGGCGCTGCCCGGCAGGTGAGGCGGTACTTCACGGAGCCCGCCCTGCGCGACCGGATCCAGGACCGGCTCGCCGCCGCCGTCACCGACCGGACCGAGGTCATCGTCGCGCACTCGCTCGGCTCGGTCGTCGCGTACGAAGCCCTGTGCGCGCGGCCCCAGGGGCCCGGGGTGTCGCTGGTGACCCTCGGGTCGCCGCTCGGGGTGCGCAACCTGGTCTTCGACCGGCTCAGGCCCGAGCCGACCGAGGGCCGCGGCCGCTGGCCAGAACCCGTACGCCAATGGGTCAATGTCGCCGACCGGGGTGACGTCGTGGCGCTGGCCAAGGAGCTCGGCCCGCGCTTCGGCGAGCGGGTGTGCGACCTCCCGATCCACAACGGGGCCCGGGCTCACGACGTACGGCCCTACCTGACGGCGGCCCCCACCGGGCGGGCGATCGGCGACGGCCTGTCCCGCCGGGGGCCGGGTGGTGGCACGTCCTGACGCCGGCAGCACCGGCCGGGACGGGTCCGGGCGGTGTCGCCGCGCCACTCGTCCGTCCGGCCGGTCCCGTCAGCGTGCTCGGTTCCGTGCGAGGAAGTCGCCGATGAGTTCCGCCCACTCCTGCGGGCGCTCGGCGAACGGCAGGTGCCCGGTCGGGAGTTCGGCGACCTCGGCCGTCGGGAGGGCGGCGGCGAGCTCCCGCTGGAGGGTCGGGGAGATGAGCGGGTCGGCGGTGGTGACGACGACGAGTGCCGGTACGGCGATGCCCGCGAGGTCGCTGCGGACGTCGACCCTGCGGACGAGGTCGACCTGGTCTCCGGTGCCGGCGGGGAGGGCGGGTGCGAGCTGCTCGGCCGCGGCGTGGATCTCGGCCGGGGTGAGGGAGTTCAGGAGCGGTTCGCTCAGCGCCATCAGGTTCAGGTACTGGGCGAGCAGGGTGTGCCGGCCGGCTTCGAACAACTGCTGCCAGATGGAGGCGGCGAGGGAGGTGCGGGTGTCGGCGTGCGCGAACGTCGCGCTCAGCACCAGCGAGCTGACCCGTTCGGGGTGGCGCGCGGCGAGCCGGATCGCGACGGGTCCGCCCAGCGAGTACCCGCTGACCGCGAACGTGTCGAGCCCTTCGGAGTCGGCCGCCGCTACCAGCTGGTCCACGAGCCCGTCGATCTCCAGAGGCCCCTGGGCCTTCGGGGTGGCGCCGGTGCCGGGGTAGTCGACCCCGACGACGGTGTGCCGTGCGGCCAGCGCCTCCATGACCGGTCCGTAGTTGGCCTCGATGCCGCCGCCTGCGCCGTGGGCGAGGAGCAGGCCGGGGCCGGAACCGCGGACGGTGCGGGCGAAGGCGGCGGGGGTGGTCGTGGTCATCGGAGTTCCCTCTCGTGTGGTCGGCCGGTGTCGATGGGCTTTAGTGGTCACTAAAGCTGAACGAGGGGCCGACCCTAGCAGAACTTCTTTAGCGATCGCTATGAATGGCGCTAAGCTGCTGTCATGAGCAGCCGAGACACCCCGGCCAAGGCCGCCCCCGCCCCCAGGAAGAGCCGACGCGCCTTCGACCGCGACCAGGCCCTGGCCGCCGCCCTGCGGGAGTTCTGGATCCACGGATACGAGACGACGTCGGTGGCCTCGCTCACCGCGGCGATGGGGATCAACCCGCCCAGCCTGTACGCCGCCTTCGGAGACAAACGACGGCTGTTCGACGAGGCCGTGCAGCTCTACGTACGCACGTACGGGGTCACGCCGGCTCCGGGCCCGGAAGCCCGTTCGGCCATCGCCGCCGTGCTGCGGCACCTGGCCGCCGACTACACCGACCCGAGCCATCCACCGGGCTGCCTCATCATCTCGGCGGCGACCAACTGCGGCCCCGGATCGCAGGACGTGAAGGCCGAACTGCGCGACATGCGGGTGGCGACCAAGGCGTCGTTCGCCACCCGCATCCGCGCCGACATCGACGCCGGACTGCTGCCCGCGCACGTGGACGCCGACGGACTGGCCGCCTTCTACGCGGCGGTCATCCAGGGGATGCACCAGCAGGCCTGCGACGGGGCGGGGCGGGAAACCCTCGACCGCGTGGTCGACGCGGCCATGGCGGCATGGCCGCAGGCAACCGGCGCACCGGGGCCCCCGCCACACGGCTCAGACGGGGAGGGTCACAGGCAGGAGTTTCAGACCGGGGCGTAGAGCCGCAGGAAGACGGCCGTCACCGACGCCGGGAAGAAGCCGGCCGCGGCCACGGCGGCCAGGCCCGGGCGAGCGCGGTGAGGATCACCTCGGCGACCGCTTCCCCGACGGTCTCCCACAGGAACTGGCCGAGCCCCTTCGCTGCTCTGCGCACCTTCGCGGCACCCCTCCGACCCCCGTACGGCACCACCCGTCACGGGGCCCGACAAGGAGGCACCGCCCCCGCCTACCGGGCCGGCACCACCTAGACCTTGCCGGGGGCAGCGGCTTCGAGACCGTCGATGCTGCCGGACATGATCGTGCGCACGTGCTCGGTGATGTGCCGGACCGGCCAGTCCCACCAGGCAAGGGCCAGGAGACGGCCGATGTCCTCGTCACTGAAGCGGCGGCGGATCAGTCCGGCAGGGTTGCCGCCGACGACGCCGTAGTCGGGGACGTCGTCGACGACGACGGAACCCGACGCGACGACCGCTCCGTGGCCGATACGGACGCCCGGCATGATCGTGGTCCGGTAGCCGAACCAGACGTCGTTGCCGACCACGGTGTCACCCCGTCCCGGCAGGCCGGTGAGGAGGTCGAAGTGCTCGGCCCACGAGCCGCCCATGATCGGGAAGGGGAAGGTCGAGGCGCCGTCCATACGGTGGTTGGCGCCGTTCATGATGAACCGCACCCCTGCGCCCAGCGCGCAGAACTTGCCGATGACCAGCTTCTCCGGCCCGTAGTGGTACAGAACGTTGCGGGTCTCGAACGCGGTCGGATCGTCCGGGTCGTCGTAGTACGAGAACTCGCCGACCTCGATCAGTGGCGAGGTGACCAGCGGCTTCAACAGCACGACGCGCGGCTGCCCGGGCACCGGGTGAAGCACGGTCGGATCGGCAGGAACAGCGGGCATCGTGACTCGGCTTCCTCACACGCAACAGGCTGGTTCATCCCATGATCGCAGCGGAGCGCCCGCGGGGGCCGTAATGCGATGGACAGCCCTCCCGTGCCGCGAGAACATCTCCGCGATGAACAACGAAACCCTCCCCACCCCCCAACGCGTCCGCTTCGTCCAGCTCAACGCCCGGGCCCTGCGGGCACTTGCCGACGGTGACCTCGCCGGCGGCAGCGCCGAGGCCGGGGTCGCCCTCGACGAGCACTTCGTCGGAGACCGGGCGCGCTGGATCTTCGGCTACCGCGCGGACCAGCTCGCCAAGGACCCGTCCGCCGCCCCCTGGATCACGCGGGCCGCGGTGTCCGAGCCGGACGGAGCCGTCGTCGGCGACGCCGGGTTCCACGGACCGCCGGACGCGGCCGGCACGGTCGAGATCGGCTACACCGTCGTGCCCGGACGGCGCCGCCAGGGCTACGGTCGCGCCATGCTGAGGGCGCTGCTCGCGCGGGCCGCCGCCGAACCCGGTGTCAGGACCGTGCGGGCCACCATCAGATCCGACAACACGGCCTCCCTGGCGACCATCGCGGGCTTCGGATTCACGCGCGTCGGCGAGCAGGGGGAGGAGCGAGACGGACTCGACCTCGTCTTCGAGCTCCCGGCAGACGCCATCCGGACCGAGTAGAGCCACGGCCTGCGCCGGTGTCCGACGGTGTCCCTGGCCGGCGGTCAGGGACACCGCGGCCACCTGGGGCGGGGCGCGGTGTCCATGGCCGGGCTCAGGCGGCGTGCGCCAGGTCGGGCCGGAGCAACTGGTGCGCCAGTGCGCTCACGGCCCGCCGGAGCTGGTCGGGCGTGTGGCTGCAGGTGATGAAGAAGCGCAGCCGGGCCAGTTCCTCCGGTACCGCCGGGTGGAGGATCGGGTTCACGCTGATGCCCTGGGAGAACAGGGCCTCCGCCAGCCGCAGGGTCTTGAGGGAGTCGCCGACGATGCACGGGACGATCGCCGTGTCGTGACTGTCCCCGATGTCGAGGCCCGCCTCCCGTGCGAGCCGGGCGAACAACGCGGCGTTCTCCGAAAGGAGTTCCACGCGCTGCGGCTCGGCACGCAGCAGCCGTACGGCGGCCAGCGACGCGGCGGTGTCGGCCGGGGTCATGCCGGCGCTGTAGACGAAGCCGGGAACGGTGTAGCGCAGGTACTCGACGACCGAACGGCTCCCGGCGACGTAACCACCGCAGCTTGCCAGGGCCTTGGACAGCGTGCCCGACCACAGCTCGACCTCCGAGCGGTCGATGCCGTGGTACTCGCCGATGCCGCGCCCCGTCGCACCGATCGTCCCGATGCTGTGCGCCTCGTCGATCATCATCAGCGCGCCGTGGCGTCGCTTGACCTCGACGAGGGCCGGCAGGTCGGCGATGTCGCCGTCCATGCTGTACACGCCCTCGATGACGATGAGCACCCGCCGGTACTGGTGGCGGATCTGCCCGAGGACGGTGTCGAGGGCAGCAGCGTCGTTGTGCGGGAACGGGCGCCGGGTCGCCCCGGAGAGCCGGCATCCCTGCAGGATGCTGTCGTGGGCGAGGGAATCGTGGACGACCAGGTCTCCCGGTCCGACGAGGTGACCGATCACGGTGACGTTGGTGGCGTGCCCGTTGGTCAGAGTCATCGCGGCTTCACAGCCGAGCAGGTCGGCGAGTTCCGCCTCGAGTTCCAGGTGCAGCGGGCGGCTGCCGGACAGCAGTCGGCTGGCGGACACCGATGTGCCACAGCGTTCGACGGCCTGCTTGGCCGCGTCCGTGACCTGGGGGTGCGTCGCCATGCCGAGGTAGTTGTAGCTGGAGAAGGAGAGGAGTTCACGGCCGTCGATGACGGTCGTGTCCGTCATGCCGCCCTCGTGGACGAGGAAGTACGGGTTGGGCAGGCCCATCCCGGCGAGCGTGGCAAGGCGTTCGCCGTGGGCGGCCACCTCCGGGAAGCATTCGATCCGCGTGTGCTCCTCGGGCAGCGCAGCGGCGACCGGAGGCACGACCGGAGGGGCGACGGAGGCGGCCGGCGCCGCCGGCTCGGGCCGCTCAGGGGACGGATCGACGGATGCGGGAACCGTGGTCAGGACCGCGGGCGGCGACGGCGGGGCCGCGTCACCCCGGTCGGCATTCCCGCGGTCCGCGTCACCCCGCTCGGCGCGCTGTCCGGGTACGGCGGCGCCAACCCGGCGGGCACGGTCGGGCGCAGCTCCAGCGGGCGCGGCCTCCCCGCCGCTGCTCGCGATCATCGCCGCGATGCTCCCCACAGTCGGCCGGAGAGCGGCTCCCTCGTCGAACGTCCACTGCGGGCACTGCCGCGACAGGGAGGCGAACAGGTCCGTCAGCATCAGCGAGTCGAATCCCAGGTCGTCGATCAGCGCCTGATCGCTCCGCAGATGACCTACGGGGAACGCGCTGATCCGGGCCACGTGCGCGAGCACGGCCTCGGTGGCCGCGTCGAGGTCCCCGGCGGGCGCGGGCTCCACGTCGGCCACTGCCCTGGACTCGGGCGGATCGGCCGGGGCAGGGGGTGCATCAGGGGTGACGGGGGCGACCGGGACGGCCGGGATGGCGGCCTCCGGCGCGGGCCCGGCCGTCGACGGCGTGGTGGCCTCCGGCGCGGCGGAGTTCTGCCCGGGGAGCGTCTCCGTGAGGCGAACGACCAGTGCCACCTGCTCCTGAACGAGCCGGACCAGCTGGAGCACCCGGTCCATCGGGTCGCCGGCCGGTTCGTTCGCCGGGGGATGCGTCAGGACGTTCATCGAGATCTCCTCGTGTGCTGCGGGCCGGGGCGGGACGGCGGCGGGTTCGGCCTGCGCCGCGGGGCGCCGTCCCGGCACCCAGTACGACTCGGTGGCGAGCTTCGCCACCGGCAGGTCCAGCAGCCGGCGGTCCTCCTCGGCGACCAGGGCGCGCGGGTCGACCGGGACGCCCAGGACCGCGAGCCGGGCGAGGGCCCGTACGAAGGCGCGCCCGCCGTCCGGTGACTGCGCTCCGGCGGGCACGACGTGAACGTCGCCGCGGCCGTCGAGGTTGCCGCGGACCGAAGCGAGGAGCGAGCTGCCGCCCGTCACCTGGAGGAAGACGCGGGCCCCCTGGTCGTAGGCGGTGCCGACGGCATCCCCGAAGTGGACCGGCGTGGACGCGTGCCGGGCCCACAGCTCGCGCAGGACACCGGGGTCGGTGCAGACGGCCCCGTTCACGGTCGAGACGAACGGCAGGGCGGACCCCCTGATGCGTCGGCGGGCGAGGTCCGAGCGCATGGTCTCCTCCGCGGAGGCGAACCGCGGCGAGTGGAAGGCGTCGGACACCTCGAGCGGTGCCGTGACGATCCCGGCCTCCGCACAGGCCTGCCGCGTGGCGGCGAGCCCGTCCGGCGTGCCGCTGACCACGACCTGCCGCGGCTGGTTGAAGCAGGCGAGCCACACGTCGTCGATGCCGGCGACGAGCCGGCGGCAGGTCTCCTTGTCGGTCTGCACGACGAGCATCCCGCCCGGGACGGCGGCCCCGGCACGCCGGAGCGCCGCGCCCCGGTGGACCAGCAGCCGTACGGTCTCCTCGTCGGAGAGTGCTCCGGCTGCCGCAGCCGCGGCGAACTCCCCGACGCTGTGGCCGAGGGCCAGGTCGGGAGCGACACCGCACTGGGCGAGGAGGTGTGTGGCGGCGATCTGGACGGCACCCAGCAGCGGCTGGCACACGTCGGTGCCGGTGAGCCGCCGGCGGAGCCCTTCCGCGTCCCCCTGACCGTGCGAGGTCCCGCCGTACAGCAGGTCCGCGAGGTCGAATCCGGTGTCCCGCCGGGCCACGGCGCTGAGGATGTCGATGTTCGTCCGGAACGCGGTGAACCGCTCGTAGAGGTCCTCCAGCATGCCCGGCCGCTGACTGCCCTGACCGGGGAAGAGGAAGGCGATGCGGCGCTGGGCCTCCGGCAGAGGGGCGTCGGCGGCGAAAGCACTGTCGCCGAGGTCGCCCCGGGCGCCGTCGGCGAGCTGCCGGCGGGCACGGCGCAGCCGCTGGAGGAACTCTTCCGTGTCCGCGGCGACGATCGCGAGCCGGGCACCGAGCGGTGCACGCGCACCCAGGGTGTGGGCCAGTGCCGCGATCGGCGCGTGCGATGCGTGGCCCACGGTGTCGAGCACGTCCTCGATGTGCCGGCCCAGCAGCTCGGGACTGCCGGCGGAGAGCAGGACGAGCTGAGGTTCGGCACCCTCGGCACGCACCGACAGGCGGCTGAGGGCCGGCCGGGGCTGTTCTTCCAGCACCACGTGGACGTTCGTGCCGCCGAAACCGAACGAGCTGACGGCGGCGCGCCGCGGCGCGCCCCCGCCCGGCCAGGGCCGCGCCGTGTCGGCGAAGCGCAGGCCGGCGGCGGAGACGTCCCGCTCCGGGTGAGGGGTGGTCTGCGGCTGCGGCACGATCGTGCGGTGGTGGAGGACCAGGGCCGTCTTGATCAGGCCCGCGATGCCGGCCGCCGACAGGGAGTGCCCGATCATGGCCTTCCCCGAACCGAGGTAGCACAGGGCGGGGTCGTCGTCGGGGTACTCGGTGCGCAGCCGGCGCAGCGCCTCCAGTTCGGCACCGTCGCCGGCGGCGGTGCCGGTCCCGTGGGCCTCGATGAAGCCCACCGAAGAGGGCGGAACATCCGCGTCCTCATAGGCCCGGAGCATGGCGCGCAGCTGGCCTTCGGCGGTGGGAACCAGCGGACCGGGAGACGCTCCGTCGTTGGCCGAGCCGATGCCCCTGATCACCGCGTACACGCGGTCGCCGTCGGCCAGCGCGTCGGCGAGCGGCCGTACGACGACGGTGCCGGCGCCTTCGCCGAGCACGAAGCCGTCAGCCCTCTCGTCGAACGGGCGGCACACCCCGGTGGCGGACAGCGCGCGGAGCCGGGAGAAGCCGACCAGGCTGTCGGGGGTGAGGTTGAGGTAGACGCCGCCGACGAGCGCGATCCGGCAGGTGCCCTGGCGCAGGTGGGCGATCGCCTGGTCGAGGGCTACCAGGGATCCGGAACAGGCGGAGTCGACGACGAAGCTGGGGCCGCCGAGGTCGAACTGCCGGCTGATCGTGCCGGAGGCCATGTTGAGGAGGCTCCCCGGGAGGGTGAAGGCGTGGATGGTGCCGAGCTGTCGCGCCTGCTCCCTGACGGCGTCGCGGTCGCCGGGGTGGTCCGCCGCCTGCGACTGCTCCGCCAGGGCGATCGCGCGCAGGGGCGCGGCCATGAGGTCCTTGTAGTCGGACACCGACATTCCGACGAACACCCCGGTGTTCTCCCGGTCGAAGTCGCCGCGTCCCAGCCCCGCGTCGTCGAGGGCCTCGCGGGCCACGTCGAGCATCAGCCGGTGCTGCGGGTCCATGGACCGGGCTCGCGCGGGCGGCACCCCGTAGTGCAGGGGGGCGAAGCGGTCCACGTCCTCCAGGAAGGCGACCTGGTCGGTGTACGTGGCATTGGGCGCGGACCGGTCGTCCGGCTCGTGGAAGGTCCCGTGGTTCCAGCGTTCCGCCGGGACCGCGGAGAACTGCCTTTCCCCGCTCCTCAGGAGCTTCCAGTAGGCGTGGATGTCGGGGGCACCGGGGAAGCGGCAGCCGAGTCCGGTGATGGCGATGTCAGTCATGGGAGGCGTTCCTTGTCGTAGCACCTCGGGCGGGTCCCGGGGCGGCGGTGACGGGCGGGGTACAGGGTGGGGAGCGGGGTGTGCGCGGTCGGTGTCAGCGCCGCGCGGGGGCGTGGTGGCGGACCGGCGTACGGCCGACGGGCCGGTTCGGGGGGCACCGGCCCGGCGGGCACGGCCGGGCGGCGGCCGGGGGCGGGCGCGACGCCGGGCGCGCCACCCTGCGCCCCGGCAGCTTCGGGGCCCACCAGTTCAGGCCGCCCGCCAGGCGCATGAGCGCCGGTACGAGGACGCCCCGGACGAGCGTGGCGTCGAGGAGGACACCGAAGCCTGCGCCGATCCCGAAGAACTGCAGCAGGGAGACCTGGGAGGTTCCGAAGCTCAGCAGGGTGAACGCGAGCAGGGCGCCGGCGGTCGTGACGATGCCGCCCGTGTGGGCGATGCCCGTCACGATCGAGTCGGCGTTGCCCTGTCCGGCGTCGTGCGCCTCCTTGATGCGCGCCAGGACGAACACCTCGTAGTCCACCGAGAGCCCGAAGACGATGCAGAACAGCAGCACCGGCATGGTCGTACTGAGCGGTCCTGGCGTGAAGTCGAGCAGGTCGTGCAGATGCCCCATCTGGAAGATCCACACCATTGAGCCGAGGACGGCCGCGAGGCTCAGGGCGTTCAACGCGATCGCCTTGACCGGCAGGAGCAGGCTGCGCGTGAAGCCGAGCAGCAGCACGAACGTGGTGAGGGTGATGACGGCGAGCGCCAGCGGGATCCGGTCCGCCACGGTGTCCTTCGCGTCGACGAGTACGGCGCTCGGCCCGCCGACGAGGGCGTCCGTGCCCCGCGGAGCGGTGAGGGCTCGGATGTCGTGCACGAGCTGCTGGGCGGCGTGCGACTGAGGGTCGACCAGCGGCACCACGGAAAGCCGGACCGGGCCGGTGCCGGCGGTCGCGTCGGGGGCGGAACCGGGAGTGGATCCGGGAGTGGATCCGGCTGCGGCTTCCGCAGTGGTTCCGGCCGCGATTCCGCCGCCGCCTTCAGCAGTCGTTCCGGCGGTGGTTCCGGCGGCGTATCCGGTGGCGGTCCCTGCGGAGCCGGAACCCGTTCCTGCCGCCGCGTCTGTGGCTTCCGCTGCCTCCGCCGCCTTGTCACCGTGCCGGAAGCTGCCGGTGGGCCCCGTGACCTGGGCGACCTGCGGGAGCGCGGACAGCCGGCGCGCGTACTCCTCCTGCGCCGACGGGGACGCCGCCCCCGTGAGGACGACGGTGAGCGCGCCGGAGCCCTTCATGTCGAAGGCACCGCGCACCAGGTCCCCGGTCTGTCGGCTGGACGTGCTCACCGGCAGCGCCCGGTCGTCGGGCGTGGCGAAACCGGCCTTCGCGAAGGGCGCGGCGAGTACCACCAGCAGGCCGATCACCGGCAGCGCCGCGACCAGGGGGCGGCGTACGACGACCCTCGCCAGCCGCTCCCAGAAGCGGGACCGCGAGCCGGCCCGGACGTGGCGGCGCCACGGCACGGCCCAGGCGTTCACCCGCTCACCGAGCAGCGTGAGCAGGGCCGGCAGCACGGTCAGGGCGCTGATCGCGGCGATCGCCACCACGGCGATGCCCGCGTAGGCGAACGACCGCAGGAAGTACGGGGGGAAGACCAGCAGTGTCGCGAGCGCGGCGGAGACCGTCGCGGCGCTGAAGACGATCGTGTGGCCCGCGGTGCGCACGGTGCGGATGGCCGCGGTGCGCGGCTTGCATCCCTTCGAGAGTTCTTCGCGGAACCGCTGCACGATCAGCAGCCCGTAGTCGATGCCCAGCCCCAGGCCGAGCGCCGTCGTGAGGTTCAGCGCGAACACGGACACGTCGGTGACGGCGCCGAGAGCGCTCAGGACCAGCATCGTCCCGGCGATGGCCAGCACCCCGATCAGCAGGGGCAGGGCAGCGGCCACGACACTGCCGAACACGAAGACCAGCAGGATCAGGGTTCCCGGCAGGACGACGGACTCGGCCCGCATCAGATCGGACTCCGAGATGTCCTGGAGCTCGGCGTCGACGAGCGCAGCCCCTCCCACGTGCACTGTCAGGGCCGACGTGTGGGAACCGGTCGGGGCGGTCAGCTCCTGCCGCAGCTGCTTGACCCGCGCCGCGAGCCGTTCCCCCTCGCCGTCCACGTGCGCGACGATCATGGCGGCGTGCCCGTCCCGACTGCGCAGCTCCGCCGCGCCGCCGGTCCAGTACGAGGACACATCGCGCAGCAGTGGATTCACGGCGAGTCGCCGGGTCAGGATCTCGCCCGCGTCCCGGGCGGCCGGGTCGTCGACGGAACCGCTGTGGGCCTGTGCGACGACGACCAGGTTGGGGGAGGAGCCCGGGCCCGCCGCCGCCATGACGGCGGCGCGGCTGGACTCGGATCGCGGATCGTCGTATCCCTGCGTCTTCAGCCGGCCGGTCGCCTCCGCGCCGAACACGACGGACAGCAGCAGGAACGCGAGCGCGGCGAGCAGGACGAGTCGGGGGCGACGGGTCACGAAGACCCCTGTGGGACGAGACACGGATGCCTCCGATCCGGATGGCGTTCGGGTCCTGCTCTTGCGCAGGACGCTCGTTTCCACCGTGCCGGGAGGAGGGGAAAGGCCGTAGACCCGGTTATTCGTCACTTGACAGGGCCGGAAGGGTACGGTCCGCGGCCGCGCAGAGGCGCTCCGGCCGCGCCTGCTCACCGGATTCGGGAAGACGGAGCCGGGGGCATGGGACCGCACCCGCACCACGCGACAGCGCCGACGCGGTGCTTTCACCGTGCGGCGCTGTCATCCTTGCCCTGCCCACTTCAGGGCGCGTGGGTTGCTCAATTGGGTGTGTTGGGGGTGTTCGGGGTGTTGCCGCCACCGGGGGTCAGGGGAGTGCTCGGAGTGCGGGGGGTGTTGGGGGTGTTGGGGGTGTTTGGCGTGTTCGGCGTGACGGGGTAGTACCCGTGTTCATCCAGCACGATGATGGAGGAACTCGTGCAATCACTCGGAAAACCGATCAGCTTCCCCGTGGCAGGATCCTTGATCGCATAACATTGCTTCCCTCCGCCTGTGAGGGATTCTGTCGCAGCCTTCGGTGCCTGCGGAGCCGCTTCAGCGCTTGCCGCACCTACCGCACCGGTAAGTACCGCGGCGGCGAAAGAAATGCCGGCGACGCGAGATATGCGCTTCGAGATGGTTCTCGCCATGATGAATTCCTCTCCAGGGAATGATCCCGGTTACCCGGAACGAAGTAGTCCGTTCCTGAGACCATGCTGCCTTCTGGGGGGAATCGGCCAAGCGACGGGAATTCGGGTCTTGACATTCGATGCGGACTCGGCCTCGCGGCAGTCTCCCGTGGACCGGCCGGCGTATGCCTACGGTGCGACCAGGGCGGCGATGAGACTTCCGGGCAGGACACCGATGAGTTTCCCCGGGTCCGGCTGTCTACCTTTTCGTAAGCTTGAGACGCCCAGCAGCTGCCCGGGAAGGGTGAGGAACATGAAGTACATGATCCAGATGAACGTGCCTGCCGATGAGTGGGACGCCATCATGTCGTCGTTCTCCAAGGACGACACGGAGGCCATGTTCGCCCACATGAACACCCTCAACGAAGAGCTCGTGTCCGCCGGCGAATGGGTGGACGGGCAGGGCCTCGGCGGTCCCTCACTGGTCAAGACGGTGCGTGCCGGAACCGACGGACGGCCACAGGTGACGGACGGGCCCGCACAGTCGGGACACATCCTGGCCGGCTACTGGGTGGTCGACGTCAAGAGCGAGGACCGGGCCCTGGAGATCGCCGCACAGGCGTCCGCGTGCCCCGGCCCGGGCGGGGCGCCCGGCAATGACCCGGTAGAAGTGCACCCGATCCCCGAGGACCCCTCGGCTGCCTGAGCCGACCGCCCACGGCCCGCGCGTACGCGGGCAGGCCCCGGCCTCCCGGCAAGGTGGCAGGGGCCTGTGTGGCTCGCCGACGCGCGTCCCCCGACGTCAGGCACCTGCCTGGCCTGCGAAGGGCAGAGGGTCGCGCAGGTCGACCCCGTGCAGGGCCATGTCGTCCCCGAGCCGACGCCTGGCCAACGCCGGCATCCCGGCGCTCGCGTCGACGCCCGTGACGACCGCACCGCGGTCGCGCAGCGCAGCGGACAGGGGGTCCGAGCCGCAGCCGGCGTCCAGGATCCGACGGTCGGCCACGTCTCCGACCAGGGCCATCATCGCCGGCCGCTCGTAGTACGCGTTCACGAGGTTGTTCTCGTTCTCCGCCGCGTACGCCTCGGCGAAACTGTCGTGGTCGTTCACCCGCGCCGGTCCTGCCGACGGGGCGAAGCCCTCGGGCACGTCGGTTACTCGGTCCCTCGGCGCAGCCTACCTCCGTGAGCGCCTCGTACTCCGGGCCGAACTCCGGGCCGGGCCGGCGGGCCGGCCTGTGGTCAGGTGGACTCAGCTCTCTTCGGCTGCGTCCGCGGTGCGCAGCCAGACCTCCTCGGCTGGATCGAATTCGCTGGTGGTCATCTCGTGTGCGCGCCAGCCGAAGCCGCAGATCGCCAGCGGGCCTTCGGCCAGCGGGTCCAGGCCGAAGCCGTGCTCGATGTCGATCTCGTTGATCGCCGAGGTCACGAAGGCGCCGAGACCGAGTTCGGTCGCACTCAGGTACAAGGTCTGGGACAGGTGCCCGCTGTCGAGCACCAGGGCACGGTAGGCCTTGGCATGCTGACGGTACTTCCAGAAGCTGCGCGCGTAACGCGGCGCCAGGACCGCCAGCACGGGTGCGTTGGAGAACCAGTGCTGACCGGCCAGGGCGCGGCGGGCGAACTGCTCCAGTGGCTCGTCCGGGGCGGGCAAGCGCTCCAAGGCGTGATCGACCGCGTGGTAGTGGTACAGCCCGGGCGCGAGACCATCGACGTTCTGCACGATCAGGTAGGCCTCGGTCGGATGCAGACCGCCTCCGGAAGGCGTGTGCTTCTTGAGGAACACGGTGTCGTCGTCGACTCGTACCTGCGACTGTGCGGCGAACACGCGTTGCAGCATGTGCGCGCACAACCCCAGCGGCAACGCCCGCTCGCCGTCGAAGTTGCGGCAGGTCGCACGCCGCGCCAGCATCGCATCGAACTCGTTGCCGTCGATGCGCGGCAACGGCACCCGGTCCGGTGCGTCCCTGCGCTCGAGTGCATGCGCGGGCGGCGGGCCGAGCTTGCTCCGCAGATCGGCGGCGGTGGTCATCTCGCCGGCTGCCATGCTGCTGACGCTGTCCAGACCCTCCCACCGCGCGAGCCGGTGCATCATCGCTGCGGGCGGCCACCAATGACCGGCGCGCAGTACGTCGTCGCGTTCACGATGAGCGGTATGGCGTTCGTCGTCGGCGATCACCAGTCCACTGTCGATCAACTCGGCCACCAGCGCTGATTCTTCGGCGTCCAGTGAATCGGTCTCATGCCATTCGCCGGGGCTCAGCCGGCCGAGCAACTCGCGGTGCGGGGCGTCGACCTCGACCTCCGCGTCGAGATGCGCGGCCAAGGCCAGCCAGCGCCGGGTGCGACTCAAGCCGGCACCGCCGGTCAGCAGCGAGTCCAAGTCGAAGTCCACATCCTCGCGAGGCTCCAGAAACAGCACGGCACAACGGCGAATACGCATCGGGATCCGTTCGGCGGATGGCGGATCCGGAGTGCGGGATCCGGTATCGGCGGCGCCACGGAAAGGCTCCCGTGTCACCCGGTGGGCAGCTATGGTTCTTATCATGCAGGCTCAGGCACTGGGGAACGAGAAGCTGCACCTTACGGCCGGCGTCGTCGATCGTTTGCTTGATCTGCTGTGCACTGACGACCGCTGCCGCCGGCTGGTCACGCAGAACCGCCACGCCGCCCTGGTCCAGGCCGGATACGAGCTGTCCGAAGAGGAGTTGCGCGCGGCCGTGCCATTCAGCTGCTTGACCGTGGAACGGCTGGCCGGAAAGGCAGCCATCGCTGGTGCTCGCAAAGAACTGCGCGCGCACCTACTGGCCGACGCGGCGTACAACAATCCGCACGCCCCGGAGGCGGGGGTGACGGACGCGGTGCTGCGCCACAACTGACGCTCACGCTCACCTGTTGAAGAGGGGGAACACCATGCCATCAACCGTGCACGCCACCAAGTTGCGGATCCCGCCGAAGGTCGTCGATCGACTTCTCGATCTGCTCGCCACCGACGACGCCTTCCGCGAGCTGTTCCAGCAGAACCGCCACGCCGCCCTGGTCCAGGCCGGATACGAGCTGTCCGAAGAGGAGTTGCGCGCGGGCTCGCCGTTCAGCTGCCTGATGGTGGATCGACTGGCCGCCAAGGAGGCCATCGCCGACGCCCGCGACCAACTGCGCGGTTACTTGTTGGCCGATGGGGCGCACACCATCGTATTCATGCTGGCCGCCGACTCGATCCCCACGGTGCTGCGCACCAGCTGACCGGATCCACACCTCGCGTGAGAAGCCGTATCTCAACCGATAGTTGAGCGTGCAGGCCGAAGAGGTCTCCCGCGCGAGTGGTCTCCGGCCGGTTGGCCGGTCGGCCGGTCGGTGCATGGAGGCAGGGCCTTCTGGTAGCTCGGGGACGAGCATCCCTACCGAGCAGTGCCGGGAGGCCCTGTTGTCAAGGCCGCGGCCGCACGGGTCGCCTCCTCCCGCGGGACCTCCAGCCGCTCGCGGGCAGCCACCCCGGCAGCAACGCCATCGCGCACCCCTCGACGCACAGGCGCAACCGGAACGCCGGACGTCTCCCTCACCCCGCGTCCGGCGGCCGGTCCGTGGAGGCCGCCCCGTCCGAGCCGAACGGCCGACCGCGGCCCTGTCGGGTGGACAGGAGCTCCCGGAACACCCGCGTGGAGCGCGGGTTCTCGCTGCACTGCCACACACCGTGGGGGCAGTAGTCGGTGATGCTGTGGTACAGCGGCTTGTTCTTCGCGATCCACGCCACCATGCGCCGCACGTACTCGGGGTTGTCGCCGTTCCGGAACAGTCCCCACTCGGGATACGAGATGCGCTTGCCGTGCGCCTTCGCGAAGTCGACCTGCTGCTGGAGTCCGTACGGCTGGGTGACCTGTTCGTCGAAGGTATCGCCCGGTGGCTGGTCGTAGCTGTCCATGCCGATGACGTCGACCACGTCGTCGCCGGGATAGCACTTGGTCCAGGCGATCGCGTCGCTGCCGCGGTTGGGGGCGAAGTCGTAGCGGAACCGCTGCCCCTTCACGGAACGCATGGCAGCCACGATGCGCCGCCAGTACTTCTTCCAGTTCTCGGGATCGGGCCGGCATCGGTGGGTGTAGTTGAAGCCGTTCATCTCCCAGCCGAGCACGATCACCGTGTCCGGCACTCCGAGGGTGACCAGTCGCTTGCCCAGCCGCTGGAAGTGGTGGTCGTACGTGCCCTTCGCGCCGGAGCGGATCAGCTCGGCGACCCGGCCGTCGGGGACACCGCCCTCGTTGCGCTCCAGCATGGGCACGTTCAGGACGAACAGCCGATCCGCTTTCGCCTTGCGCCACCGTGCCCAGGTACGCAAGGAATCGGGCGCCCCCTCGATGTTCGACCAGGTGTCGCCGGGCAGGTAGGTGTGCCCGGCACGCAGCTCCGTACCTCCGAGCCAGCGCGAGAGATCCTGCATCCTCTCGACGCCGGGGGAGCCGTAGTGGAGATAGGCCCCTACGGCGACCTCGGTCCCGGCGCTGCTGCCGGCGCCACTGGCGGCACCTTTGCGCGGTGGTGGGCCGAGCCCGCACCCGGCGACGAGCAGGCCGAGGGCGAGCGTGCTTGCGCAGGCGCCCGCCAGCCGGCGGCCTCGATGGGACATGACGCCTCCACATGCTCCGCGAACGATGTGTCCAGCGACGGTAGACACCTCCTCCGGTGTGCGGCCTGTTCGGTGTCCCGATGCTGAGCCGTTCGCGGCAGCCGACGGTCCCCGTTTGCTCCGACCGGGTGAAAGCCGGGGCCTGCCTCCGCATGCCGACTGCGTCCCTCTGATCGGCCTTTGGCGCGGGAGTTCAGCATCGTCCTCGACCAGGAGTGGAGGTCGGGCAGGGAGTCGGTGCGTCAGACGGGCTTCAGCTGGGTGCGCAAGAGGCAGAACTCGTTGCCCTCGGGGTCTGCGAGGACGTGCCAGCTTTCCTCGCCGCTCTGGCCGACATCGGCACGTACGGCGCCCAGTGCGAGCAGCCTCGCCAGCTCGGCCTCCTGGTCACGGTCCGTTGCGTTGACATCGATGTGCAGCGGGAGTTTCCCGCGCCGGGGTTCGCGGCCCGCGTTCAGGACGAGGGTCGGTTGTGCTCCGCCGGATCCGACGCCGGGCGGGCCGATCTGGATGCTGCCGTCCGCTTCTCGACCCAGCTCGACGTAGCCCAGAACATCGCACCAGAAGGCGGCCAGCCGGTCCGGTTCTTCCGCGTCGATGACGATTTCGCTGATTCGGCATGCCATACCGCGAGGATAGGCGCGCGGAGCCTGCTCCCCCCTCTTCCCCCTCGCCCGGTCACGGCTACCGCGGACTTGAGACGCTGTCAGGCGCGCCGGGACCGGCCTATTCTCGTCGTGACCATCGGCAGGGCGACACGAAGGACGCGGGGATGAGCGGAACCGGGGGCGGCGGCGGTGGCGGTGGCGGAGCGCCGTGGAATCCGTACGGAGCAGGACAAGCGACGCCCGTTCCGGGCTGGCCACCGGGCCCGCCGCCAGGCCCATGGCCACCGGCTCCCGCGCGCCGGCTGACCTTCAAGCGTCTCTTCAACCCGATCGCCGTGGGGCGCGCGGTGTTCACTCCGTCCCGACCGGACCGTGTGCACGATCCGGCGGTGAAGAGGGTCCAGGTCATCCGGACCGTCATCGGACTGGTCGCCATGACGTGGATGCTGCTGTCCTACGGGCTGGCGGCGGACGCCGACGCCGTGGTGGACGACCGCTTCGCCCAGATCCGTACCACCCTCATCGTGCTCGCCGTGACCTTCCCCGTCGCGGTTGCCGTCTTCATCGCTGCGGCTCGCCCGCCCAACCGGCGCGTGTTCCTGCACCGCGTGGGCAAGCCCGCCGGGGCGCTGCTCGCACTGGTCGTCACACTCGCCGTGCCGAGACTGATCACGGGGCTCGGCTACGTGGACGAGCAGACGGACTGGACGGCTTCCGCAGGGCGGGTGGTGCTGCTGTTCGCCATGGGCGCCTTCCTCTTGTGGCTCACTCCCTTCGCCTTCTACGGCATCGGGCAGTCACTCGTCCACGTCTTCCGGACGGCAGACCTCCACGAGACCGTTCCGCCTCTGCTCGCGACGCTCCTCGTCTGGGAAGTCGCCCTCTTCGACCTGTTCCGGGGTGCCTACGAGGACGTGCCGTTCATGGTCCAGCTGGCATTCGTGCTGGGGGCGCCGCTGTCCGTGACAGCCGTGGCGATGTGGGAGTTGCGGCGACTGCGCACGCGGCACGGCATCACCCTGCGGGGCGCGTTGCTGCGCTGAACGGGGAGCGGCGGAGGGGGAGTTCGGGCCCCGGGGTGCAGGGCCCGGGCAGCGGGTCCCGTCGGGGGTGGTGTCCGGCGACTACGTGCCGCCGGTCTCCTTCACCGCCCACGCGAGGTACTCCGCCGATGTCCCCGCGGTCGGCAGCACGATCCACTGCGGCACCTCGTAGGTGTGGTTCGCGTGCACCCACGCCTCCAGCTCCGCCACCCGGCTCGCGGTGGTCTTGAAGGAGATCCGGTACTCGCGTTCGTGCTGCACCTTCTCCTTCCACCAGTAGAAGGCAGTCATCCGCGCATCCACGTGCGCACCCGCCGCCAGCCGGGCCTCGACCGCACCACGGGCGAGCGCGTACGCCCTGTCCTCGTCGTCCGACGTCGTCTGAGCAATCACGATGCCGTTGTCCGCCATTCCCCACCTTCCTTGACCGGTTTCCGTACGACCCTACCCACCACCGGCGACCGGCCCGCCGACTTGGCGTAGTGGATCCGTCCCCCGTCCCCCGACCCGACGCATCCGGCACGGGGGACACCGAGTGGGAGGCAGGGCGGGGGCTTGACCCGGGAAAGTGTGAGCGGTTCGTACTCACATGAAGCCTTCCCTTTCGTACTCACCCCGGATCTCGACACCGTCGGCGCCCATGACTTCGGCGGCAAGCTCCGCAGCGCGATGACCGCCCACCCCAAAGCCGACCCGGTCACCGGAGAGCTGCACTTCTTCGGCTCCTGGCCCTTCCCGCCCCACCTGAGGTACTACGTCGCCGACGCCCAGGGCGAGATCACCCACAGCGCGAGGTCCCCAGGGCCAGGCCTCCCTCAAGCACGACTTCGCCGTCACCCGCCGCTACGTCGTCCTCATCGAAGGCACCGTCACCTTCGACCCGAGCGAGCACTCCGGCATCCCCTACGGCTGGAACGACGACCAGCCCGCCCGCATCGGCGTGATGCCCCGCGCCTGGAACCGGTGGGTCGGCGCACCCGGCCGTGGCAGCGCGCCCAACACCCGCTCCACCACCCGCCGCTGGGTCATCGACACGACGGCCGGCGCCGTGGACGAGCAGATCATCGACGACCTCGTGGTGGAGGTCCCGACATTCAACGACGACCAGCTCGGGGCGGAGCACCGCTACCAGTGCCCCGTCTCCTTCCCCGACCAGAACGGCTTCGGAGGCTACGGCGTCGTCAAGTACGACCGCACGACGGGCGCCCGCCGCATCCACGAGGGCGGCGACGCCCGGCTGCCCAGCGAGGCCGTCTTCGTCCCCGCCGCCGGCGCCACCCGCGAGGACGACGGCTACCCGCTCACCGTCGTCTCCGACCTCAAGCAGGACCTTCGCAGCTCCTGGTCCTGGACGCCTCCGGCCTCGACCGGATCGCCGCCGTCCACCTGCCCCGCCGCGTCACCGCCGGTATCCACGGCTCCTGGATCCCCGATGCCGCCCTGGACGGCAGCCGCACCTGACCCACCGGAGCCCTGCGCGCGGGGAGGCCCGTACGACGTGACGTACGGACCTCCCCGCGACGGGCCTGCCTCACGCGGTCGTGCGCCGGCGCCTTCCCGTGCCGGCGACGAGCGCGGCGCCCAGGGCGAGGGCCGCACCGGCGCCGCCGAGGGCCCAGCTCGTGGCCGGGTCGGAGCCGGTGGTGGCGAGCTGGCCGCCGGTGGCGGTGGTGGAACCGGTCGTAGTGCCGGTGCCGGTGCCGGTGCCGGTGCCGGTGCCGATGGTGGTGCCGGTGGTGGAGCCGTTGCCCTGGTCGACCACGGGCGTGACGCCGCCGCCGTCGGGCTTGGGCTGGTTCCCGGTGTTACCGCCGCCGGTGTTGCCGCCGGTCTGGTCACCACCGGTCTGGCCGCCGTCGCCGGCGTCGCCGCCCGGGGCGGAAACGGAGAAGTAGGTGAAGATCAGGGGCGACATGATGTCGTCGTCGTAGCTCGCGTCGACCACGATGAAGGCCTTGTCGCCCAGCGGGGCGTCCGGCGCGACCTTGACCCGCAGCTGGATGTCGAGCCTGGCGTCCTTGCCGATGGCGCGGTCGAAGACGAGGCCGGCCGCCCAGGGGTCGAGCTCCTCGTCGCCCGTGACCCAGTTCTTGCCGTCCCAGACCTCGACCTGCAGGTGCTTCGCCGCCAGGGTGCGATCGTTGTTGGCGATGAGGACCCTGAAGCCGTACCGCTCGAACGCGCCCTTGCCCGTGTTGTCGACGCTCAGGGTGAGCGGCTTCCACTCGCCGTCGGCCTCGAGGCCGCTGTCCGGCAGCCCCTTCAGTGCCACCTTGGGGCCCTGGTGGCCCGCCTGCGGGTCCTTGGCGGTCACCTTGGACTCGTACCGGACCCGGTCCACGGATCCGCCCTGGGCGGTCGTGCTCAGGGAGAAGCGACTGGCCGCGGAATCCTTGCCGAACTTCATGCGGAGCTTGAGGTCGAAGACCTCGTTCGCCTCGATGTCGACGTCGGCGAGGCTGAAGCTGTACGCCTCCTCCGAGCCGTACGCCTCGATCTTGTGCCAGCCCCAGGTCCCGGCGGCGCCGGGGGCGTGGACCTCGAGCTGGATGTCGCCCGACTCCCACGCCGTCGTGTCGCGGGCCATCATGGCCAGCTCGAGCGAGTAGTCGTCGGCCGCCGGCCGGCCCGAGTTGTCGACGTGGAGGGAGAACTCCCGCCACTCGCTGCCCGCCTTGAACTCACCGGGGAACCCGGTCAGCGTCATCCCCGGTGCCTTCGCGGCCTTCTCGTCCTTGGCGGCGGCGTTCGGCTCGGCCTGTCCCTTCGGGTCCTGAGCCTTCGCCTCCCGGGCCTTCGGGTCCTGCTTCGGGTCCTGAGACTTCGCCTCCGGCGCCTGCTGACCGGAGGGCTCGCCGCTCCCCGGGGCCGCATCGTCCTTCGGCTCGGCGTCCGGCACGGTGACGGCCGGGTGCTGCACCTCTTCGGCCATGGCGGGAGTCGCCATGAGGACGGTCGGTCCGACCACGGCGGCGGCGGCCACGACGGCCATGCGCTGGAACTTGATCTTCACTTCGGCGGATCCCCCTCGAAGCCCCAGGCGCGCGGCGCGCATCCCCCGCGGGGCAGGTCAGTGTCGTTCTGAGCATCGTCAGGTTAATGGCAGGGCAAAGCACCTGGTCGAGCGGGGTCCGCGCGCCGCTCGCATGCCCCCGCCCGCGGTACGCCATGCCGGGATGAGGTCCGGATCTTTGTGGGTTCTGCCAGTACGACAGTCCGGAGAAGCCCGTAGAGACTGCCAGGCAGAGGTCGCGGCGTGCTCCGGGACGGGGCGTCCGTGGTCAACGGCATACCGAACGGGGAGAACACCACGATGAGCGCGCAGCAGCAGTACGACGAAATCGGTGAGGCGTACGAGGGGTTCAAGGCCCTGCCGCTGGAGCAGTACGCGGTGGTGCCCAGCTTCCTGGGCATGGTCGGGGACGTGCGCGGCAAGTCGGTACTCGACCTGGCCTGCGGGACCGGCTTCTACAGCAGGGAGTTCAAGCGCCGCGGCGCCGCGGAGGTCCGCGGAATCGACGTCTCCGGGGAAATGGTCTCGGTGGCACAGCAGCTGGAGGAGCGCGATCCGCTGGGCGTGGGCTACGAGGTCGGTGACGTGACCGACCTGCGTCCCCTCGACCGGCGTTTCGACATCGTCCTCGCGGTCCAGCTGCTCAACTACGCGGAGGACATCGCCACCACGGAGCGCATGTGCCGCAACGCGTACGAGAGCCTGAAGCCCGGCGGCGAGTTCTTCGGGCTCAACCAGTCGCCCGACTTCCGCTTCGACGGGCCCACCCCGGAGAAGTACGGCTTCCTCAGCGTGCTCACCGGCGAGGAGGTCGAGACCGGACCGCAGGTGCGGACCACGGCTCTGCTCGACCCGCCGGTCTCGTTCGTCGCCAACCGGCCGCGCCGCGAGGTCTACGAGAAGTGCCTGCGTGCAGCCGGCTTCAGCGACGCGACCTGGGTGCCCGTGACGGTGTCGGAGGCCGGCATCCGCGCGTTCGGTACGGACCACTGGGCGGACTTCCACGCCAACCCCCCGCTGGAGATGCTGCGCTGCCGCGCCTGACGCCCCACCGGACCTGCCGGCGCCCCGACCTCTGCGAGCGGCCCCGACGGGGTCGGGGCGTCGCCGGTCACCACCGCATCCCCAGGGCGCGACCGGCCACCTCGGTCGTCTGCGGGGCGCGCCTGATGCGAGGGCGGCCCGGATCGAGCCGCTGACCCCGGCCGACTCGGCGCCGCCGACGCCCCGGTGCTCAGCATCCGCCGATCATCAAGGGCCGCTGGATGAAGTCCACTTGGGGCCTCGTTCACCGGCTCGGCTGACGGGGAGCCCGCCTCCCCGTCAGCCGCCGGTCTCGCGGCTGCCCGCATAGATCAGTCGGCGGGCAGGGCGTCGACGGCGGAGTTCTGGCCGACCACGATCTTCCAGCCGTCCCGCTGCTGCGCGATCACATAGCTGGTGACACCCCGAGGGCCTTCGACGGGGGTGCCCGAGCTGTCCGTAGGTATCTGACGGACGTTCACAGCGATGACTCCGGGCACCACTTCCAGGAGCTTGACGACGTCGTAGCGGGCGTACGCATCGCGCAGGAACCCCTTCAGCGCGGGCCCGCTGAACTCGGCGATCGCCTCGCGGCTGTCCAGACGCCTGCCCACGGCGTTCGTCCAGGACGCCTCCAGGGCGAACTGTTCACTCAAGGCGATGGCGTCATGCGCGTTGAACGCCTCCTCCAGGTCCTTCACCACACCTGTCACCGCCGCCCGGACTTCCGCCGAGATGGCCCCCACCACCAGGATGTCGTTCGTCATGGCCGCACCTCTTTCCGTTCCCGGTCGGACCGACCGGATGTTCCCCACCGGATCCCTCCGGCCGACGTCTTCGCCGTCGTCGACTACTCAACGTCCTCAAGCCCCGTTGAGGTCAAGGACCGTGATCGGCTCCCGGCCGTCTCCGGAGTTGCCGCACGCACCCTCCGGCATCCGCTTCCCGACGTACGCTGGGGCCGCGCTGCTCACCGTGCCGCGCTCGCCCGCCGCCGAAGAGGACGCCCACCGCCATGCCCCAGCAGCCGCATGCGAAGCCGCCTGGCGCGGAGAGCTTCCGGACCACCGACGTGGACGCCGCCCGCGACTGGCTGAAGGCGGCGTACGGCACGAGCCTGCGCATGACGACACCCGCCCCGCACAGCTCCTTCCGGTACACCCGCACCGCCGCCGGGCCCGTGTCGCTCAGCACGCTGTCCTTACCCACGGACTACGCCTACACCACCGAGGCCCTGGGGGCGGTGGCCATCACGCACGTGGTCAGCGGCCGCATGGGCCGGGAGTGCGCGGACGACGTCACCGAAGCCGGGCCGGGCGACGTCCTGGCGATCTCGCAACCCCACCTCCCCTACGCGGGCCGCGTGTACGCGGCCGAGCTGCGCGCCGTGACGGTACCCCTCGCCCTGCTGGAACAGCTGGCGGGCCGCACGCCCGGGCGGACCGCCCGTCCACTGCACTTCACCCGCTTCACTCCGGCGTCCCCGGCCTTGGCCACCCAGTGGAAGAGGACCGTCGACTACGTCGAGGAGAGCGTGCTGGCCCTGCCGGCCGGGAGTGCACCCCTGGTGATCGACGCCGCCGCCAGGATGCTCGCCGCGACCGTCCTCGCCGCCTTCCCCAGCAACGCCCGCCCCGAGCCCGTGCTCGCGGACACCCGGGACGCGACGCCGGAGACCGTCCGCCGGGCGGTCGCCTTCATCGAGTCGGAGCCGGATGCCGAAATCGGCCTGGGCGAGATGGCCGCGGCCGCCGGTGTCACGCCGAGGGCCCTCCAGTACGCCTTCCGCCGCCACCTCGGGACGACCCCGACGGCCTATCTGCGCCGCGTACGGCTGGCTCTGGCCCATGCCGACCTGGTCGCGGCGGACCCCTCGCGGGACACGGTGACGGCCATCGCCAACCGGTGGGGCTTCCCTCATCAGGGACGTTTCTCCGCCGCCTACCGTGCCGCCTACGGTGCTCCTCCCCGAAGCACCCTGGCCGAGTCCTGACCCGCACCACTCAAGCCCGGCAGCAGCCGCCCTTACCCGGGTGGTGCTCAGGCCCGTCCCCACCAGCTCGGACCGCACCCCGCTCCCGTCCCACAGACGAGCAGGGCCCGGACCGCGCGTCGCGGTCCGGGCCCTGCCTGTGCGGTGCCGCCCTGCGACGGCGGTGCGTCAGCTCTGTGCGGTGTCGTCGCCCGCCTGCACGGAGCCCTCGGCTGCGGCTGCCTTCTCGCGCATCTTGCGCACCAGCTCCGCCTTCTGGTCGGCTGCACCCTGGCGGTCGAGGTTGCGGTGCGGACCGTTGTTCTGCCGTTCGGCGCGGGACAGCTTCTTGCGATGGCCGCCGCCCTGGCCCACGGGGTTGTTGATGTTCTTGCTGTCGGTCACGGGTTCTCCCGGTGGTGATGTGAACTGATCTACGGATTCATCGGTGGGGCACGGGCGGCGACGTCGAAGGACGTGAGCAGGGGCCCGTCACGCTCTCACTCGTGAATCGGCGGCTGGAAGAACATGACAAAGACGTTACCCGGTTCCGTGGGCCCCGCGAGCCAAGCTCCTCGCTGCCCCGGTGTCGGCCGGGCCTCCGGCGAGCGAGCCCGCGGCCAGCAGTTTCCTGCCGGGCGGGTCCAGAGGGGCGTGCGCTGCGACGGGACGACCTTCAGGCCTCCGCCTCGGCGCCCGACCGCGCCGCCCCGGACCGGACGAGCAACAGATCGCTCCCGCAGGTGGCGACGTCCAGGCCCGCCTCGCGCAGGATCACCGCGAGGGCCGTCTGGAACGCCTTGTGCAGGCCGGACAGGGACGTGAACCGGGAGAGGTCCTCCTTGTGCCCGTGGACCTGGAAGGTGGGCCGCAGCACCTCACGGGCGACCCACCCCACCATGACCCCCTCCGGGTCCGCCCACACGCGCAGGCCGTCGCCCTCCTCGGAGGTCGCGTCGAAACCGGCCCGCGTCAGGACGCAGCGAACCCGCTCGCAGTCGTCGCCGGTTCCGTCCCCGGAAGGCTCGGCGGTCGGTGCGGCCGGTGTGGGTGCCATGTACCTACTTCAGCGACCCGGCAGCGCCGACGAAAGCCGCTGCGCGAAGAGATCCGCAGCGACGATCCGGAAAACGAAACAGCCTTCCAGCTGCTCGGAGTTCCCCTCTGCCTCTGCGGGAGCTTCCGCGAGCGAGCGTGGAGTGAAAGGGGTCGTCAGGACTCGGTGTGCGACAGGTGCGCAGCGGGTGCAGCCGCCCCAGCGCAGCGGCCCGATCAGACGGGATGCGAACAGCTGCACGTGCCGCGCCAGCGCGAAGTCGGCGGCCGGGTACTGGTGACCGCGCAGTCGGCGCCGGTGTCTGCGGGCGTAGGCCATGAGCGCCCTGTCGAGGTCCCCCCGACTTTGCGGCCGGGGCGACCGCCTCCGCAGGCCGGCAGCCGCTTCTTGTGCGTTCGCGTACGCCCGGGCGGGCACCCCGGCGAACTTCGCCACGGCTGAGCCCTTGCCCTCGGCACCGACCACCAGACAGGCCCTGATCTCGCGCTCGCCCTGCGGCGTCGACGCACGCACCTCCAGGCACGCCCGGCTGCCCGGACCAGGCCGGTCACCCGGTGACCGAGGAGCACATCGACACCAGGGGTCTGCGCGGCAAGGGACCTGATCAACGGATCGAGGGTGCTGCGCCGGACGTTGTACGCGTACGGGAGCGCGGGGCCCGCCTGGCGCGGCCCTCGGCTCGATCCACCCCCCACGGGTGTACCGGCGGGCCTCGTTGCGGATGGCTCCCGCCTTCCTTGTGCGCCGGGGGTTCGAACGGTACTGGCCCCCGCTCCAGGACCCCGTAGCTCCTCGTACCGAGGTGGGAGCGCACCGTGGCCGTCTCTGCGAGGCGGACCGGCGCTTACCCGGCCCGACCGTGGGCAGGTGCCCGGCAGGAACCGCTTCGGCCCGGGAGGAGCAGCCATGGTCCGACGAGTCCACGAGGTGATGGCCGGCAATCCGGTGACCGTCGAAAAGCTGACCTCACTGGCAGAAGCCGCGCGAGTGATGCGGGACGCCAGCGTCGGGGACGTCCTGGTCGTCGACGGGGGCCGCCTTCGCGGCATCCTCACCGACCGGGACCTCGTCATACGCGCCATGGCCGAGAACCGGGATCCCGCCGACACCACGGTGCAGGCCATCTGCAGCACGGATCCGGTCACCGTCGGGCCCGATGACGACGTCGACCAGGCCAACGACCTCATGCGGCGGCACGCGCTGCGCCGACTGCCCGTGCAGAACGAGGACGGTGAACTCGTCGGCATCGTCACGCTGGGTGACCTCGCAGTCGAACGGGACCCGGCCTCGGCTCTGGCCGCCATCGCGGCCGCCGAGCCCGACACCTGAGACCCGCCAAGGAGCAGGGGCGGGGCCCTGAGGAGGTAGAGCACCATGTCCGCACCCATCCCAGACCCGGATCGGCGTACCCCTACGGGACCCCCCGAGGGTGGCGTCCCACCGGGGGAGACACCGCCGGGGGAGTCGAGCACCGGTTCCGGCGCCGGCCCGTACCGGCCCCTGACGCGGGGCTGGGGCAAGGGGCCTCTCGTACTGATCTGCTTGCTGGCCTTCGTCTTCGCCCTGTTCTTCCTCGCCTACGCCGTCACTCTGAACCTCTGAGCCGCCGGAGCTCTACCGTCACCTCGTGGAGGAGTCGTTTTCATGGACCGTACGCAGGACCAGTGCCAGGAGCCGGACCACGAGCCGGAGCGGAGCCGCGAGGAGAAGGAGCGCCAGCGTCCTGCGGGGCAGGACCCCGTCCACCCCGGTACGCGCGCGGAGCGGTCGGTGAACCCCGAGGAGCTCGCGCAGCGCCGTCGGGAGCAGATGCGCCGGGAGCGGGGCGAGGACGAGATGCGCGAAGACGAGTTCTGACCGGGGCGACGAAGGAAGGGGTCGTCGAACTGCTCGCTGCGACTGCGGCCTGCGGCGCGGGGCCGGCCCGGTGCGACTGGCCCCCAGGCTGCGGGAGGCCACCGGTCTCCGGGACGGGCAAGGCTGGCGGGTGGGGCCGTAGCGCTCAGTTCGGGAATTGCGCTGGTGATGCTGTCCTGGCGCAGTCGGTCGGTGTGCTGTGTCATGGCGTCGCGGCGTCGTAGTCCGGCGAGGGCCTGGTCCAGCTGCGACTTGGACGTCGCGGCACCGGGCGGCAGATCGCTCAGCAAGCTCACCTGGCCGGCCAGACGCCGCAGGTCCGCCGCATGGTCACGGGCCCAGGCCGCGACCGTGCGATCCGCCGCCCGGGAGTTGCGCGTGGCCGCGACGCCCAGCTCGCCGGTGCTTCCGGCCGCTCCTGTGCGCAGCCGCAGGTAGCGGCGCTCGGCCGCCTGACGGCTGGCGACACCCAGCGGGCCGGCGAGGTCAGCCCGGCTCGCAGGGCGCTCTCCGTTGCGTCGTCCAGTCAATGACAATGGGGACGTCATCCTCAAGATGACGTCCTGCTTGTCATCGTTTCGATGACATGCTACAACGGGAGCACGTTGAAGCGCATTGGCAGTTTCTGCCTGAACCGACTGGAGGTGTTTCACGATGTTGATGCGCACCGACCCCTTCCGTGAGATGGACCGGATCGTCCAGCAGCTCTCGGGTGCGTCGGGTACCTGGTCGAAGCCGTCCGTGATGCCGATGGACGCCTACCGTCAGGGCGACGAGTACGTGATCGCCTTCGACCTCCCCGGAGTGAGCAGCGACGCGATCGACATCGACGTCGAGCGGAACATGCTGACCGTGAAGGCCGAGCGCCGGCCCTCGGGGAAGTCCGACGGCGTGCAGATGGAGCTCTCCGAGCGGCCCCTGGGTGTCTTCTCCCGCCAGATCATGCTGGCCGACACCCTCGACACCGAGCACATCCAGGCCGACTACGACGCGGGTGTCCTGACCCTGCGCATCCCGATCGCCGAACGCGCCAAGCCCCGCAAGATCAGCATCGGCAGCGAGTCCGGCCGCAAGCAGATCTCCGGCTGAGCCGACCCTGCTGAGCCCGCCCCGACCCGCGGCGGAGGGCCAGAGGCACCGCCCCGGCGCCCTGGTCCCCGCCGCCGCCCTCGAGACGTATGCCCTGATCCTGTCGACGGCCCGGGCCCCCTCACACCCGAGCGCTTCGTCCGTGCGACCGCGGCCCGGATGGAGGCAGCCACCGGGACGACGGCCCTCCGGGGGATCGGCGCAGTTCTGTCGCCCCCGCAGCCCACCTGACCACCCCACGCACCCCGAGTCCCCGCCACACCCGCAGAGAAAGGCCAGCGCACCGTCATGTACGACCAGACCCGACCGGAACGGTCCCTCGCGGCCATGACGTACGAGCAGATGCTCGAACGCGTCCGGTACGAGGGCGCCTACCCCACCCGAGAACGCGCCGAGCAGGCGGTCCGCGCCGTCCTGGGCGCACTGGGCTGCCAGGTCACCGGCGACGAACGCGTCGACCTGGCGCGCTGTCTGCCCGTCGAAGCGGCCCTCACGCTGACGGCGTCGGCCCCCGCCACCGGACAGCTCACCGGCTGGGGCTTCATCAAGGACCTCGCGGCACGGACCGGGGCCACACCGGCCACCACCCGCTGGGACACGGGCGCCGTCCTCGCCGCCGTCGCCGCCCTGGCCGGTCCCGACCTCCTCACCCGCATCCTCGGGCAGCTCCCCGACGGCTACGCACTCCTTTTCGGCCGAGCCCAGCTGTCCCGGCCCAGGCCCCAGCCCGTGGCCGCCTGACCCGCCCCGGTCACGAAGAGGATCCCGAAGAGGTCCCGTCCCCCACGTACCCGCGTGGGGTAGGTATCGGCCTTCATGTCCGCCGTCATGCATGTCCTGCTTTTCATGTAATTGTTGACGTATGCCGTGCCGGGTGCCGACCATCACTGGTAGGACCCGGCACAACGGAAGAGTGGGATACGCCCCGGGTAGTCGAAGCAGGGGAGGCGCAGATGGCACAGGCCATGGACCGCTGCCGCATCACCGTCGACACCGACGGCCTGGAGGTCTGTGTCATGCCCGGACCGTGCGGTTCGGCAGAGGTCACGCTCTGCGGTGAGGTCGACCTGCACAACGCGGCTGATGTGCGCGAAGCCCTGGTGACCGCACTCACCACCTATCGGGGCGCGCTCACCGTTGACCTGTGCCAGGTCACCTTCTGTGACTGCGCGGGGCTCAACGCTCTTCTGGCGGCACGCAACGCCGCCGACCGCGCCCACCGGTCCCTGCGCGTCACCATCGCCAGCCGCACCGTCGATCGGCTCTTCGAACTCACCGGAACTCGCTCCTGCCTCACGTGATCGTGTCCTGATGAGCATGTGATCCCCGTTCCGTCCGCGCCGCCGGCGCAGGCCGCGAACGTCGGCATGGGCACGCCGAAGGCGCAGTCCCGTGCCGACCGGGCCGTGCCTCCAGGAGACGAGCAGGCCCTGGGCAGATGTTTCGATGCCCGGGTACGTCCGCGAGGGGTCCCTGTTCACGCTCGGCGCGCTCATGGCCCGGCCCTCCGGGCGACGCCGCCGTGCGCGAAGCCGTCCAGTACACGCAAGGCTGGGCGCGGGCTTCCCCCCCGTTTCGTGGCTGCGGCAGCACCTTGTCGAGGACCACGGCTCGGCATCGGACCGTGCCCGTGGCGGGGCCCTGTCACGCGGCTGTGACAGTCGACGGACGGTCTCGTGAAGCTCGGAGGTCAGTCTCTTAACCAGAGGGCAAAACGGACATCACATCCCAGACCCTCTGAAATTACCTCCCCTGTTGTCTCTTGACTGGAGTCCTTCTCATGGTCCGCACTTCTCGGAAGCAGCGTTTCGCGATGGTCGCCGTTTCGGCCGCGATAGTCGGCGGAGGTGTCCTGCTCCCCACCAGTGCATTTGCCGCCCAGTCCGCGCCGCAGACCGTCGAGCAGGCGCAGAGCGGTCACGACAAGCACAAGCACCAGAACAAGGGCAAGAAGGACCACCATAAGGACAAGGGCAAGAAGCACCACGGCAAGAAGGACAAGAAGCACGGCAAGAAGAACAAGGTCCGGGACGTGGAGAACATGCCGGGCTGCAAGTTCTACCAGGGCAAGGTCTACTGCGAGCACAAGCCCGACAAGCCCGCGCCGGCCCCGGAGAAGCCCGCCCCGGCCCCGTAGGAGGAGCATGCTGCTCCGGGTTCCGAGGAGCAGAGCCCGGCACTGAGGCCCGCGTAGCCCTTCGGTGCGATGTGTCCAGCCCCTGCGGGACCCGACCGGGGCCGCAGGGGCTTCGGCCGTGCCGGACACGTGGCGGAGGGCGCCCTGACGTCCTGCGCGTGACCGAAGTCCCGGATGCCGCCAACGCGCACGGAGTCGACGCCCGTGGCGTGCAGGAAGGCCTTCGTGCGGTCGATGTCCTCGCGGCCCTGGCCGCTGGCGATCACCGCGGTACGGGCGGCCACTCCGCGATCGACGAGCCTGTGGAGGTTCCGGACGGTGCGCTCGTGGCTCGACCGCACCGAGGTCACGCGGTCGGGCGCCGCGGGGTCGTACGAGTACACCGACGTGGCGAAGGCAACCTCGTGCTCCCTGCGGCGCACGTCAACCGTCGTGCCCCCATCGGCGCACACCGCCGACAGGGAGACCGGCGCGGATCGGGACGTCGGGCTGCCGCGACAACGCGGATCCCCTCGGTCCGAACCGGACTTCGCGGCCGCCGCCGGCCGAACCGGCCGCGGCGCGAACCGGTTGAGCAGTGAGTCACGTCACCGAGGTCGGGGCAACGCGCCCCCCCGGCAAGGCGGGACTGCCCATACCCCTACCGAGTCCGGTGAAGTAGTTCGAGTCCTTCGGGCGGGTGGAGTCATGGCTGGTGGGGCGAGGGGCCGGTTCGAGATGGGGTATGTACTTGGAGCAGTGGATGTAAGCCTCCTCGATGCTCAGGTGGACCCACATCTCAGGGCTGCGGCCGGGCGCCACATCGGTGGGCAGGCCCGGATGGAGCGAACGCAGGCTCGTGTCGGTGTGGAGCCGGGCCGTGCCGTTGACGTGAAGGCCCACGTGGTGGTGGGTGAAGTCCACGAACAGCATGCCGAGGTGGGGGTTCTCCGTCATGTTGCCGGCGCTGGCGAGCACACCGTTCCCCCGGAACTCGGGATAGGCGAGCGAGTGGTCGTCGATCACGTGGACGAACCCCGGCGGCCCGGCGCGGAAGCTGGCGTCGCACTCGCCGTGGGAGTCCGCCGTGGCCAGGAAGACCATGGCCTGGCGTGCGATGAACTCCCGCATCTCGGGCGTGAGGCAGGGCCGTACCTGCTGGTCGTAGAACCGGGCAGCGCGCTCGGCGGTGCCCAGTTGCTGCTGCAGCTGGTGTTCACCTGCTGATCCGAAGGGCGGCGGGGACAAGGTCACGGCGTACTCCTGGCAGGAAGGCAAGCGCTTGGATCAGGGGATGGAAAGGACGGGGGTCTCGAACGGATCGTGATGGATTCGTTCGGGCAGGGTGCCGCCGAGCGTGAGCGTCTCGCTGGCGGAGACGACCATCGGAGCCGGGCCACTGAGGTAGACGTCGTGCTGATACCAGGGCCCGTATTCGGCCAGGACCTCCGGCAGGGAGCCCCGGATTCCGGGGATGTATTCGTGGGAGACCGCCCCCCTGATGCTCAGCCAGTGGTGGCGCTGCGCCATCCGGAGCATGTCGTCGACCCCGTACAGCTCGGCGCCGGTGCGGGCGCCGAGGAACAGGTCCACCTGGTGGCGGCCGCCGCGCCGGGCGACCTCCTCGACGAGCGCGCGGATCGGGGCGAGCCCGGTACCGCCCGCCACACAGAGCAGGTCGGTGTGCACGGCGGCGTCCAGCACCATGTCACCCAGCGGCGGGCCCAGATGGACCACGTCACCCACGGCCGCCCGGTGCACCAGCGCACTGCTGACCGAGCCGCCGGCGACGGCCCGCACGTGAAGGGTGAGAGTGCCGTCCTCGCGGGGCGCGTTGGCGGGGGAGTAGTAGCGCCAGTGCTTCGGCCACCACGGGGTCTCGATGCTGACGTACTGTCCGGCCGCGTACGCGTAGGGCATGTGGGGACGGACGGTGATCTCGGCGATGCCGTGGCCGCGCGACACCCGGTGCACGATGGTGGCGGGCCACACGGCGGGCCGTACCGCCTCGTCCGCCTCGGCAGCGCTGATCATGACGTCGGCGACCACGCCGTACGCCTTGGTCCAGGCAGCGGCGATGTCCGCGGTCCAGGCGGAGCCGGCGTAGCGGGCCAGGGAGGCGAGGAGACACTCGCCCACGGCGGGGAAGTGCGCGGCGAGGGTGCCGAATTTGCGGTGATCGCGGCCGAGGTGCCCGCAGAAGCGGACCAGGCTCTCGGGGTCGTCGACCAGGTCGACGATACGGAGCAGCGCGCGCAGCAGGCGACCGCGCTGGGCGTCCATCCCCGGCGGAAACAGGGGACGGACTTCGGGATAGCGGGCGAAGAGGATTGCGTAGAAATAGACCGTCATATCGGCGGCTTGCGGCTCGACCACCGAGACGGAGGCGCGTATCAGATCGATCTCGTGGGCCGACAGCGGCGCTTCGACGGCCTCGGGCTCAACGGGGTGGGCAGCAGGGGCGGGCGCGGGATCGGGTGCCGGAAGTGTTGATGTACGGGGTGAGCGGTTGATACGGAATTTCAAGGGACCAGCGCTCCTCCACCCACACATGGCGGTGGCTTTCCTACGTCGGACCGGGAGGCGGCACAGCTCGCGAGGTCACGCTCCAGAAGCGCGACGGGAGCGGCGACGCCTGCACTGAACTGCGGGAGCGCGGTGACCGGGGCACCGGAGGTGTCGAGCATGAGTCCTCAGTTCGGGGCGGGGATCCTGAAACGGATCAGGCGGGTCCGGACGCTACATGATCGCGCGCGTAACTCAGAAGTAACAACGAGAAATGCCCGGGATTAACCCATTCTGAATCAGGTCGGTAATTCCGCTTGGCGGCGCTTTGTGAGGTTCGAATGCGGTCTGCCGTCTCCGGCCGGACGCCCTTGCCGCCCGCGCCGGCGTGACGGCGGCGGACGCCGGAGGCCGGGAACGGTGCGCGGCGGGGGTCGATACGCGGCGGTGGTCGGTACGCGGCGGCGGTCGGTCGCGGCGAGGGGGATGTGCCGCCGAGGCGGAAGGCGCTCCCGGAGCCCCACTTCGTAGACCCCCGGAGCGGGCCTGTCCCGTCTCCTCAGGTCTCGCGCAGTCGAAGACCCCGTCGAGCGCCCGACCACAGGGTCTCGAACGCATCGGCCGCCCACCACTGCGGCTCGCGCCCCTCCCGACACCTGTTCCGGGAGACCCTCGGCACATAGGACGCCTGGCCCGGCGCGCAGCAGTACCTCCAGGGCCGGGCCCTGGGGTTGTTCATCCGGCCGTGGTCGCGCAGCGCTTCACCACCTCCGCCCGCGGCGGGCCGGTCACCCGCGGGGGCCGCGCGGCGAGAGGCGTGGCCATCCTCCAGGGGAACGGGTCCCCCGTCATCGCATGTCCGCGCTCACCGGTGCGCGGGTCGCCGTCGGGACGGCCGCCGCATCGCCCTCGCCGCCCGGCCCGGGTTTGCAGCAACAGAACTCACGAAACTCATTTCGCGTATTCCTTGACGGGTGTGGGTCGAACGCGGCATGCTCATGGGGCAGCCGCACGGGCGGCTGTGTCCGGGGGATCCCTCGGCTACGGAGTCAAGTACCTGGGGGAGCGGATATGAAGACCCACATCGCGCAGGCCGTGACCGATATGGCCGAGGTCGTGGCGCAGGCCACCACAGAGGTCCCCGAGCAGCAGCTTCCCTACATCGCGGATCCCCGGGAGGTCGCCCCCGCTGACGCCCGGGAGCTTTCCAAGGTCTTCTTCGATCGGCTCCGCACTCTGGACGAGGGCACCCGCGAGCGCCAGTACGTCCGCAACACGCTGATCGAGATGAACCTGTCCCTGGTCCAGTTCGCGGCGCGCCGCTTCCGCAACCGCACCGACGGTACGGACATCGAGGACATCATCCAGGTCGGCACCATCGGCCTCATCAAGGCCATCGACCGCTTCGACCCCACCCTCGGCAACGAGTTCACGACCCTGGCCCTCCCCTACATCACCGGGGAGATCAAGCGGCACTTCCGCGACACCACGTGGGCCGTCCGCGTTCCGCGCCGCTTGCAGGAACTGCGCATCGAGCTGGCTCGGGGCAAGGACGAGCTCAGTGCGGTGCTCGACCGCGCGCCGACGGTCCGTGAACTGGCAGCCCACATGGGGCTCAGTGACGAAGAGGTGATCGAGGGCCTGGTCGCCGCCAACGGCCACTCCAGCCAGTCCCTCGACAGCGACCAGGACGAATCCTCCGAGGGCGCCCCGCGTCCCCTGGCCGACGTCCTCGGGAGCGAGGACCCGAGCATGGAGCTCTTCGAGGACATCCACAGCCTCGCCCCCCTGCTCGATCAGCTCGAAGGGCGCGAGAAGCTCATCCTGCAGATGCGCTTCGGCCAAGAGATGACGCAGGCGCAGATCGGGGCCCGTCTGGGTCTGTCCCAGATGCAGATCTCCCGGATCCTCACCCGCACCCTCGCCCGGCTCCGTGAGGGCATGCTCGCCAACTGATGCCGCCCGCGCCGACCGCGTCCGGTGACGGTTGCCCTGCGGCTGCCGCTGCCCGCCGACAGATCCGCTGCGGCGTGCCGGACGGGGCATCGAAGGGGCCGCCACCGTGGCCTCAGGTTGCCGTCGATTCGTCGAGTTCCGCCCGAAGGATGTCATGACCAGTACGCAGGAACCGCTCGAGCTGACTCCGGATGCCCCCGGACAGTCGGGTCCGCCGTCCGTCGACGTCCGCATCGCGCGGATACGGCGGCGCCTGGAGAGGCTGATCGGGATCGCGGCAACCGAGGGGAACAAGGTGGTCCCCTTGCGCAACGGGGACGAGATCTTCGCCGCGATGCTGGCCGCGATCGGCCGCGCGGAGCACACGGTGGACATGATGACCTTCGTGTACTGGAAAGGCGACATCGCCCGCCAGTTCGCCGAGGCGCTCGCGGACCGGGCCCTCGCCGGAGTGCGGGTGCGGCTGCTGCTGGACGGGTTCGGCAGCCGCCTGATCGAGAAGGAGCAGCTCCGGGCGATGGAGCGGGCCGGGGTGCAGGTGGCGTGGTTCCGCAGGCCCATGTATCTGTCGCCGCTCAAACAGAACCACCGCTGCCACCGCAAAGTACTGGTCGTCGACGAGGAGACCGCTTTCACCGGCGGGGTCGGGATCGCCGAGGAGTGGTGCGGCGACGCCCGCAACGCGGACGAGTGGCGCGACACCCACGTAGAGGTCCGCGGACCGGCGGTGGACGGGATCGCAGCCGCGTTCGCGCAGAACTGGGCCGAGTGCCACGACGAGCTCTTCGACGAGCGCGACCGTTTCATCGAGCACCGTCCGCAGGGCGACGCCATCGTGCAGGTGGTGCGCGGTTCGGCCAGCTTCGGCTGGCAGGACATGCAGACCCTGATCCGGGTGATGCTGGAGTCTGCCGAAGAACGCTTCCGGCTGGCCACCGCCTACTTCTCACCGGACGCGTACTTCATCGACCTGCTCTGCGCCACCGCGCGGCGCGGTGTCGAAGTGGAGATCGTGCTGCCCGGGCCGCACACCGACAAGCGCGTCTGCCAGTTGGCCGGCCAGCACTACTACCAGGACCTGACCGACTGCGGGGTGAAGATCTACCAGTACCAGACGACGATGATGCACGCCAAGGTCATCACCGTCGACCACGTCGCCGCCCTCATAGGCTCGACCAACTTCAACCGCCGCTCCCTCGACCACGACGAGGAGGTCATGCTCGCCGTCCTGGACCAGGAGTTCACGGCCACGCTGAACGAGCACTTCGATGCGGACATGGCGGCCAGTGAACGGATCCGGGCGGGCCGGTGGAAGAGGCGCTCCCTCGTGCAGCGGACCCGCGAAGCGGCCGTCCAGCCCATCCGCCGCTTCCTGTGACCGGCGCAGTGCTGCGCATCAGTCGCGCCCGACGGGCCTGCGGCTCCTCCGCCTCGCGCCTGCACATGCACAAGCCCTCCCCGGGCAGGCTCGCCGGACCGTGAGACCGGACACCGTAGCCGAGGAGGTGCCCTCTAGGGTGCGTTCATGATCTCGAACAACTACCTCTCGGAACTCTTCTCGTCGGACGGCCGGGTTGCCATCGTGACGGGCGGCAGTTCGGGGATCGGCCGAGCCGTCGCCGGGGCTCTTGCACGAGCGGGGGCGAGCGTGGTGATCGTGGCGCGCAAGGAATCGGCGCTGACCACCGCGGTCGACGAGCTGGTCGCGGACGGCTGCCGGGCGGCCTGGGTGAGCGCCGACCTGAGCACCCGCGACGGGGTGCGCGCGGCGGCCGAGCGGGCGGCCGAGGTGTTCGGTGAGCCCGACATCCTCGTCAACAGCGCCGGGATCAACCTGCGGCCGCCGATGGGCGAGGTGGGCGACGAGGTGTGGGACGCCACGATGGCCTTGAACCTGGAGGCGCCCTACGTGTTGGGCCAGCGGTTCGGGCCCGGCATGGCCGAGCGGGGCTTCGGGCGGATCATCCACATCAGCTCCCAGCAGGCGCACCGGGCCTTCGTCCGGAGTGGCGCCTACGGGGTCTCCAAGGGAGCGCTGGAGTCGCTGGCCCGCTCTCAGGCGGAGGCATGGTCTCCGTACGGCGTGACCTGCAACACGCTCGTGCCCGGCTTCGTGATGACCCCGCTCAACGCGCGGTTGGCGTCCGAGCCGGAGACGGTGGCGGCGCTGGCCGCGCGCACGATGATCGGGCGCAACGGCCTGGCCGAGGACTTCGCCGGGGCGGCGGTGTTCCTGGCCGGCCGCGCCTCCGGCTACGTCACCGGGCAGGCGATCTTCGTCGACGGAGGGCTCTCCGTCCACTGAGCGAGCCGCCGCGTCCCTCCGCCGCCGACGGGCGCGGTCCGACGGAAGCCTCCGTCAGGGGCCGACGGGGAGCAGGATGCCTGCCGTGAGGCGCAGGAGTTCGTCGGCAGTGGTGGGGAAGACGGTGCGGGGGGTTCCGGCGGCGGCCCAGAGCTGGGGGTAGTCCGTCAGTGCCACATCGACCACGGTGGGGAGCGGCTGCGGGTGCCCGACGGGAGCCACGCCCCCGATCGCCTGCCCGGTCGCCTCGCGCACCTGCTCCGGGGTGGCCCGCCGGAGCGCGCCGCGCCCCCACCGGGCGGCAAGGGCCGAGGTGTCCACCCTGTGCCGGCCACTGGTCAGAACCAGGACGGGCTCGTCGTCCGAGAGGAACACGAGGCTGTTGGCGATCGCGCCCACATCGCACCCCAGGGCCGCGGCGGCCTCGGCTGCCGTACGGGTTGACTCCGAGAGCTCGCGTACCTCGCCCGCGATCCCGGCAGCGGCGAGGACGCCGGCCACCTCCACACTCCGGACGGGCAGGGACGTGCCTTCCTGGGCGGCCATGTGACTCCTTCGGCAGAGTGACAGCAGCGTGCGTTCCGCAAACGGAACGTTCTGTTTGCGGAACGATAGATCGCCGCGGGGCGTAGGAGCAACTACCCCACTCCGCAAGGCGGAAGGGCGCCACGGCTCCCCGATGCCCACCCCCGAGTGCGACGTAGCGATTCTCGTGCCGAAGTCGCTACGCACACGGGGCAACCCCTGCCCAGGGCCCGACCGGGTCAGGTCCCAGGGCACTGGCGCGTACGGGAGCCGCACGACTACACCGCGATCCGTCCGGTCAGCAGCCAATCGAGGTACGTGGCGAGATTCGGCGCGACCCAGGTGCGGCTGTCGTTCTCGTGGTTCCACATGAAGACATCGGGTCTGCGGAAGCTCGGGAGGAGCGCGAAGAGGTCTCCGTTTCCCCCATCCGCGAAGAAGAGCAGGGGATCGAAGGGCATGTAGAGCGTGGCGAGCGCGAGGTCCTCGCGCAGGGTGAGGTTCTCGGAGGCGATCTGTTCCGCTGACCAGATCACGCCCTCTCCGTACTCGCCCTCGATGCCGTTGCTCTCGCGGAGCAGAGCGGTGAGGTCCGCAGGCAGCGGATGGCCGAGCGCGGCAGCGCATCGTTGCAGCGACGCTTCTGAAACCGCCGGTTGAAGGGTCGTCGTTCCGGGCAGCGCGGTGACCAGCTCGGTCCACATGCCGGGGTCACGCTCCATCGTCAGGTCGGCCACCGGGCATCGGATCGGCTCCGTACGCCCGTTGCGCCTCCTCGCCCTGGGAGGTGGCGTACCCGATCGTCGCACGAGCGGTGCGGCGGTGGGCCGGGAGGTGCGCGGGACCGTTCGCGGCGCAGGGAAACAAGGACGAGAGGGCCTGAACCCACCGCGTCCGCCCTCCGCCCTTCTGGGACGGGAGCGAGCGTGCCCTCCAGGTGAGGCGACGGAACTCCGTGTGTCGCGGCGCCGGCCGGCCCTGAGGGAGCCGCGGCCGGGCAGGAGCTCATGGCCCGGCCGGTGCCGCCACCCTGTCCGCGACCAGTCTGATCGCCGCGATCGTGAGGTCCGGGTCGTGGAGCTGGACGTAGTGGTCGCTGCCGGTCGCCAGGAGGTGCGGGGTCTGCGGTCGCAGCGCGACCAGGGCCTGCTGCGCCTTGGGCCAGGCCGTCTCCAGTTTCTTCAGCAGGTCCTTCGACATGGTCGCCGGCGCCGCGAAGGGCGCGGTCTTGCTGAGTACCGCGACCGGGACCGGCGGGAGCGGGCCGCCGCGATCGAGGGCGGCGACCCCGCCGTCGATGTCCACCTGCTCGAAGTCAGGGTCGGCGTCGAAGGGCGTGCCCGGGTGCCGCAAGGCCTCGACGTACGCCGGCCAGTCCGCCCCCATCGCCGGCTTCAGCCCCGGACCCAGCGCGTCCACCAGCACCAGCCCGCGGATCCGCTCCGGGTGCTCCTGCGCGTACCGCAGGGCCAGCATCCCGCCGAAGGAGTGCCCCACCAGCAGGTAGGGCCCCGGCACCCGCCCGGCGGACAGGACCTGATGCAGGTCCCGGACCATGGCGGGCAGTTCGCGGGTTCCCCGTACCGGCGTGCTGCGGGTGGTCAGGGCCGGCGGCTGTGTGTAGCGGATCGTGCCGGGCCGGTCGTACGTGCACACGCGGGTGAACGCGGCCACGCCCGGCAGGACCGCCGGGGACTTCGGGACGGGTGGTGCGGTGTCGGTCAGCGTCCACGAGTCGGAGGCCTCGTGCAGGCCTGACAGCAGCACCACGGTCGGGCTCCCCGAGCCCGAGCACTGCAGGTACAGGCTCCGGCCGCCGCCGATGTCGACCCGCTGCTCGGTGTCCGTGCCGCCCGACGGCACGGGTGTCCCCGCCACCAGCAGCAGGACGGCGGCCGCCACCGCGGCCGTGACCCCGCCGGGCACACGCCATCGCATACCTCCACCCTCCTCCCACCCCTACGGCCCCGCCACCCCGCCCCTCCACCGTGTTCTCGGTTCCCATCCCGTGCGCCGCCACGGGCACGGCAGGGCCGGATCCGGAGGGAGGTGTCCTCCGTGCGCGGCCGTCGGCGAATCCTTTATCCGGTACGACTGATACACCCGGGCGGGTGGCCGGGCCGGGGCTCGGGCCGCCGGGTGAAGGGTGGGCACCTATAACAGGGCCGTCACGTTGATCAACTGATGGGTCCTCACCATGTTGCAGACAGCTCTGCGGCTCCTCGCCGCGGTCTCCCTCATCTCGGCCGCCGCCGTCACCCCGGCCACCGCAACCCCTGCCGCTCGCGCCGACGACTTGACGGCAGCCTGCGGTCCGACCGTCGAGTACCGCCCGTGGGACTGGTACCGCACGACGACCGACAAGACGATCGACGTGGACGTCGCGGCGAGCGCGGCGGACGAGCGCTGGCAGTGGCGCAACGACGTGAACACCCTGTGGCGCGGAGACACCCGGGAGACCGTCGAGGAGATCTTCCGCACCGGCTTCACGCCCCGGGGCGACCGGGTGACCCCGCTCGCCGAGTACATCGTCAAGGGCGGCGGGCAGAACAGCGCGCACCTGAGCACCAGCTGCGAGAAGTGGGTGGCCCAGAAGTTCGCCACCTACGGCGCAGCCAAGACGGGCTGGGTCTACGAGATCTACGCACCCGGTGGCATCGACGTGAACGCCACGGCGCGCCTGAACAACTACAGCTCGCCGTACCTCTGGAACAAGGAGGTCGACTTCCCCGGAGGCGTCAAGGGCCAGTACATCAAGGGCGCCTGCAAGTACCACTTGACCTACACCGACCCGGAGACGAAGGTCAGCACCTTCGAGGAGCTCGGCTGCAAGGACAACGCGGGCTTCGCCCCGTACAAGGTCGACGTGGCCGCGCTCGCCGCCGCCCGCTGACCGTTCGCCGGGGCCGGTCCGCGGCGCTCCGGCAGTCCTGTGCGACGCCGGAGCGCCCGGTGGCGGACCGGAAGGGAGCCTCACCGCAACACACCGACTGGGCGCGCCGCACCCCACGGCGGCGCCCCACAGCCGGTGTGCACCAGGTGCCCTGCGGGCGTACAGCGAACATCACGAGCCGGGCACCACCCGGCGAGGCGCATGTGCGCCCTGCGTTCAGCGGGCGTGGTGCTGGGTCCCGCGCTGGCGGGGGAGTTCGCTCAGCCGGCGAACGGCGGGCCGGCGGTGGCCGGCCCGGCGCCGGCGGCCCGGGAGGGGGTTGCGTCGCGCGGGGGCGCTGGGGGCGAGGGCCAGGAGAGCGATGCACGTGAGGACCGCGACGAGGATGAGCACGGTAACGAGGGTCATGTTCCTGCCTTCCGTCGGGTTCTAACTGTCTATAGCTACTTGGTGTTACCAGAATGGGGCTCTGTAAACACAATGGGTGACTTTTGTGCCGTGTGGTGGGCCGTCGGCTCGGCGCGAGCGCGCTCTCTGTCGCGGGGGCCACCGCCGCGAACTGAGCTTCCGGCGGGGTGTCCGTCAGCGTCCGTGCTGCAGAACCGGCAGGCGGTGTCGTTGAGTTCCAGGAGGGGGACGGGCCGCGGGGGTGGTGCGCGCCAGAGACACGCCGCACCACCCCGCCGCCGTCCTGGCTGCCGATCGTCCGTGTCTGCCCTGCGGCCCACCCTTGACCGGGGGCGGCAGCCTAGCTCCGCGTGTTCGCCGTCCATTCCTGGGCGAGGAGTCCGAGCAGCACGTCATCGAGGAACTCGCCCATCACCCAGGCCGAAGAGCGCAGCACGCCCTCGCGGACGAAGCCGTTGCGCTCGGCTGAGCGCAGCATCGCAGTGTTGTCCGACAGCGTCTCGATCTGCAGCCGTTGCAGGCCGCGCACGAGGAAACCGTAGTGGCACAGCACCGCCACCACATCGGTGCCGTAGCCCTTGCCGCGGGCGGTCGGCAGCAGTCCGAGCCCGATGTGCGCGGACCGGTTGTGGGTGTCGATGCCCCACAGCACGGCGTATCCGACCAGCGTGCCGCCGTCCAGCTCCACCACGGAGAACGGGACGTGTCCCTGCTCGTTGTCGTCCACCACGAGCCGCGCATGCTTCGAGCCGGGCGTGATCGGCCGCCACGGCCGGAGTTCGGACCGCGAGTAGTTGACCACGTCGTCGTAGAGCTCGGTCTGCAGGACAGGGATGTCGTTCTCGTGCCGGGCCCGGAGCCCGACCTTGCGGCCTCGTAGCATGCAAGGTTCCTATCCGACCGGATGGGGCGGCGGCAACCGATTAGAGCCCGCCGCATTCGGTGTAGCGGGGCGAAGTCAGGCTGCGTTTCCGTTACGGAGCTGTGGTTGCCGCCAATCGTCCGCCTCCGAAGGTTCAGTTCGGCCGGCGCGTGCTGCTTCGGCTTGTCGCGACGGGTGTCCCGGATCCTGACGGGTCGCTGCGGCCGGCGCGCTCGGCGCACAAGCAACCTGTTACGCGCCGTGGAGTTCCCGGGGCAGCCTCAGTACGGGACGGTGATCCTGCAGGACGGTGCCCGGCCCGTTCAGGAGTGCGCCGTACCGCCGCCGGCCCGGGCCTCATGACGCGCGGTGCGTACTCGCTGCACGGGTCGGCGCTGGAGTTCGTGGCCGGCCCCTCGCCGGTCCTGCGTTTGGAGCTGGGGGGTGGCACGCCGCCGACCACCGCCGAGGACGACATCTCCGTCCGGATTGCGGATCAGGAGGACACCGAAGCCGCGTGGGGGCAGCGCGGCGTACCGTACCCGACCGCGTGGCTCGGGGTGCAGGAGCTCGCGGCCTGGTGGTAGGGCCGGCTGCTCGCAGTGCCCGGCTCCGGCAGGTACCAGGTCCGGGCGCTTACGGAGCGCGGGGAGATTCGCCTGAATGCGAGCGCCGGCTCCTGCGCGCATCGGGAGCGCGCCGACGTGCAAGATCGCTCCCGCGTGCAGGGTCGCTGCCGCTCCGGGAGCCGGGGCGGTCAGGAAGAGACCCACCCCGCCTCTGCGCCGGGTCAGCCGGGGCGCTCGCGTCGACACTCCGGGCGGACGGACGAACCCCTCAGGCGGCCGACGGGGCGAGCCCCCGCGCCGCGCGCCCCTGCCGGGCAGGTCGCGCCCTCGCCACCGGGTGCGTGATCAAGCCATTGTTCCGTCACCTGATCGGCTCTGCAGGACCTAGAGTGTGCGCGTGACCGAGCAGAATCCCGAACTCATCGCCGGCCGGTACCAGCTGGTCGAACGCATCGGCCAGGGTGGTATGGGCCGGGTCTGGCGTGGCCTCGACCAGCAGCTCTTCGGGCGGGAGGTCGCCGTCAAGGAGATCCTCTTCCCGCCGGGCCTGGACGACGGCGACCGCACCGCGCTGCTCCGGCGGTTCACCGGTGAGGCCCGCGCAGCGGTCACTCTCAGCCACCCCGGGATCATCACCATCCATGACGTCGTGGACCACCACGGTGCGCCCGTCATCGTCATGGAGCTGATCCGCGGGCAGTCCCTGGCCGCCGCCATCCGCAGCAGCGGCCGGCTGCCCGTACGGCGGGTGGCCGAGATCGGCGCCGTCATGCTCGACGCGCTGGCCGAGGCGCACGGGGCGCGGATCATCCACCGCGACATCAAGCCGGACAACGTGCTCCTGGCCAAGGACCGCGTCGTCCTCACCGACTTCGGTATCGCCCACCTCGCGGACGCCACGACCAAGCTGAGCCACAGCGGGATCGTCATCGGCACGCCGCAGTACATGCCGCCCGAGCAGCTGGAGGGCAAGCGCCCGACCCCTGCCAACGACCTGTGGGCGCTCGGCGCCACCCTCTACCACGCCGTCGAGGGACGCCCGCCGTTCGATGTGGAGGGGCTCCACGCCCTCGCCATCGCCGTGTTCACCCGGCCGCACCGGCCGCCGATCCATGCCGGCCCGCTGGCGCCCGTGCTGGACGCACTCCTCACCAAGGACCCGGAACAGCGCGTGGGCGCCGCGGAAGCGGCCGAGATGCTGGCGGCGGTGCTGCGGTCCTCCCTGCCCGGAGTCGACGCGACCGCCGGGCACCGGCCGGGGCACGAGCCCACGCCCGAACCGGAGCACACTCCCGCGTCCACACCGCCCGACCCGAGGGCAACCCCCGTACCGGGACCGGATGCGGCGGCGGAGCAGGCTTCCGTGCCGACGGCACCGGAGCGGGCACCGTCGACCACGCCGTCACCGCCGACGCCCACGGTCTTCGACTCGGGGTCCGGGTCCGCCGCCGAAACCCCGCGGCGCCCCGTCCCGGACCGGCCGACCGACCCGCCCGCGCCCGTACCGCCGGCCGAGGACCCGCTCACGCTCGGGACCACACCCGCGACGGAGCACCGCGAGCGGGCCTCCGCCAGGCGGCGGGCCCTCACCCGGCGCTCCGTGATCCTGGGCACGGCGCTGGCCACGCTCGCCACGGGCTCCGTCCTGACCTGGACCCTCACCCGTGACGACGACGCACCGGGCGGCGGAGGAGCGGCCGGCAGCGGATCGGGGGCCTCCTCCGTCACGGTGGTCCTCGGGGTGGACGCACCGCTCAGCGGCGGGCTGTCCTCGATGGGCGTCGGCGTCAGGAACTCCGCCGACCTGGCAGTCAGGACCGCCAACGAAACCCGGCACGTCCCCGGCGTGAACTTCGAGATCAAGGCCCTGGACGACGCGGCCGACCCCGCCAAGGGCGCGCCCAACGCCGCCCGGTTCGTCTCCGACGAGAAGGTGCTGGGCGTCGTCGGACCCCTCAACTCCGGTGTCGCCCGGACCCTGGTGGCACCCCTCGCGCAGGCGGACGTGGTCAACGTGTCACCGGGCAACACGGACCCGGTGCTGACACTGGGCCCCGACTGGGCCGCGGGCACCAGGTCCCGACCGCACTCCACCTACTTCCGCACCGTCGCCACGGACGTCGACCAGGGGCCGTTCGCCGCCCGATACCTGCACGGCGAGGCGAAGAAGTCCAAGCTCTACGTGGTCGACGACGCGAGCGCCCACGGAACCGGCCTCACCTCCGGCTTCACAGCCGAGTTCACGAAGCTCGGCGGGACCGTCGTCGGCACCGAGCAGGTCGATCCCGCGGAACGCGCCTTCGCGGGCCTTGCCACGAGGGTGCGCTCCTCGGGCGCCGACGCCGTCTACTTCGGCGGCTCCTACGACACCGCGGCCCCGCTGTCCCAGCAGCTCAAGCAGGCGGGGGTGAACGTCCCCCTGATGGGCGGCGACGGCATCTTCGACCAGGAGTACCTCACGGCGAACCCGAAGGCCGAGGGCGACCTCGCGACCCACATCGGCGTGCCCGCCGAGGAGTCGGCGGCAGGGCAGGACTTCCTCGCCCGGTACCAGAAGGCGGGGTACCCGGACGCGGCCGGCTGGTACGGCCCGTACGCCTACGACGCGACCTGGGCCCTCATCGAGGCGGTGAAGGCCGTCGTGACGGCCAACGGCGGCACGCTGCCCGACAACGCCCGGGCGAAACTGCCGCAGGCCGTGACGCAGCTGTCCTTCGACGGTGTCACGGGCCGCGTCGCCTTCGACGGGAACGGCGACACCGTGAACCGCCGGCTGACGGTGTACGCGGTGAACGGCGGCAGCTGGGCGGCCATGACGAGCGGCTCCGCGACCCGCTGACGCCTGCCGGGCTGTCGATCGCTGCCAGCCCGCCACGAGCGCGGCGTCGGCCCCGGCGGGGAGCAGGCGCGACGGGTGGGCCGGAGGGCGGCTCACCGGACATGGGCGTCGGGCCGGGTCGGAACGTGGCCCCGACCCGGCACGACGACATCCCCCGCGGCTCACGCGCAGCCCTCGTCGCCCCGCGGCCCGTTCGCCCGGCAGACGATTCGCCAGGTCGCGGCCGCGGCGGGCACGGGACCGGATCGGGGTCAGTGCGGCCCGTCGTACGCGCGGGCTTCGGCGGCTGACTTCAGGTCGCGCAGCCAGGCTTCGAGACCCTCGCGGAGCAGCCGGGTCGCGGTGGGAACGTCCGCTTCGACCTGCGCGCCGGTGTGCGTCTCCTCGGTGCTCACGCGGACGCCGCCACTGACCTGGGTGAAGTTCCCCACGTGGACGCCGTCGATGTGCAGTCCTTCGCCGGTAGCGGGGCCGGTCCAGCGGATGCACGATCCGTCCTTGATCTGCCGGACGGTCGAGGTGATGTCCAGGGTGGTGGCGGGAGTCGAGGGATGGGGGGGGAATCGGGAGCGTCCACCGGAATGCCGAACCCTTGCGGAGGACGCCGTGGTCGAGGCGTTCCACGGTCTCCACGGGGCTCTGCCAGGACGGCCACCGCTCCACGTCGGTCTGCAGTTTCCAGACGGTGCGCAGCGGTGCGCTGATCACGACTTCGGGCCGGTGGCGGACGAGAGCGTCGGAGTCGACGCCCTTGCCGCGGCAGGTGAGGGACGTGCCGGGGTGCGAGGGGTGGGCCCCGGCGGGTGAGGTGGCAGTGCCGAGGAGACCGAGGGCGCGGGACGGTCACGAGGGCGGCGCGGGCGCCGGTGCCGGGGATGCCGGGCATGGAGTGCTCCTCCGCGGGACGATGCGATGACGGTAGAGAGCATCGCGTTCGTTAGAAGCTATAACTCAATGGAGGTGGAGGCAACAGGAGGCGTGAGAACATCTCACTCGTCTTCGAGGGTGTAGCCGGACGGGGCCTGTGCGGAGGAAGTCGGACCGGGGCGGCGAGCTTTTCGGTGTCCCGGGCCGACTCGGCACCCGTGCGGCCTATCGCGTCACAGAGGCGCCCGGCCGACGCCTGTTGATGCCGGGTCAGCTGTGCGCGCCGTGGTACGGGTACGGGATATCAGAAGCCAATTCCGGCCATGATCGCGAAAGGTGCCGCCTGTGTCTCAGGAGCAACGTAAACGGGGGCAAAGGATGCGGCTGCCCGTGAAGGCGGCTCTGCCCGGCCGTCACCCGCACGAGGACGAGGCGCCCGTCACCGACCGGGTGGTCTTCGGCGTGACGGCCGTGCTGACCTTGGGCTTCGTGATCTGGGGTGCCACGGCCACCGGCGCACTGGAGAGCGTCTCCGACACCCTGCTGAACGGATTGATGCACAACGGCGGCTGGGCCTTCGTCCTGGTCGCCTCGGGGTTCGTCGTCTTCGCGCTCTGGCTCGCCATCAGCCGGTACGGACGGATCGAGCTGGGCCAGGAGCACGAGGAGCCGGAGTTCAGCACCGTCTCCTGGGTCGCCATGATGTTCAGCGCCGGCATGGGCATCGGCCTGATGTTCTACGGCGTCAGCGAACCCCTCGCGCACTACACCACTCCACCGCCGGGCACCGACCCCGCCGACTCGGCGGACGCCATGCAGACGGCGCTGGCCACCACGCTCTTCCACTGGACGCTGCACCCGTGGGCCATCTATGCGGTGGTCGGTCTGGCCATCGCGTACAGCACCTTCCGGCGCCGGAGGCGGCAGACGATCAGCGCCGTCTTCGTCCCGCTCCTCGGGAAGAAGCGTGCCGAAGGCGCTCCCGGCCGGATCATCGACATCCTGGCGATCTTCGCCACGCTGTTCGGCTCCGCCACCTCCCTGGGACTCGGCGCGCTCCAGATCGGCAGTGGCATGCACGAGGTGGGCTGGCTCAACAAGGCCGGGACGGGGCTGCTCGTCGCCATCATCGCCGTGCTGACCGTCTGCTTCGTCTTCTCCGCCGTCTCCGGCGTGGAGAAGGGCATCCAGTGGCTCTCCAACATCAACATGGTGCTGGCCGTCATCCTCGCGGTCTTCGTGTTCGTCGTCGGCCCCACCATCTTGGTGCTCGACCTGATCCCCACCTCCCTCGCCGCGTACTTCGACGAGCTGCCCCAGCTGATCGGCCGCACCGAGGCGTCCACCGGCGGTGGTGACGTCGCCGACTGGCTGAGCAGCTGGACGGTCTTCTACTGGGCCTGGTGGATCTCCTGGACGCCGTTCGTCGGCATGTTCATCGCCCGCATCAGCCGGGGCCGCACGATCCGTCAGTTCGTCGGCGGCGTCATCCTGGTGCCCAGCGCCGTGAGCCTGGTCTGGTTCGCCGTCTTCGGCGGTACGGCCATGCGTCTGACGGAGCAGGGAAAGCTGGGGGCAGCGACCACGCCCGAGGCGCAGCTCTTCGGCGTGCTCCAGGAGTTCCCGATCGCCGGCGTGATGAGCCTGCTCGTGATGGTCCTGGTCGGCATCTTCTTCGTCTCCGGCGCCGACGCCGCCTCGATCGTGATGGGCACCCTCTCCCAGAAGGGCACCTTCGAACCCGCCCGGTTCGTCGTCATCTTCTGGGGCGTGGTGACCGGTGGCGTGGCGGCCGTGATGCTGCTCGTCGGTGAGGGCAAGGGCGACGCACTCGCGGGCTTGCAGCACCTCACGATCCTCGTCGCGGCCCCGTTCGTCCTGGTGATGATCGGCATGTGCTGGGCCCTCCTGCGGGACCTCCGCCGGGACCCGTTGATCGTCCGCGTGGAACTTGCCGAGGAGGCGGTGGAGGAAGCCGTGATCGCGGGCCACGAGAAGTACGCGGGCGATTTCCAGATCCGCATCGGCCCGTCGCAGGACGAGGCACCCGGGGGAAAGGAGCCTGACCCCGGCCCAGGCCCCGGCCGCGGCCCCGGCCCTGACCGCAAGGATCCGGGAGCCCCGCCACCGGCCTCCTGACGGGCACGGCCTTCCTGCGCCGAACGGCCCGGCCGGGCCTCACACCACGACGTGGCCCGGCCGGGCCCTGCGCCCCGGTCCGGCGGACGCCACGGCATCAGGGCTGGGACTGACGCCCAGGGGGCCAGGATCGAGCCGTTGCTGCCGGACCGGACGCCGAAGCGGGGGCCGGCTGCTCCCAGAGGTCGGCCAGGTGCGCATCGAGGACGGCGTGTGCCTCCTGGGAGGTGAGGTGTCCGATCAGGACGTGCGTGGTGAGGCCGTCCGCGAGGGCGAGCAAAGTGCGGGCCGCGCGTTGCGGATCGAGGGGAACGGCGTGGTCGACGTCCTCGCCGGCTTCCGAGATGAGACGGGTGAACGCCTCCTGCAAAGTTGCGTAGTTAGCCTTCACCGTCCTTGCGAGCGCCTCGCTGACCGCCGCCTGCGCAACGAAGGCGAGCCAGACCCTGGCCTCGGCGCGGTGCTCCTCCCGTAGCAGCGCGATCTCGGTGGCCGCGTGCCCCAGAGTGGTGCCGGCCGACTGGGCCGGGCTCCTGACGAGGCGGGCTCGTACGCGCTCCATGATCCGCTCACCGATGTGCCCGAGAGCGAACACGAGCATCTCTTCCTTGGTGCGGAAGCACCGCTGAACGGCGCCCATCGACACCTGCGCACGGGCCGCGACGTCGCGAAGGGTCACACCCTCCAGCCCGCGTTCATCGGCGAGGTGGCAGACGGCCTCGGCGACAAGGCGGCGTCGGCCCGCGTGATCCACCTGCCTGGGCATGCCCGGTTCCCTCCTGTTGCAGTGCGATCTGCTTTCGCAGCACTTTATGCGATGCGCTCGCATCGGTTCCAGGGGTACGGTTCTGTTCCGATGCAAGCGCATCGGTACGCGAAGGGGAGGGAAGGGAAGAGCCATGCAGGACGCCCTGTGGAAGATGTCGGCCGCCGCGCAGGCGGAGGCCGTGCGCAGCGCTGACGTCTCGGCCGTCGAACTGGTCGACAGTCACCTGGATCGGATTGCCGCGATCAACCCGCAGGTGAACGCGGTCACGCAGCTCCTGGCGGAGCGAGCACGGGAGGCCGCAGCGCAGGTGGACCGGCGGCGGGCCGCCGGCGCGGCGCTGGGCCCCCTCGCGGGTGTGCCCTTCACCGTGAAGGAGAGCACCGCGATCGAAGGCGTACCGACGACCTTCGGCACGGAGCGCTTCCGTGATCTGGTGGCGTCGGCGGACGCACCCCCGGTGGCACGGCTGCGCGCAGCGGGGGCCATCCCCATCGGGCACAGCAACATCCCCACCCTGATCCTTGCGGGCATGCACACGCGCAGCGAGCTGTTCGGCGACACCGTCAACCCGTGGGACCGAAGCCGGACCCCGGGCGGCTCCAGCGGTGGCGACGCGGTGGCCGTGGCCACGGGCATGGCGGCGCTCGGGCTCGGCAACGACTCCGGCGGGTCGGTGCGCGTCCCGGCCCAGTTCTGCGGTGTGGCCGGCCTGAAGCCGTCCACGGGCCGGTTCCCCGCCGATCACCGCGTTCTGGGCCCGGACGACCCCGGCCCGGCGTCCCAGTTCCTGGTCACCGACGGCCCGCTGGCCCGGAACGTCGGCGATCTTCGGCTTGCCTACGAAGTCCTGGCCGGAACCGATCCGCGAGACCCCCGAGCCGTGCCGGTGCCCACGTACGGTGAACCGCTCCCCGGGCGCGTGAAGGTCGCGGTCGTGGCGGATCCTGGCGGACACGGCGTCCACCCCACCGTTCGCGGCGCCATCGCGACCGCGGCCGACGCGCTGCGCGACGCCGGATACGACGTGCGCGACGTGCAGGACGTACCGCGCATGGACGAGGCCCTCGAGGCGTACGGCCGCATCACGGTGACCGAGTTCGCCCCGACCTGGCCGGTGGTGCGCAAACTGCTCGGCCAGGGCGGCGACCGCTACATCGAGATGGCGATGGAGCAGACTCCGCCCGCAAGCGCGGACGAGATCATGAAGTTGATGGGCACCTGGATGAACATCCGCCGCTCATGGGCCGGATTCCTCGACGACTACCCGCTGTTGCTCGGTCCCGTCTTCACCGAGCCGCCGGTCGAGCCGGGGCTGGAGTCACGTGACAGGTCAGGCAGGGACCGGGTCGCGTCGGGAATGCGTCTGTGCGCCGTGACCAGCTTCGTGGGAGTTCCCGGTGTGGCCGTACCGACCGGGATGGTCGACGGGCTCCCCTGCGGAGTGCAGATCGTCGGTCGCGCGTTCCGGGAAGACCTGTGCCTGGGCGCGGCCCAGGCGATCGAGGACCGTCTCGGAGTCCTCACACCGGTCGACCCGCGCGCTGGGAGGCCGGGTTGATGGAGCCCTCGGATCCTGGAAGGCTGGAGCGCATGGTTTCGGTAGTGCAGAACGTAGCGATCGACTGTGCGGATGCCTATGAGCTGGCCCGGTTCTGGAGCAGTGTGACGGGCCGTCCGATGCATCCGGACGTCGGACCGGGTGACCGGGAGACTCAGGTGCTGCTGGCGGAGGGTCCGGTGCTGTACTTCAACCAGGTGCCCGAGGCCAAGACGATCAAGAATCGGATCCATCTGTGTCTGCGCCCTGAGACCTCGCGCGATCAGGAGGTGGACCGGCTGCTGGGCCTCGGTGCCGCCTTCGTCGCCGATCACCGGAATCCCGATGGGTCAGGCTGGGCAGTCCTTGCTGATCCCGAAGGCAACGAATTCTGCGTTCTGCGCAGTGAGTCGGACCGGGCCGCCGGCCGAGCGTGAAGACGAGGTGAGCGCTTTGCCGGCCTGCCGAGCGGTTCCGGCACCGGCCTGTGGAGCGAGTGCGACGCCTTCTGGGTCTGACCCGGACCTCGGACATGACTGGGCTCCGTACTGGTAGACGGCGACGGTGTCGTCGGGCATGCGCTCGGCGGCGTCGCAGTCCGGTGAGGCGGGGCGCGACCTGGTCGGCCCGGTAGCGGAGACGGGAGCGGTCCGGGAGCGCGGATCGGCCTCGTCTTCGAGGATGACGTCCGGTTCCTCGGCCGCGCAGCGCCGTCAGGTGCGCGGGCTGCTGTCTTCGACGTAGACCTTGATGGAGCCCTCGTGATCTTCTGCATAGGCGGTCGCTGTTCCGCCCCGTCCCTGCACCTGCGTCATGGTGCGGTCGTAGAAGTCCCTGCCCGACGGCCACAGGCAGGACAGCAGCAGATCCTGGTGGTAGGCAAGCAGCTGCCCGTCCTCGACGCGCAGCGTGACGGGGAAGAGATGCTCCTGGGTCCGGGCGGCGAGTTCCCGGCGGGCCCCTGGCTGCCAGGTGCTCCAGTGCCCCGTGAAAGGAAGGATCAGGTCGGGGCGCACCGTCCGGGCGTACGTGATGGCCATCTGCTGCAGGTCTTCCCACCAGGGCATCAGCAGACGTATTCCGCTGTAGCCGTACATGAGGTTGCGGGAGGCGGTGACGACCGGTCCGTGTTCGGCCGTTCCCTCCCGGTACTCCTGGGGATCCACCTGGTGCAGTTCCACGTGGGCGTGGCAGCCGACGGGCTGCCCGGCGGCGTACGCCAGGCCGCGTATGGGGCCGCCGAGCGAGACCAGGTTGCGGTCGTACATGTAGCCGAGATGACGCTCATGGTCGGTTCCCCCGTGCTCCGGTGGGGCGGCCACGCTGACGGCGTTGGGGTTGTAGTCGTTGTCGGGTCGCGGAACGAGCTGGACCTTGACGGGCAGTACGGCGTCCTGCCCGGGCGTGCCGCCCCCGCGCGCCAGACCCCCTGAGGCGACCTCGTGTTGGACGAACGCGTGAAACGCCTTCTCGGCAGCGCCGCCCCGGACCGAGACGCCGAGAGCGAACGCGTGGCGCTTGCTCGGCGGGATCAAAGTGAGCCCCGATTCCTGATCGGGGGCGATGGAATCCTGCGCCGTACCCATTCGCTCCTGCCTCGTTTCACAGTCGTCGAGCACTCACCCGTGCCGTATTGCCGGGTGGTGGTGTTGCCGTACACAGGCGCACGGTTCCAGCCATCGGGGGTGAACCCAGGCTGACGTGACGATAACCCCGGGGTCTTCCTGCAGTTCAGGCAGGATCTGCTACCCGGCAGCTGCACGGCGATCTGCACGGTCGGGCCCCTCCAGGCGGCCGGGGTGGGCGCCCTGCGCCAGCTCGCTCAGAGCATCCTCGTCCGGAGCGCAGGACGACCTCGCGGAGCAGGCTACGCACGGCAGACGGCTGCTCGCCGCCCCAGCGGTGTACGCCAGTTCCTGCGCCCTGTGGCTGAGTGAGGGCCGTGTGCTGTCGATGCCGAACAGGCGGGTCGACGCCCTCGCCGTGGCAGGGGAGCGGCCGGCTGCCGGTCCTTGAGTTCTCTTCAACGATCGTTGACCGCGTCGTCGTTGATCACCCCACCAGCGGAAGTCATCCTTGGCGATGAGTCGCGCGGAATCCACAGAGACATCCCTCGCCCCGCGGACCGGCTCGCCTCTTCCGCGTACCGCGACAGCGCTTGAGCCGGGCACCCATGTGCTCGACTGACGTGTTCCTCACGTACGTGCTCGATCACGAAAGACGAGATGGCCGGCCACTTCACAGCACCTGACCACGCACATAGCGGAGGTCCCCACGCTCCGGGCAATCGGGACGACGTACGCGCCCCCCAGGAGGCCGGCCGGATCCATGGCCCTGGGCCCACGGCCGATCGCAGGCACCCGCGTCAGCCTGTCCGTGGCGCAGGGCATCCGGGAACGGTGTCCGGAACGGCCAGTGCGGGCGTGACCTCCAGGACGACGTCGCAGAAGGCCTGGATGCGCGGATCGCCGTCATCGCACGTACGCCACACCAGTCCGTGCTCGACCGGCGGCATGTCCGTCATCCGGACGAACCGGATGTCCGGCCGTTGGTAGAGCGCGAGCAGTTGGCCGTCGCCGGGGATGATGCCACGCCCCGTCGCCACCAGCGCCAGCGCCTCGGCATAGGTGGCGCACGGTTCGGGGTGCCTGCCGATCGGCTGCCCGCCCGGTGTCTGCCGGGGCGAGTGGAAGTCGGTCCAGTAGTCGGGGACCGAGTTGGCCACGGAGATGAAGGTCTCACCCGCGAGGTCCTCGAACGACGCCGTGTCCTGCTCCGCGAGGCGATGGCCCGCGTTCAGGCACATGTACCTGGTGCCGCGGGTGACCACCGGGCCGGCCGTCAGGTGCGGCTCGTCCACGGGCAGGGCGGTGAGAAGCACGTCAGCCGTTCCCGCGCGCAGTTGCGTCACGTGGTGGTCCAGCTGGGTTTCGACGACACGCACGCGGCAGTCCGGGTGCCGCTGTTCGAAGACTTCCCGGGCGGTGGACATGATGCGCCCCGCCTGGGTTCCCATGAAACCCACGGTGAGGGTGCCGCTCATGCCGCGCCCGGCGACTTCTGCGCGGTCCATGGCGCGCTTGATGCCCTCGTGCAGCGGCAGGAGGGCATCCCTGAGGCCGCGACCGATGGGGGTCAGGGCGACGTGGCGGCTGGTGCGTTCGAACAGCGTCGCACCGATGCGGCGTTCGATCTTCTTGACCGTCTTGCTGATTAGCCCGGTGGTGACGTGCAGCCGTTCGACGGTACGACCGAAGTGCAGCTCCTCGGAAAGAGCCAGAAACACCTCCATTTCCCCTTTTCCATTCGAGGATGCACACATGCGCGTGATCAGGCAGCACACCCTTGGTGGCCCGGAAGTGCTGGAAGTCGTCGAAACCGAGCGGCCCGCTCCCGCACCCGGCGAGGTGCTCGTGCGCGTCCATGCCACAGGCGTCAACCCGGCGGACCACAAGGTCCGCTCCGGGTACGTGCAGTTCTTCGGCGAGCCTCCCTTCGTTTTGGGGCACGAGTTCAGCGGTGTGGTGGACGAGGTCGGTGAGGGGGCGGCCGGATTCCGGCCCGGTGACGAGGTGTACGGCTGGGTGACTCCGCCTCACGGCAGCCATGCCGACTACGTCCTCGTGCCGGAGTCCGCCATCGCCGCCAAGCCGACGACCCTCGACCACGTCCACGCAGGGGCACTCGGCATCGCGGCTCTGACCGCCTACCAGACCCTGGTGAACCTTGCTCAGGTGCAGCCCGGTCAGCGTGTTCTGGTGCACGCGGCCGCCGGCGGTGTGGGGCATTTCGCGGTTCAGATCGCCAAGGCCCTCGGGGCGTACGTGATCGGCACGGCCCGGACGGCCAACCACTCCTTCCTGCGGGACGCGGACGAACTGCTCGACTACACGACGGCCGACTTCTCGGGCCTCCGAGATGTGGACGTCGTGATCGACACGATCAGCGGGAGCTACGGGCCGAGGTCGCTCCGTACGCTCAAGCGCGGCGGCATCCTCATCGACGTCGTGGGCGTAGGAGTCGAACGGACGGCCGTGACGGAGCAGGCACAGGCGGACGGCGTGCGGTTCGTCGAGTACTACCTCGCACCGACCCCGGCCGACCTGTCCGGCTTCGCCGACCTGGTGGACCGCGCCGGCATCCGCCCTTCCATCGCGGAGACGCTGCCCCTCACCGATGCTGCAAAGGCCCACCGGCTGAGCGAGAGCGGGCGCGTCCGCGGAAAGATCGCGCTCGTGCCCTGAGGCTCCGTACATCGGCGGACCGGCCGGAGTGCACCCACCGCGAAGGCCCGTGGCAGCCTCTCGACCTGAGGAGGAAATCCCACGGTCGACGGCGCCGGTGTGACCGAAGGACGCGAGCTAGTACTGCAACGGTCTTTTGTCTGAAAGGTTGGCAGCTTCTGGTGGTGTGTGGCCGCGTCGTTTGTAGTGGCTGGTGCGGGCTTGGTGTTGGCGGTGGCGGCGCCAGTGGGACCAGTGCAGGACGTGCTCGACGGGTGCTGGTTGGCGGTGGGTGAGGCGGGTGATCAGGCGTCGGAGTTCGGGGAGGGTGAGGGGGATGAGCCGGGAGGATCCGTTTCTGCTTTCCCGGTATCCAGTGCTCGGGCCTTCAGGACGGTGAGGCAGGCGTGGGCGGCCATGGCGAGCGTGATGTGGCGGTGCCAGCCGGGATAGCGGCGGACCTGGTAGTCGTCCAGGCCGCATTCCTGCTTGGCGGTCTGGAAGCATTCCTCGACGGCCCACCGGCTGCCGGCGACGCTGATCAGTTCGTCGAGTGTCGTCTCGGCGGGGCAGTAGGCGATGTAGTAGGACATCTGATCGGGCCGGCTGACGCTGCGGCGGGCGATCACCCCGTGCCGTCGGTCCTCGCGGTGCCAGGGCCGGACCTCCACCCGGGCCCAGTCGTAGACCCGCGGGCCGTGGGCTCCGTTCCCGCAGGAACGGCGCTTCCACTTCTGCCTCGCAAGGCCGTTGAACAGGTCGTGGACGGGGTGGTCCATCGCCCAGCGGGTGACGACGGTGTCGTGGCGGGTGGTGGCCATGACATGGAAGACATCGGCTCGCTCCAGCTCCGTGCGCCAACCTTTGGAAAATCCGTAGGCGGCATCCGCGGTCACCCACCGAAACGGAATCCGGTCAGTGATCGCCCGGCGGACCATCGCCTTGGCGATGGCCACCTTCGTCTCGAAGGCAACCGCGTCCTCGATGCCCGCGGCCCGGCAGCGTTCCCGGTCGTCGGTCCATGACGTGGGCAGATACAGGCGGCGGTCGATCAGCGTGCGACCCCGGGCACCGGCGTAGGCGAGAAAGACACCCACCTGGCAGTTCTCTGTGCGGCCCGCTGTTCCCGAGTACTGGCGCTGGACGCCGGCCGAGCGGACACCCTTCTTCAGGAACCCGGTGTCGTCCACGATCAGCACCGCTTCCGGGTCGCCGAGATGCTCGACGATGTAGTCGCGGACGTCGTGGAGGACTGCATCAGCGTCCCAGTCGCACCGGTTCAGCAGCCGGTGGATCCGGTCCGGGCTCCCATGCCCTGCTTCCTCCGCAAGCGTCCAGCCGTTCTTCCGCTCCAGCGGAGCTATCAGCCCCTGCATATACGCCAGTGCCGACTCGCGCGGCTCCGACCGGGCAAACCGGTGCAGGAACCGCTCATGCACCTCACCCAGACCCGCCGCCCACGCCCTCACATCACCAAGCACCCCACCCATAACCAGACCAACGACCACCCTGGCCACCAGTCACACCAAGCGCCGTTGCAGTACTAGAAGGCGACGGGACGGTCCGTCCGAGCCTGCTCGCGCAGGCCGGAGGTGAGCTCAACCCCCAGGACACCGGGGCCGGGTGTGGCGACGGAGACGGCGACGGCGGGTGTGGCGACCACGGCTTCGGGTGGGGTCACGGCCACGGGGGTGGCGAGGGCGGCGGCGATCGCGAGGACAGCGGTGGCGCGAAGGGTCCACTTCAGCACGGAGGGGCTCCGATCTCGGCATGTGACGGCATGTGCCTTGATCGTCGCCAACCATCCGGTGGCCGGGCATCGTCCGAAAGTCGCGACCGCCTCCCCCGCGCGGGGGAGGCAGCGCCGACAGGTGCAGGAACGCGCCTCCGGCCGCTGCCCCTCCTGCTCCCGCGGCCAGAAAGCCGCGGGAGCCGCGGGAGCCGCGCTCACGGTGCTCCGCACGATGGTGGCCGCTCTCGCGGACGGCGGGCCGCGCGCCACCGGTACCCGCGGCCGGGGCCGCGGGTGCCGCCGGCGGCGTCGGGCCGGGCAGCGTGTTCTCGACGGTCCACCGTCCGGACGGGTTCGCAAACGCGACGTACTGGACAGAATCGGCTCATGTATTCCGTGAAGACCGCCCTGACGGCTGCCGCGGTGCTCCTCGCCCTCGCCGCCCCGGCCGCCGCACTCCCCGCCGCTCCGACCCGCCCGCCCGCCCGTTCCGACTCCGCCACGGCGAGTCCGTGCGACGGTGCCCCGACCTGCTACGTCGACGTGACGGTGGCCCAGGTCTGGGTGAGTCCCGGGCAGGTCCGGCCGGTGGACGCTCCCGCAACCGCCAATCCTGCCGACATCCGTGGCTGGTTGACGGCCATGTCCCTGGACGAGCGTCGTGACGTGGCCGGTGAGACGCAGGCGCTCCACGGCGCGAAGGTGACCGTCGACCGGACGATGTGGTACGGCGGCCTCCTCTGGGACCACGTATGGGTGCACGGCCAGCCGACCCCCAGGGACCAGGCCGGACGAGGCGCCTACCCCGGTTGGATTCCCGACCGGCAGCTGACCTCCGAACACCTGCGGCCGCCCCGTGGTACGCACGAGGAACGGGTCGGACGTCCCACGGCCCGGGCCTTCACCACCGCCGAGGCCGCCTCCACGGGCGCCGGGCCGGGGCAGGCGCGCGCATACTCCTACAACACCTCGTTCCCGGTGAAAGCAGGCCCGCTGCCCGGCGTCGTCACCGCCTACTCCCACAGCGGAGACCGGGTGTTCTTCCGGGCCGGTGACCTGGCGAGGGTGCCGGCCGCACCGAGCGGCGAGGACGTGGTCGCCGCCGCACGCACCTTCATGGGCCTGCCCTACCTGTGGTCGGGAACCTCCGGATTCGGCTACGACTGCTCCGGGCTGACCGGCCAGATCTACTCCGCCCTCGGCATCACCATCCCCCGGGACGCCCAGCCGCAGTTCGACGCGGGTGGCGGGCAGGCACCCACCGGTTCGGCCGCCGGGGTGCGCATCACCGGCACCAAGGACCTCAGGCCCGGCGACATCGTCGCCTTCCGCCCGGCCACCGGCACCGAGGTCACCCACGTCGGCATCTACTCGGGGACGAGGAACGGCGAACCGATGATGATCAATTCTCCCCGAACCGGTGACGTGGTGAAGGAGGAACCCATCGGTTCCACCGGCCGCGTCTACGTGGGTGCCACCCGCTTCCTCACCCGCTGACGCCGGCGCCCCGGTGAGGCCGCGGACGGCCGGGAACCGGCTTGCCCGGCGGTGAGCAGGTGGAGAGCCTCACGGCTGTACGCCGCCGTGGTCGGTGCGGTGCACCAACCGGGAGAGTTCCGTCCGCGACCGCACCCCGAGCAGGGCGAAGACGTTGCGCAGGTGGTGGTCGACGGTGCGGGGGCTGACCGAGAGACTGAGGGCCACCTCCCGGTTGGTCGCGCCTTCGGCGACGCAGCGCGCGATGCGCAGTTGCTGAGGGGTCAGCCGGCCCAGACCACCCGCCGGTACGGGGACGGGGGCGTCACCCGTGGCCCGCAGTTCGGCACGGGTCTGCTCGGCCCAGGCGGGGGCCCCGCAGCGCTCGAAGGCGACCAGTGCGTCCCGCAGCCGGTTCCTGGCTTCCGCAGGACGGCGTCGGCGCCGCAGCCACTTTCCGTACAGCAACTGGGTGCGGGCTCGCTCGAAGTCGCCGTGCGCCGACTCGTGCCGGAGCACGGCCAGGGCGAAGAGGGCGTCGGCCGAGTCGTCCGGCGGGGCGGTCAGGGCACGGCACCGGGCCAGCTGCGCCGGTGCCTGCGGGTCGGCGCCCTGGGCGGCCCAGAGGGCGAACTCCTCGACGGCCGCTCTCGCCTCCGCCGCAGCCCCGGACATCACGGAGGCTTCGACGAAGCAGGGCAGGGCGAGCATGCGGACGGCGAAGTGGCCGCGCCCGGGACCCGGCCGGGTCAGCGGGCCGAGGCGGGCGGCCGCCTCGAGAGGCCGGCCGCGGCACAGGTCCGCGCGCGCCAGGGCCCATTCGGCCAGGGTGACGGCCTGGAGGAGCCCGTGCGGTCGGGCGATCTCCACGGCGGCCCCGGCATGTGCGGCGACGGCCGCCGCATCGTCCTCGACGGAGGCGACCAGTGCCAGGATCGCGTGCTGACTCGCGGCCACGTTGCGCTGGCCCGCTTGACGGGCGGCGTGCAGGCCTTCCTGAGCGTGGTTCCGGGCCCGTGCGTGCTGGCCGGCGCGGAGCTCGGCGTAGGCGAGGTGTTCGAGGATCTTGGGAGTGAGGGCGGCCAGCCCCTTCGAGCGCGAGGCGGCCAAGGCCCGGGCGTTGATCCGGCACGCCGCAGGGATGTCGCCGAGCACCAGCGCGGCGACACCGGCCCGCACCAGGCGGGTGGGGTCGTCGTCGTGGTGCGCCCCGTCGAGCACCCGGCGCAGCGGCTGCGCGGCCTCGGTCAGGTGTCCGTCGAGCGCGGTGCGCAGTCCCGTTCTGTAGTCCGGCCTCGGATCGAGCGGCGGTGAGGAGAAGGGGGGCAGGGGGTCCGGTAGGCGGACCGTCTCGTGCCGGACCGGGGCGTGCGGACCGGTCGGCGGCGGTGCACCGGTCACGGTGACGTCCTGGGAAGGCGACGGCAGCGGGGCGTCGGCGAGGGCGGCCAGGCAGGCGCCGGCGTCACCCGCGGCCCACGCCGCGTCGACCGCTTCCATCCTGGCCTCCAGGGCCGCTTCGGCATCCAGCGGGGCGAGCCGTTCCGCAGCCATGAGCAGTGCCTGGTATGCGTCGCCGACCGGCCCGTCCCTCAGACCGAGGCTGCCCCGTACGAGTTCCGTGCGGCCGTGCACCGTGTCGGGCAAGGTGCCGTCCCGGGTGGCCGCCAGCAGGCGGCGCGCCCTGCGGGGGTGTCCTGCCATGCGGGCGTACTCGGCCGCGGCGGTCAGGTGAGCGGTTCGGGTGCCCGCGTGGGCGGTGAGATCGGCGGCGAGGGCGAGGGCGGCAGAGCGCTCCATCGCGGACGTGGGCGTGCCCGGAGCGGCCGCGGCGACGAGGGCGACGGCGAGAGAGGCGTCGGGACCTTGCGTGGCGAGGGCGAGGTGGAGCAGGTGGCGCAGGCGGTACCGGTCGGCGTCGATGACCGAGGCGAGCAGGGCGTGGGCCGCCCGGCGCTGTGATGACGGCGCGCCGGTGTAGGCGGTGCGCCGGAGCAGGGAGCTGCCGAACGTCACGCGGTCGTCGGCGTGGTACACGAGCCTCGCCGCCTCGGCGGGGTCCAGGGCGGCCGGGTCCAGTCCGGCCTCGCGGGCGGCGCGCAGCACCAGCGAGGCGTCCGCGCCGGCCGCCGCGGGGCCGGGTTCGTGCGCGGCCGCCGCCAGGAGCAGGAGCTGTCGCGTGGGGGGCGGCAACGGGGCGAGGCGACTGCCGAAGGTGGCCCACAGGGCGCCGCCGTCCACCAGCGGGCGGGGCAACGGGCGGTGCCCGCGGAGTTCGTCCGGCGTCAGGCGCTGGGCGAGCGCCGCCAGGACGGCAGGGTTCCCTTCGGCCTCGGCCAGCAGCTCCGAGCGCACGGACGGGTCCACGCCCGTATCGGCGACATCGTGGAGCAGGGCCGTCGATGAGCAGTCGTCGAGGGGGCCGAGGCGGACCAGGGGCAGCCCCGCGAAGTCGGGATCGTCCGCCCGGTGCTCCGCAATCGACAGCAGGAGCCCGATCGGGCGATCGGGGTCGGGGTGACGGGCGGCCGAAGCCAGGACGGCCCGCGAGGGCGCGTCCCACAGGTGCACGTCGTCCACGCAGATGAGCAGCGGCCTTCCCCCGGGGACGTACGGCCACAGCAGCCGGGGCAGGTCGGCCGTCCACCGGCCCGCTCCGCCCGCGGACCGCGATGGCGCCGCGCCCCCGCCCTCGGCTGCCGCGCACAGCAGCGCGCGCATGCCGTCGTAGGGACGGGGGCGAACGGGCAGGGGCCGGGGGAGCAGGACGGGCCCGAGCGTGAACTCGCGGGCGGCCGCGGCCAGGAGAGCGCTCCGGCCCCGTCCTGGCTCCGCCGCGAGGAGGAGTGTCCCGCCGCGCCGGGACCGGAGCTGGGCCCACAGCGCTTCCACAGCTGCGCTCTCGGTCGTCCGGCCGTATATCCGGCAAGGACGTCGCACGGTCGTCTGTCCGGTCACGCCGGTGAGGTTACTGCGGTGTAAACAGTGGCGGAAGCCTTGCCGCAGCCGGTGGAGGGCCCCAGGGGGACCGTCTCCACCGGCCGGGAGGGGTCAGGAGGTGTGGGGGCAGTTCCCCCTGTACTCCTCGATGGTCGGACCGGGGACCGGCAGCGGGCAGAGGAACTGCTCGTAGCGGGTGTCGTTGTCGATGAACCGCTTCAGCCACGCGACGCTGTACTTGCCGATGGTGGTGTTCGAGGTGTTCGGCGTGAAGTGCGTGGCGTTGTCGAGCTCCAGGTACGCCTTGTCGAGCGAGCTGGGCAAGCCGGCGTAGAAGGGCTCCGAGTGCGTGAGGACCGGTGCGATCGAGTCACCGTCGGCTCCGACGACCAGGGTCGGCGTCTGGATCTCGGGCCAGGACTTGTCCAGGTTCCAGCCGGTGAGGGCGACGGCTGCCTGCAGGGAAGGCCGGGTCTTGGCGGCCTCCAGCGTGCCGCCACCTCCCATGGAGTGGCCCATGACGCCGAGTCGGCTGCTGTCGATCCTGCTGCGCACGGGGCTGCGCTGCGTCAAGTAGTCCAGTGAGGCGAGCAGTTGGCGCCCTCTGCTGTCGGGCTGGTCGAGCGTGGTGAGCGTGTCGATGGTCAGGACGACGAAGCCCTGGGAGGCCAGTCGCGGGCCGAGCCATGCGATCGACGACTGGGTGGCGGTGTAGCCGGGGGAGATGGCCACGGCGCCGAAGGTCCCGGCGCCGGTGGCGGTCGGGTAGTAGATGGTGCCGCCGCCGAAGCCCGTGACGCCCAGGGACGACACGCTGGTCTGCGCGACGGTGTAGGGCCCGCGGGCGGCCTCGATGCTCGACCTGGTCGGTGCGGGTCCCCGCTCGTACGGGTTGTCTGCCGCCACTGCCCCGGGCGCCGTGAACGTAGCGAGTCCGCTCATGGTCAGGAGTGCCGCCAGCGCGGCGAGGAGCGAACGGAGCGGCGTCCTCCCGGAGCCGGCGGGGCCGCCGGACCGGCCGCTCGTACGGGCGTGGTGGCGGGGAGGGGCCTGGGGGGTTCGCTGGGCTCGCTGGGTGTGCTCGGTGTACTGCTGCACGACGGAGTCGTCCTCTCGGTCGTGGCGGAGCCGGCCCGGCCGGCAGCCGGCTCCCGGCTCCGGGCCGGGGACCGCACTGCCTGCGGGTGGAGTACCGCCGCTTCGTTGGCCGGACCACTGTCACGGCGTACCCGGCAGGCGCACATCGGTGGAATCACCGGTCTCGTGGGGCGCAGGGGGTCGGCCCGCCGGACGGGCGGGTCGCCGGGGAGCGCAGCATCGCGGTACCCGCGCCCGGCGGGCCGCGTCCGCGCCGAGCCCGGGGAGCATGCGGGGGAGGGCGTCGAGCCCACGGTGTGCCGAAGGAGCCCGGCCGATCGCGTCGGCCGGGCTCGTGGTCGGCTACTGGGTGTCAGGCCTTCTGACGGGCCGTCTCGTAGAGCCTGACGGTCAGCGCGGCGACCTCCTCCTGCGAGGCGCCCTTGCCGCCGGTCATCGGCTGCACCAAGTGGACGACGTTGGCACCGCCGAGGGTGGAGCGGTCGGCCCAGGCGCAGACCGGGTACTGGAAGTCCTTGTCACCGTCCTTCGGGGGACCGGCACCGCTCTCGCGGGTCACCTTCACGTCCTGGCATTTCATCAGCGCGCCTTCGAAGCCGGCGGGCTTCACGGTCGTGGCGGTTCCGACGAGCTGCAACTGGAGCCCTCGCGTCTTCCCGTCGCCCTTGAGGCCCTTCTTGGCGAGGCCGGAGAAGTAGTTGTCGAGCGCCCGGGCGGGGTCGGGGATGTCGCCGTAGAGGCCATCGAACATCAGCCGCGCGCCGCCCACCTTCCCGGGGTCGCTGCTCTCCGCGTTGTAAATGCCGGACACCGCCCGGGCGTTGCGGACGCCGAGGCCCTCGGCCTCCTTCTTCTGCTCGGCATTCAGCTCGCCGGGCGCGCTGCCCGGACCCGACTTCTTGTAGGCGTCGACCGACTCCGGGGCGACGAGCCCGTACCCCTTCGTGCTGTCGGCGACTGCACTGCTGCTCGCGCTCTCACCGTCGCCGTTGCCGCCGAGCACGAAGTACGCGCCCCCCGCGATGACCGCGAGGGCGACGGTCGCTCCGGTGATGATCAGGCCCGTCTTCCTGCGTGGGGCCGACTGCGGGGGCGGCGGGCCGTAGCTGCCGATTTGCTGGGGCGGGCCCCAGCCCTGCTGGCCGTACGGCTGCTGCCCCGAGGGGGCGGGCTGACCGTACGGGACGTGCTGGACCTGTGGCGGTTGCTGACCGTACGGTCCGGACTGGTCGTGGCTCATGTGCGCCGTCCCCCGTACGTACGCGTCCGCAGCCGGCATGCGACGTCCGGAGCGGCTGCGTTCGTCCCGGCAGCGGCGTAGCAGCCGTCCCAGGAACCTCCGGCGCGGGTACTGTCGGCGGGCTGGTCCCTGCCGGACGCCAGTCCGGCCGTCTCCGACCACGCAAGCGGTCGATCGGCGCCCTTCACCCCGTGCACGAATCCGTGCGTGGTGCGGCGGAGACCGGCGCTGGATTTCACCATGAGTACACCCTCTTTCTCCTCTCTCCCCTACCTGCTGCCATGTCGCCCTCCGGCTCGGCCCGCTCGCTCGCGGCTGCGCCGGCGTCGGCCCGGTGCACTGCCGCCCGGTCAGCCCGCCGCGGCGAAGGCGGCTTCGAGGCGCGGGACGTAATCCGCGAAGGCGGGGACCCAGCACCCGTAGTTGTGGCCGCCGTTGCAGCTCGGAGCCAGCGACGCGCCGTTTCCGTAGTCGACGAGACGGCTGGGAATGCCCAGCTGATCCAGGCGGGCCTTGACGTTGTGGGAAGCCGTAGCGGTGTGGACGTCGATCAGGTCGTTGTTGCCGGTGTAGAGCGTGATGCCGGTACGGGAAAGCTTGGCGAGGTTGACCGGCGCCGCCGGATCGACCGCCTTCCACACGCGGTCGGCGTTGAAGATCGGGTACGGGGAGCCGAAGATCGCGTCGCTGTCCACATAGGGACCGTGGCCCGGGCAGTTGCCGGAGCCGGAGCCCGACGAGGAACTCGCCGCGCACCAAGCGCCCGCGAGGTTGAGCTCGGTGGCCAGGACGGCCCCGCGGACCTCCCACATGCCGAAGTCGATGCCCCCCGACAGGGCGGCCACGTGGCCGAACAGGTCGGGCCTGGCCTGGGCGTAGTGCAGGGAGCCGTAGCCGCCCATGGACAGCCCGACGACGGCGCGGTGGGCGCGGTCGGCGCGCGTACGGAGGTTGGCGTCGATGAAGGGGACGACCTGGGTGAGGTGGAAGGTTTCCCAGTTCGCCTTCCCTTCGGCGGTGTTCTGCATGAGCCAGTCGGCGTACCAGCCCTTCATGCCCCCGTCCGGCACCACGGTGATCATCGAGTCGGAATGCAGCGCCGGCGCGGCCGCGACGTCGTTCACGTTGCCGCCGCCGCCGTGCAGGAAGTACGTGACCGGCCAGTCGCGGCCGGGGACGGTGTCGTACGCGGCGGGGAGCAGGATGCGGATCTGGTGCTTCCCGGAGAGCTGCTGGGTGGTGACGGTGAGGGTGAAGTCGGTGGGGCTGTGCACCTGCGTTTCTTCGGGGACCAAGGACAGGCCGTAGCCGTCGCTGAAGTCGGGGACGGCGGCGGAAGCCGAAGGGGCGGTGAGCACCGGCGTGGCGGCCGGTGCAGCGGCGTGTGCGACGCCGGTACCCGTCAGGGCGGTGAGCGCGAGTGCCGCGCCGAGTGAGATGAGGCGCAGGGAGGTCATCGGGAATCCTTCGTCGAGGAGGCGCGCGGCGTAGTGAGCTGCTGCCGCGAGCCGGACATCCCGATGCTGGTGCCCCGCACCGCCCGGCCAACAGGCCAAGCGACCGGCCATCGGTGACCGGCACCGGGCGGCCTGCGGTCCGTGCCGGTCACGAGGCCACCCGCCGACGTGTGCCCTGGTGCCCGTCTGCTTGAGGTCCCCAGGTCCCGGTCCCGTGGTCACGGGGTGCGGGTCGAGGGGGGTGCGAACGTGGCCGGTGCGAAGTCCCGGTGCCGGCCGCGGAACGTGCGTGCGAGGTGGTGCTGCAGCCGGACGTGGCGGAACTGGTACACGGCTCCGGTCTGGCGCAGCACTCCCCGGTGGTAGGCGTCGTCCAGGAACGCGGCGGGGTCCCAGGGGAGTCGCCCGGCCAACGGCAGCCAGATGCGCGCCAGTACGATCCATTGCCCCCAGGCCGTGAAGGTGAGCACATAGGAGGCCGCGCCGCCCAGGCCACCGACCGCGCCGATGAACAGGCTGTCGTGGAACCCCCAGTTGAGCGGTCCCACCGCACCCTGGAGCAGACGGACGACCAGATGTCCGCCCAAGGCGATGGCCAGGGTGAACGCCGGTGCCAGGATGAGGAACTGCCGGACGGCCGTCGTACGGTTCGAGGACAGCAATCCGATCGGGGTGGCCGCCGCGGTGACGTCCACGGGCACTTCGAGTGCCGCCATGAGCCCGAAGACGAGACCGGCAGCCGATCCGAAGATCAACCCGAGGACCAGCATGTTGATCAGGGTGCCTTCGACGATGCGCGGATCGGTGACCGATGTCCCCGCGGCCAGCGCGCGCCCGAGGGTGAGGGCACAGGCACATCCGACGCCCATGACGGTGCCTCCGATGAGTCCTTGTCCGAACCGCACGGTGAAGGTGCGCAGGGGTCGGCGGCCGAGACTCTCCTGCGAGGGGCGCAGCGTCAGCCGGATACGGACCGGTTCGAACGCCGCTCCGCCGCCGGACCTGTCCGCCATCACGTAGACGGCTCCGAAGGCGAGTCCTGCGGCGGGCCCCATGAGACTGCCCTGCAGCAGGAGTTCGCCGATGGACAGAGGGGCGAGCAGCAGGCCGACCAGCCAGTCGCTCAGGGTGACGCTCACGGCGGTGGCCAGGACGAACGCCAGGGTGCGCGTCGTACGTGACAGCGAATCGCCGAGCTGCCACCACGCGAGGTCCTGGCGCTCGCGGTCCAGGCGGACCAGGTGGTGGGCGAGGTGGCCGAGCCAGCGTTCAGCCCGAGCGGGGTCCGCGTACGGTGCCCTGGGCTGACCGGCCCCGTCCCGTTCCGGGGCCCGGCGTCGGTGGACAGCGGGCACGAACCCCGCCAGCAGGTGTTCGTCCAGGCTCTTCACCGAGGGGAACCGGGTGGCGTCCAGGAGCTCGGCGGGATCCCGGTCGGGCGTCTCGCTGTACAGGGTGCGGGCGAGGATGACCATGAGCGGGGTGGTGAGCACCGCGGCGAGGTTGGCGTGAGCCGGACCCCGGCGCGTGCGCAGCTCCGTGAGGACCCCGTCCCATCCCGAGCCTGGCCCTCCCGGGCTGGAGGCAGGACCCGCGTCGGACGGGACGGTGCGGGCGGTGCGGGGCAGGTAGTCGGCGAGGTCATCGAGGGTGAGGTCGGTGAGCTCGATGCCCCCCGCCCAGACCAGCGGCGCGTGCGCGGCCCGGACCGCTTCGGCGTACTCGTCGCGCCGACTGGTGAGGACGAGCGGGGCGGATGTCGCGTTGAGCGCGTCCAAGGCTTCGCGGCGTAACCCTTCGGCGATCTCGTCGAAGCCGTCGAGGACCGGCAGTATGAGGTCGGCGTCGACCAGCACGGCGGCCAAGGTCTTTCCGCCGGAGCTGCGGCGGGCCAGATGCGGGTGGTCGCGCAGCAGTCGGGTGATCAGCCAGTCCCGCAGTGCGGTGGTCGAGGGGTCCCAGGAGCCGATGCTGAAGATGACCGGCACGCGGCGCTGCGGGGCCGGGGTGTCCAGGAGGTCCAGGACCAGCCTGATCGTGAGGATGGATTTGCCCGAGCCGGCCCGGCCGAGGATCACCAGTCGTCCGGAGGGGATCCTGAGGTAGACCTCGGCCATGCTGCGCAGGTCGCCGCCCAGATCCACCTCGCGCGGAGTCTCACCCGGGCCGAGGCGCTGGATGTTCTCCGCTCGGTCGGTCAGGACGGCGGGCGCCGGCGTCCAGCGGACGGGGAGGGGGAACGGGTCGTGGACGCGGCGTTGCGCCTCCTCGCGGCGCCAGCGGCGCCGGACCTCCGTCGCCAGCTCCTGCGCGGCGTCGGCGAGCGAGTCGTGAACGAAGGAGTCGTGAACGAACGAGCCGTGAACGAACGCGTCGTGGCCGGGCGGCCGGGCGGACGGGGCGAGCGCGGGTGCCGGATGGCCGCGGCCGTGGCGGTCGGCGCTGTCGTCGTCGGGAGCCGTGGACGCGCCGGTGAGAGAAGCCGCCAGGAGCAGACGGTTTCCTTCGTCCAGGCCGAGCGCGTCCGCGAGCAGATTCACCGTCCCCATCCGGTGGTTCGTGGAGCTGCCGCTCTCCAGTCGGCGAATGGTGCGCACGCTGACCCCCGACCGTTCGGCCACCTGCTCCTGCGTCAGGTTCGCTTCATCGCGCAGCTTGCGCAGCAACGTGCCGAGGTCCTCTGTCATCCAGCAACTCCCTTGATCCACCCGTACGACCGGCGGTGAGCCTACCCGCGGCCGCCGGTCACCGATGGCCGGGCGCCTGACCTGTACAGCCACCATGACCCAGGTCACGGTCGAGGGGTCGGTGCCCCCTACGGACGTCAGAGCAAGGAGTCGACGTGACCAACCGCTTCTGGTGCGGAGAGTGCAACTTCAAGACGCCCTGGGGCGACCACTCCGAGGGGCTGCGCCGGCAGATCGAGCACTACGCCCGCAAGCACCCCGGCACTTCTCCGGCCGGCCAGGTCGAGACCCGGAGGCGCGGGCCGGGCACGCGTAGCGGATGCCTGCTGCTGGCAGCCGGTGCCCTCATCCTGCTCACCGTGGTCACCGCGTGGCGCCGTTGAACGCCCTGCGGACACATCACATACCCGTCAACTTCCGGAGGTTGCTCCATGTCCTACTCGCCCGTTCCCCCGCGCCGTGACGGCCGTTCCGGTCCTCCCGTGCGGCGGCGCCCCGGTACCGCCACGGCCGCGGGGGGTCTCGGTATTGCGTACGGGCTGGTGGTCGGGTGCGCCGGAGTGGCCGCGATGGTCTGGGGACTGAGCTCGTTCGGGGACGTGGGGTGGCTGGTCTTCCTCAGCGCGTTCGTCATCCCGTTCGGCATCGCCCTGGTACGGAACGGGGCCAAGCTGCTGTCGGGTGAGCCCGAGGCGGGCCCCCGGCTGAGCCAGCTGCTGGTGGTGCCGGCGGGCCTGTCCGGTATCGCGATCGGGAGCATGGTGGCCCAAGCGGACTTCTCCACCAGCGCGGCGCAGAATCAGCTGGCGGGCTTCATCGCGGCCTTCGTGCTCTCGGCCGCAGCGATCGTGCTGACCGAGGCACGGGCCACGAAGGACTACCTCGGCTCGCGCTGACACCGCTGGACCGACCTGGGCCTGCGCCTGTGCCTGTGCGGGCGGCGGGTCCCGGTCACAGCGCATCCGTGGCCTCGAGCCCGCCCGGGTCTGCCCCTGCCGGGCGGCTCGAGGCCGCGCCGGACGATTCCCTCCGTCAGCGGTCAGCGGTCAGCCCTGCACGTGCTGGCCTCGGCCCGTGGGTGTGGGGCTGTCTTCCGCCGCAGCCATCGGCGGAAGGTCCTCCCCACCCCCGTCGTCTGCGGACCGCGGCGCCCGGCGGCGGCCCAGCTGCGTCCACTCGGCGAACCACCAAGCGCCGGTGACCACGACCGCCCACACCAGCCCGCTGAGCAGAGCCACCCGCCACGATGCGCCTTCACCCCAGCGTTCGACACCTGCCAACACCACCCAACTGATCACGAGTACAACAGCCGTACGCACACGCCGATGCTTGAACATGCGGCCCGCCTACCCTCGGCGTGTGCGCTAAACGGAGGCGGCGCCCGCGGCTTCAGAAAAAAAGGGGCGGGTGATTGTCCGCTCCACTGCATACAGGTGCAGATCCCGGTCAGGCGGGCGGAGACGCATCCGGCGACGCGAATGGAGGCACGACATGGACTGGCGTCACAAGGCTGCTTGTCGGCAGGAAGACCCGGACCTGTTCTTCCCCGTCGGCACCGGTGGCCCGGCTTTGCTCCAGATTGAGGAGGCGAAGGCGGTGTGCCGCCGTTGCCCGGTCATGGCCGACTGCCTGGAATGGGCCCTCGAGGGGAGCCAGGACGCGGGCGTGTGCGGCGGCCTCACCGAAGAGGAGCGGCGTGCTGTCAAGCGCCAGACGGCCAGAGCGGCCCGAGCCCGACTGCGGCCCTGACCAGCAGGGTACGGCCGGGCGCGGCAGCCGGAGGCGGCCGTCAGGCAACCGCTCGCCCGCGCACGACCACCCCGGACCAGACGCCCGCTGCCCAGATCGCCGGCCGGGGTGGCCGGCCAGACTGCCGGTCACCCCGGTCGGCGGTGCCGGAGCCACTGTCTCGGCCGACGGCGGTACGACCCCGGGACGGAGGACGAGCCCGCAGTAGGGACGAGGTTTGGGGTGGCCGTTGCCTGGCCAGCCGTATCGCCGGTCCTAGATGGGCAGGGCGGCCTCGAGGAGCCGTTGGGGCAGGTAGGGGGATTCGACGCGGATGTCCCAGCCCCGTCGTCGGGCGTGGCAGGCCAGAGCCAGGACGTCGAGGTCGATCGCGACGTCGAGGGTGTCAGCCCGGTCGGCAACCTGGTAGTGGTCGCGGTGGGCTTCGAGGGCATCGGCCAAGGCCAGGTTGAAGCTCTCCTCGTCGCCCTCCACGAGCTGAGACAGCAGTACGGCGGGGGGTGGGAAGAAGCCCCACTCCTTGGCCTTCCCGGCGTCGCGCAGTGCCCGCTCCGCCGCCGGCGCGGCATCGCCTCCCGTCAGGTAGGCGTGGAGGGCCTCCCGGTACGAGGCGAAGGCCGAACCGTCCTTGCCGGCGATCGCAGGGCCGGCAAGGACCAAGGGGGCGAGATCTTCGCGTACGCCCGTGATCAGGGCGAAGGCAACGGCCTTCGCCCAGGTGCCGGCGTCCGCCGCCTCACCACGGGCAGCCGGGTAGCGCAGCTTGCGCCCGGCGATGCTCACCTCGACCTCGGTACCAGGCTCCGCCAGGGCGATGCGGAACAGGGCCGCCCCCACCTGGGAGGCCAGCCGCAGGTTCGCGAGCTGGGCGTCCGTGACGTCGGCCGAGTTGCCCGCCCGCCACAGGAAGAGGAGCTCCTGGTGGTGCATGGCGCTCCCCAGCCGCGAGACAGCAAGGGGCTTTCCCTCTTCCGAGGTGAAGGCCTCCTGGGTGGACCGGTCCCACAGGGCCTCGGTCTTCGGGTTCACGGGCTGTCCGCCGGCCGGCCGCTCGACCACCAGCGGTCCTGCCGCAAGCGCGGCGACCGCGTCCGACCGCCGGTCGCGGCCGAGGCCCCCCACCCGCGGGCCCCGGGCCTCGAAGCCGGTGATCAGGGCGTGCGGAAGGTAATCCGAGTGGACGGCCGGCATCCAGCTCAGAGTCCGGTACGCGACCGACGCCAGACCGAGTGGCACCAGCGGGAGGAGACCGGCCGGCGAGGTGGAGCGGACGTGCGCGGTGGCGTGCGCGCGCAGGAGGGCCGCCAGTCCCGTGTCGAAGGCCCCCCTGTCCTCGGCAGCCAGGGCGCGCAGGGTCCTCAGCGCCACGCTGTCCGGCCGGTCGAGGAGTGTTTCGCCGGTCTCCTCGGCCCGGCTTCGGACGCGGGCCAGCGCGGCGTCGATGGCGGCGACCTTCGCCCGTGCGCTCGGCGGGTACTCCGCGTCGTTTCCGGTGTCGTCGAGGCACTGGGCCATGAATCCGGTGATCAGCTCACCGGCGGGGGTTCCCTGTGCTTCCTCGGCGAACTTCTGACGGGCGAAGCGGAAGGCCTCACCGTGCCACTGGGCCTTGTCACGGAGGAGCGTGAGGCAGAACGCGTCGATCCACTCGCCAGGGGTGACGCTCTCTTCGGCGTCGTCCTCGTCGCCCGGGTCGTAGCTGATGCCGAAGTTCACGTAGTCGAGGAAGACCTGGAACGTGCAGTGCGGGTGGTACGCCGCGAAGGAGACCGCGCCGGCGGCGGCCTCGGACGCGTCCTTGAGCACCGCCTCGGCCTCCGGGATGTCCAGGTTGGGTGTCTCAGCGGAGAGCGCGCCCAAGTGGTCGAGGAACTCGTCGGCGATCGCCTGCCATTCGTAGGTGCCCATCCGGCCGGCCCTCGACATGGAGCGGACCTGCCCCCCGATGCGGTTCGCGAAGTCCTCGCGAGCCGCCGAAACGACTGCCTCGCCCACCTGATGACGCTCTATCCGCACTGCACTGCTCCTTGATGCCGGTCCGTCCGGACAGCCTAGGCGCCGCATCTGACAGGGCCCGCCCCGCGGGAACGGGGACGCTCCTGGGACGAAACGGCCGGACCGGAGAGTCCCGGACGGATGGGGCGAGATGCGGTCGAGCCTCATATCGCACCGAGACCGTGGCGACATCCGCAGCCGCAGGCACGAGCGGCAGCAGCGCCCGAGGCGTCGGCTGAGCACTTCGCCGCGGTCCTTGCCTGCCCAGGCCCTGGTGGCCGTGATCAGGGCCGACCATGACCTGGCCTCGGCCGTCGAAGCGCAGGACCCTGACAGGGCAACCCGCATAATCGGAGCCGTCGGCGCCGAGACCGATCGTGGCGCTTAGCGTGTCTTCCCGCCACAGGGCTGACCGGCCGTGCCCTTTCGGTCAGGGCCCGGCTCCGGCAGGGTGGGGCGTCCGCGAAGTGATCAATCAAGGGGACATGGCGTACGGGCCAAGGCATCCCTGGTCATCTGAGCGGGTCGGTCGAAGGACACACCGCACTTCAGCGAGACGGCTCAGGCTGAATCGTTCCCGGATACGACCCGGGTGTCACGAGGGAAGAGGCGATCATGGGGGAACTGGACGGCAGGACCGCACTGGTAACGGGCGGCTCGCGCGGGATCGGGCGCGCGGTCGCCCTGCGGCTCGCAGCCGAGGGAGCGCTGGTAGCCGTCCACTACGGCGACAACGATGCGGCCGCCGCCGAGACCGTGGCGCGGATCGCCGGAGCCGGCGGCCGGGCGTTCGCGGTGCAGGCCCGGTTCGGCGAGAGCGGTGCGGTGGACCGGCTGTTCGAGGCGCTCGTCGCCGGGCTGGCGGATCACGGCGCGGACGGCCTGGACATCCTGGTCAACAATGCGGGCATCCACTCGGTCAGTTCGATCGGGCAGCTCACCGAGGAGGAGTTCGAGCGGCTGCTGGCGGTCAACGTGACCACGCCGGTCTTCGTGGTTCAGCGGGCGCTGCCGCTGCTGCGGGACGGCGGACGGATCGTCAACATGGGCTCGGCGGCCACCCGGATCGCGGAACCCGGCCAGATCGGGTACACCGTCACCAAGGCAGCGCTGGCGGCGCTCGGCCCGTCGCTCGCCAACGAGCTGGGCCGGCGTGGTGGGCTTCCTGGCGGGCCCCAAGGGTCGCTGGGTGACCGGCCAGACCATCGACGTCTCCGGCGGTACCTATCTCGGACCCCTCGCGGCCGGTTGATCGGCCCGGGGGATTACAGGGGCGTTGAGGCCGGCCGCGACCCCGGTGGAGACGACGACAGGAAGGGCCTGATCCGCTCGGGGCGCTTTCAGGCAGCTGGTTCCTCACCTGCGGCGATGGGTTCTCGGCCACACCCCGAATCGAAACGCCGAGGACAGCTTTTCGCCTTTCCTCGCGGCGCCGACCGCAGGCGCGCCTCGCGGCTCTGGTTGTCACCAGAGCCGGGCGGCCGACCTGCGGCTCGGCGCTGGAAGCTCAGCGCGTTGATCAATCGCAAGGCCGGATTCCGCAATGCAGCTGCTTTCAACTAACGCAACCGGGCCACGAATTGACCTGTAATGACGCGGCCACGGCATTGAATTCTAGGCTACCTTGCCCATCGATCTGGCTAGCACGCGCACTTTGCGATGCCCACCGACCAGAGAAGAGTGAGGGCCTCATGAAATCAAAGTTGGCCACAGCAGCCGTAATCGGCGTGGCTGCGATCGGAATGACTCTGACCGCACCGACCGCTCACGCCGCCGCCTCTCCCACGTCTGCAGTGAGCTGCCAGAACTGGACCGTGAGCAGCGCACAAGGCAAGGGCTCCGGCACACACTGCTCCGACGGTGTCGTCTCCGGCTGGGTGGAGGACACCAAGGCCGACGGACGCTGTCCGTACGTGCGACTCAACACCAGCAGCGGCGCCAAGGACAGCCCCTGGGTCGGGCCCAAGGGAGCAAAGAAGTACTTCTCCTTCTCAGGAGTCTGGGGCACTGTGACGTACTCCATGGGTTGGGTCAACTGCTGATCACCCCAGGCTGCTGAAGAAGCCGGGGCTTGGGTTCCGCCAGCCCAAGCCCGTAGCACCACTCCCGCCGGCTCGCCCCTCCCACCGCCCGCACTCCGTCGGCATTTCCCGACGTTTCGGCTGGGCCGATTCCTCCGGATCATTTGGCTGACCAGGTGAAGACGGCAGCGAGGTGGATCCGGCACGTCGGCGGAGGCGGCTCCGGGTACGACGCGTCACTTTCCGTCAGTGATGTAGTAATCGTTCTCGAGGTACTCCAGGGTGTAACTGCCGAGGTCGCTCTCGGAGAAGGAGGCGGAGGACCTGACCGCTTCGAGAGGCATCTCGATCTTCTCGGGCGTGCGCACGGAGACGAGCAGCGGATCGACCGTCGCAGTTTGCAGGGCCTTCTTCTGCTCGGATGAAATCATCTGGAACACGATGGCGTACGTAGACGTGCACGGACCGAATCCCATGTCCTGCGCCTTCTTCGCGCCGGGCCCGGCCACTTCGCAGACCGTGTCGATGTCCTGGTGGCCGAGGGCGTGGAGGTACTGCTCGTACCGCTGGATCGCGCGTTCCTTCGTCCGGGGCGCGGGCAGGGGAGCGGTCGGGGTGGGCGAGGCCTTCTCGGTCCCGGCGGAGGCGGACGGCGCGGCCGATGGTTCTCTTGCCTGTGTGGACGCAGCTGGCTGCGAGGGCTTCGCGTCCGCGTTCTCCTTCGAGTTCTCCGGACCGCACGCGCACGCCACCAGCGCCACACAGGCCGATACCCCCACGCTCACCATCGCGCGCGTTCTCATCCGGTTCCCTCCCCCAGCCGACTTCACATCAAGTGGTCACGCAGGATCCTGGGGAACGGTTCCCGAGCCGGTCCAGGAGTCGTGATCGGTGCCGCACGCATCGCCCTCGCCGCTGACATCCGTAAGGGGTCCGACCACCGTTCCCCAGGCTGTTGTTCAGAACACCGCTTCCCGTCGAGGCATGTCCCAGCGCAGGCTCGTCGCAACATGCCGCGGGGCGAGGGGCTCAGATCGAAGGAAGCTCTCATCCTCACGAGACCCAGCCACACGGCTTGGCCTGTGACCCATGAACGGGGAGCGGGAGTCCGACCTCCCGGCCCGGGCCTACGCGCGGGCGAGGGCCGCGGGCAAGGCCTGCCTTTCGTCACGGCACACCGGGATCGGCGTACGGGGGACGGAATGCGGCCCCTGTCGTACTGGCTCGCCGGCATGCAACCGTGATCCAAGGCGTGTTCGAGATGTGGTCACGGTGCTCGTCGGACCAGGGCGAGTTGGCTGGTGGCGTGACCCCGCTGGACGACCACGCCGGCTGACCTGCCACGAACTCACCAGGGCCCGGGCACCCCGCCTGGCCCTCGGTCTTTCAGGCGACCGTCCCGCCCGCGTTGCGGATCAGCTGCTGGAGCACCTTCACCGTGGTGACGTAGTCCGCGTCGCTGATGCCCTCGTGGAGCGCGGCGCGGATCGCGGGAGCGTTGCGCGCGAGGTCGACGCGGGCCCGTTCCCCCTCCCCGGTGAGCCACAGCCGGTCCTCGGCGTCCCGGGTCAGCCAGCCGCGTTGCAGAAGTATTTCGGCCTCCGCCGCCAGATCGTCCTCGGGCCGGATGTAGGAGGTCATGGCTTCCCGCAGCTCGGGCAGGGTCATCCCCTCGCCGTCGGGCGAGATGTCGTTCTCCGAGAGGTTGCGCAGCAGCCAGAACTGGGGCTGGGTGTAGCCCTTTGCGGCCAGCTGGGACCGCGTGTACGCGATGAGCGCCTCGTAGGCGACACCGGTCCAGTATGCGGCGGGCTGTCCGGCGAGTTCGGCGTCTGAGATCTGCTGGGTCGTCATGAGGTGTCCCCTCCTGGTACTTCGGTTCGGAGCCTGCACGCCGTGCGGGTCATGTGGAGACCATAGGACCTCAAGTGCGGTGGAGGACAAGCGCGTGATCTCCCGGACCCGTCGGCGAGCCGACCGCCGAGCCGTCCTGGACCCTGCACAGGGTCCGCATACGCCACGGCCGTCACCGACGAGGTGGAACCCCGGGATCGGCCGACGGCGCCGTGACGGAGCGGGCCCTGCCCAAATAGGTGCGAGGGCTGGTCGGGGTTGTGAAATGCTCATCACAATGAACATGCGTACTCGTGTCACCCCACCGCGCCGTCGCGGCTCCGCCCTCGCCCTCACTGCCGTGGTCTGCGCCGTGACCGTGCTGTCCGGCTGCGACGCCGACGACAAGGCGACTCCTGCGACTCCCACCGGTTCGGCCTCGGCCACTCCGGCGGCCCCGGCACCCGATGTACCGTCCACCGCACCCGCCGGGGCTGCGGACGAGGCGTTCGACCCGGAGGAAGCCCTCACCGCGGCCGGGAAGAAGTCCTACGCGGCGAACATCAAGATCACCACTGAGGCGGGCGGCGCAGCGGGGCTGATGACCATGACTGGCCGGGCCAACCTCAATGGCCCGTTCACGGGTCGGATGGAGATGAGCTCTCCCGAACTGGGCTTGAAGATGGCGACCGTCACGACGGCCGATGCCAACTACGTCCGTGACCTCGGCGGAGCAGGCGCCGGGTGGACGAAGAGTCCCCACCCCGCAGGCAACGACCTGGCCAGCTACGAGGAGTACGCCAAACTGCTTCTCGCTGCGGGCCCCTCCGCACGCAAGGGCATGGACGACCAGGGCGGCGTCCCTGCCTACCACCTCTCGGGACACCTCGGTCTGGAGCAGATCGCCTCCGTCGACCCGCGTACGTACACCTCCATGAAAGCCAAGGGTGTCACGGGCTTCGATTGCGACCAGTGGATCGACAGCCAGGGCCGCACCATCCGTTTCGATCAGCGATTCGAGATGCGCGGAGTGAAGGCGGCCAACAAGGCAACCTTCGGTGACTTCGGGCCCGCCGAGGAGTTCACCGCGCCTGCCGGAAGCTGAACCGCACGGCTCCCCACCCCACCCCACCCCCCACCCCGGTCCGGGCCGCCCGCCTCGGTGACGCTGCCCGGCGCGGGACACCATGGTCACGCCGTGATGGACCCCGAGGCACGCCACTACCGGGCAAACCGGGATCTCTTTCATCAGCATCTCCACGCCGTGCCGTGCTGCAGCCTGCGCTACCGCCTGCTCCGTGTTCCGGGTCGGGACCGATGCCGACGCCTTCCCTGCGGATCCCCACGGCCGCGAGGAACGCCCGGTGAACGTCGTCAGCGAGTCGCTCGTACCCCCCTCGTGGTAGTGCGCGTACCACGCGGGGCGTAGCCGATGATCAACCCCTGGTGGGCCGTGCTCAGAGGAACGGACGGGATAACTTACAGGCCGTCAGAACCCATCAGCGCACGTCAGTGCACTTCACAAGGGAGTTCCCATGGCACAGCAGGGTCTGAAGTCCGCAGGTCGTGGCTTGGCGGCTGCGGCCGCCGCCGTAGGCCTGGTCCTCGCTCTGGGCGGCTCGGCCGAAGCCGCCGGCGGCACGCACACCGGCACCACGGTGAAGAACAGCTGCGGCTCGGCCAAGGGCAACTACCAGTGGTTCGAGACGGCCGACGGTTCTGCCTCCGGCAAGATCTACCGTACGGAATGGTCCATCACCCTGAAGGATCAGTGCCCCAACGATCAGGTCGGCCTGTACACGAAGTTCAAGTCGTGGGAGGGCGGTGCCTGGGTGCAGAAGCCCCTGAGGAAGATAGCCACCTCGGGCAGCGGCAAGAACCTCAAGGACGTCGAGCTCTACGTCTGCCTCGTAGGCAAGGCGGACACCTGCGGCCGACTGAAGCAGTCCTGACACAGAGTCTGCGTCGGGCAGGCCGCAGAGCCGGACGGGTCACCCGGCCGCGTCGCTACGCAGAGGCCTCCCGCGGGCTTCGACAGCAGCCCTGTCGTTCGGGGCGTTGCAGCGCCGGGCCGCCGCCCGGAGCCGCAGCGCCCCGCCGGTGTCTCGGCGCAGCGCCGCGCCAGACTGCTGCGTCGACGCCGTCAGGGCGCGCAAGCCACCGCTCGCGGTCCTCCGCATCCGGTGCGCGACCTGCACAGAAGGAGCAGAAGTACCCGTGAAGCGTGCAGCGGTCACGGGCTTCCGGGCTCCGACGGGTTGCCGCCGTACGGGCGAGCCCTCACCAGTTGTTTTGTCATATTTTCGCGGTTTTGTTGCAGAATCGATACATCCGTACCCATGTCCGGACCTGAATTCGGGCCGGCTTCGGAGAAAACTGTCGGCCGTTGCGCCCAGGAATCACACCCGAGAAAGCAGGGCCTCTTCAGGCATCCGATCGACCGGCAGTCCATCCGAACGCGGAGGTATCACGATGTCCGTCTGCACGAGCGACTCCCATCCAGCCCGCCGGGCTCTCAGAGTTGTCCGACGCACCGCCGGATTCCGTCCCCCTCGCCTCTTCCTGCTCCTTTGCCTGCTGACGGCGGGCACCCTGGCCGGCCCGGTGACGCCGGCCGACGCGGCCACGTCGGCCGGAGCCAAAGCTGTGGCCGTGGCCGCTTCCAAGAAAGGTGCCCCTTATGCGCGCGGCGCGACGGGCCCGAGAAGGTTCGACTGCTCGGGGCTGATGCTGTACTCCTTCCGGAAGGCCGGTAAAAAGCTCCCCCGCACGGCCGAGCAGCAGTACGAGCACACCTCTCACGTCTCCCGTGACAAACGCGCAGTGGGTGATCTGGTGTTCTTCCCGCAGGGCTCGACTGTGCAACACGTGGGAATCTACGCAGGCCACGACAAGATCTGGCACGCTCCGCGTCCGGGAACCCGTGTCAGGCTGGAACGCATCTGGAGCAATAACGTCCGCTACGGTCGGGCGGGTTGACTCCACGAGGAGGGCCCTGTCCCTCCGGGCCTGGAGGCACCGGGCCTCTATGCCGCCGGGCCCCTACCGGGGCGCGGCGGTGCCACCGCGGTGCCGCCAGCCGGCCGGCTCACGCCGCGGACACCCCTGCAGAGGCATGCTCGGTCGTGCGTTACGGGCCCGCAGCCGACCGGCCGGCCGCCGCCGTGCTACGAGTGCCTTGCCCCGCGTCGGGCCGCCCTCGCGCGACCGCGACCGCGGCCGACGATGATCAGCCCAGCCGTGAGGAGTGCGCCGGCCGCGGCAAGGAGGAGCGGTAGCGAACGGGAGGTGCCCGTCTGGGCCGGCGGGCCGTCTGTCGGGCCGGCCTCGGCATCGCCCGAGGTTCAGGCCGATATCGGTTCTGTCGGGCCGGAGTTGGAGGCCTGCGCCGGTTCGGAGGCCGGTGCCGATGTGGACGCGGATGCCGTGGGGGGTGGCGTGGGGAGCGAGGTCGAGCCCTTCGACGACGCGGGGGCGGACGCTGTGGGTGCGGGCTGGGCCGAGCCCGGGGAGAGGGAGGCGATGCTGACGTCGTCGTAGTAGACCACCACCGGGGGCGTCCCGCCCATCACGTGGCCCTTCGACGCCTTCCAGTTCGGCCGGTACAGGCCGATCTTGTGGTAGGGGGCAGTGTCCTGGTGGTAGCTGTTGGGTCCGCGGTGCGATCCCACCTCGACGCCGTTGCGCCGCGCTGTGATCGAGCCGGCGCAGGTTGCGGTGGGCCAGGTGATATCGAAGGACCACTGGTTCCACTGCCCGAACTGCACCGGCCCCCGATCGTGTTTGACCTCCTGCGCGGGCTGCGAGCCGACCTGCCGGTGGACGTTCATGACCCACCTGTCGGCCTTGACCGCGAGGGCGATCGCCGGAACGGTGTCCGTTCCGCCGTGCCACTGGGAGACGATGGTCATGTTCCCGTAGGAAATCCATTCAGCGGGCACGTAGTTGGCGAAGGTGTACCGGCAACTGCCGTACGGCAGGCGGCTGGTGGCGATCTCGGAGCGGTAGGACTGCCCGTCGTCGGGCATGGTGAACCGGGCGGCCTTTCCGGGACGGCCCCCGGGCGCCCCCACGACGGCCACGGTGCCCCCGCCCTCGATGCCCTCGCGCGGCCACTGGGCCGTTCCGCCGGATTCGAAGCCGTGCGAACTCCGTCTTCAAGGACACCGTCGGCAAGGCATACGTCTCGTCGACGACCCTGGCTCAGGGGCTGGAGGCATGGCAGAAGGCGAGCGCCAAGTACGGGACGGACCAGGGCTTCACCGTCCGCAAGTAGCAGGATCCGCCCGGGGCGCCCGTGCAAGCAGGCCGCCCCGGGGAAGCCGGCACCGACGGGGCTGACCCTCACCCCGGATGACCCCTTGCCGGTGCGCGCGCCGGCCCGTTCGACCGGCCCGAGAAGCGGACCACCGCCGGCGTGCCCCCGTCCCCGAGGCCCGGCACTCCTCCTGATCCCGCTGTCCTGTACCCCGACATCGCGGCCTGCGGCAGCCTCGCCGCAGCCCTGCGGGCCGAAGGCTGCCCGGCGGCGGGCCCCCGTCACGTCCCCGGGTGCCGCTCCGCTGGACCACGCGACCGTCGCAAGTACTCTGGCGCACCGTGAACCGCTGCAGATCACCGCACGGCTGCACGAGCGGCGGTAGTCGATCTGCGGAACGGAGCCGTACGAGGGCGCAGCCCTCGTACGGGGAGAGACGGACGCCTGAAGCAGCTCGCCAGGGCCGCCCGAGCATGGTTCGAGGGGGCATCGCTGTCCGGGATCCGCCAGGCAGCCCCCTTCGTACGTCCCACCGGACGCTGGGAAGTGCCTGACCTCGATCCCGTGCGCATGGCGGAATCCGAGTGGCAGGGCAAGCGCCAGAAGGCGAGCGAACTGGAGTCCGTCTGGCGGGAGACGTACCGGACCCTGATCGAGACGGCGCATGGCGACCCGGCGCTCCGCGCCCTCTACCCGTGCACGAGCCACTGGGCGCTGCGTGTCTCCAGCACCACCCGCCCGGGTCTGACCATCGTCGGCCCCAGCCTGATGGCGAACAGCGACGGCACGTACGGAGTGGGCACCGGCTTCCTCACTCCGGATCTCGGCGAATGCGCCACAGCGCACGAAGCCGTGGCGCCGGCGGTACGCCACCTGCCGTCCGGCCTTCGCCCCGTCGCACTCGGAGCCTGATCTCCCCGCCGACTGGACCCCTCGGCGGCCGGTACCCCGCCCTCCTGCCCAGAGGGTCGACCGGAAGGGATGCCGTGCCCACCCGGGGTGCTGTTCAGCGGGTGTTGCGGTGGCGTCCATGGTGCGGGGGTTCGGCTGTTGCCAGCAGGACGAGGGCCAGGCCGAGCGGCAGCAGGAACATCAGCAGCAGAGTCATGTCCTCGCTCGTGCCCACCCGGGGCGTGCCGACACAGGCTCCTGGGGGTCCTGGTCGACTCCGCCGCTACCGCCGTGGACGGCAGGACCGTCGCCCGCGTCGGCAAGCGCTCCGGCGGACAGGCCTCCTGTATCCGGGACGACGTGTCAGACGAGAACCAGGTGGCCGCCACGTGCGGGCTGGGTACGAGACGTCCGAGTTGCGGCATCGTCCTCCGACGCCGCCGAATCCCGGCCTCCAGGGCCAGTGGTGTGACGCCGGCCAGTAATTGCCGCACGCATGGGCGGGGCTCACCCCTCGAACAGCTCGGGGTAGTAACCGCGTTCGTAGTACTGCAGGGTGGCCGCGTATTTTTCACCGGAACCGCGGCAGATAGGGCAGACCCGGTCCTCGTGGCACTCCGGGCAGCGGCGCCGCCCTCGCTCCGCGTCCGGTACCCAGCTGCGCCCGTAGCACGAGGAGCACCAGCCCAGGCCGTCACATTCGTAGCACAGCACATATCCGGGGTCGAGGGTGTCGGCGGTCCGCAAGGGTTCGGGCCGCACAAGGGGCTCCGGCGTATGGAACGCCATCGACGGGGTCTCCGCTTGGTAGAGCACCACATCGGAGATCATGGACACCCGCACGCGGAGGACGACCTCGTCCCGTCGACCGGTGGTGAAGTAGGCGTCGGCGATTTCTTCCTCCACCGCCCAGCCCGCGTCCGCCAGCGCCTCGGCCGCTCGCCGCCCCATCTCCGCCGGGGGCACGGTATCGGGCCGGGCACCACGGAAGGTCATCGTATGGCGGAACTGCAGCGGTTCGTGCCAGTCGGAGACGGCCGGCGGACCTAACTCCCCAGGAGATACCTGCGCCTCCGGCGTCAAGCGTGACACCAGCTCACGCACCTGCGCGTGCATGAAGCGTCCCAGTCGGTCCAGTTCCGCTCGCGCTCCCGGTATTTCTGCCATCGAGCCTCCCCGCCGAACGGTAACTCAAGGGCAGCATCGTGCCCAGGGTCGGCCTCAGCCAGGCCGGGCTTCTGGGCCGCGCGTGGACGTGGCTGGGCCCCGACCCAGGGGGAGGAGGTCGGGGCCCAGTCGGACGACGCGGCTGCCGGCCGCGCGTGATCAGTGGCGGAAGGTGTCCTTGACGTCTTCCTTGGCCTGGCGGGTCTTGCCCTTCGCCCGCTCGGCGTGACCCTCGCCTGTCATGCGCTCGTTGCCCACGGCACGCCCGACGGTCTCCTTGACCTTGCCCTTGGCCTGCTCGGCGTGTGCCTTGCTCTTCTCCGTACCCGACATGGGGACCTCCTCGTGAAGTACCGGATTGGTCGTGATCGCTCTCCTGCTCCCAACCCGCTCCGCTAAACCCCCGGCACCCGTACCGGCTTGTGACACGGTCCACGGGCCGGGCCGGCAAGGGCAGAATCTCAGGGTCAGGCCGCCCGCGGCGCGTCGGGTGCAGTCGGCGAAGGCCTGCTGGCAGGAGGCACCGTAGGTACGCGGCGCCCTGACGAAGGAGTCGGCCGTAGAGCCGATCGGTGCTCAAGGATCATGTAGTCCGGGCGTTTGGAAACCCCGACGCGGTGAAGACGGTCGTTAACACCGGCTCTGTTCATCGAGGTAGGAGAAGCGCATGGGCATCATTGCCTGGATTTTGATCGGACTGCTCGCGGGCTTCATTGCGAAGGCGCTGATGCCGGGCAAGGACCCGGGCGGGATCATCATCACCATGCTCATCGGTGTCGCCGGCGGCCTGCTCGGCGGCTTCCTCGGCAAGGTCATCTTCGGCGTCGACTCCATCGACGGCTTCTTCGACGTCTCCACCTGGATCGCCGCCATCATCGGCTCGGTCATCCTCCTCGCCGTCTACCGACTGGTCACCGGCAACAAGCGACACCACAGCCACGCCTGACCGATCCAGTCCCCCCAGACGGAAAACGGCTCCCCCTCACCGAGGGCGGGGCCGTTTTGCTGCCCCCACTGGCGGCCGGACCCGATGCAGTCAGGCCGGCGTCACCACCGCCCACCACCCCAGATCGGCACCCGGGTGCTTGGTCCGCGCCGACGGGCATGGCGATCGGTTCAGCGGCAGGTGCGCGACGACCTCCACAGTGATCTTGAGGTGCCGTCCGGTCATGCCCTTGCCTTTGGTGACGCCGAAGGCGTACCTGTCGGTCATGGCAGTGCCGCTCGCGGTGATCCGCTTGTCGTCCGGGGCGACGGTACGGAGGGAGCCGAAGACCGGCCGGCTCACGCCGCACGCGGTCAACTCGCCGTGCACGGTGACATTCGGGCCGGACCGATCAGACTCCGGGCCCGGAAACCGATCTCGGGGTGCCGGGCCACGTCCAGGTAGCCGGGAGACCCGACGTGGTTGTCACGTTCCCCAGTTGGTTCATTCCGTGAACCAACTGGGGCGAAGAGCAGCGCCGACCGGGCCCATGGCCGGTTGTCAGAGGCGCGTGGCAGGGTGCGTGGTCATGGATATCGACACGTTCTGGGAGATCATCGAAGCTGCGCGGGCCGAGGCAGCGACAGCACGCGAACCGTTCGACGCAGTCCTCGTCAAACAGCTCGCAGGCAGGCCCCAGCAGGAGATCCTGGAGTACGCGGAACGCTTCGACGAACTGCACGACGCCTTGTGCCGCTGGGACGTCTGGGCGGCGGCATACCTCATCGGGGGCGGATGCTCCGACGACAGCTTCACCGACTTCCGCGCTGGTGTGATCGCTTTGGGACGTGACTGGTACCAGCGAGTCGACACAGCTCCCGACAGCCTCGCTGGGCACCCTGATGCGATCCAGGCAGCCGATCTGCGGGACCGCTCCGAGGTGCTGTTCTACGAGGACGTCACCTATGCGGCCAGTGGTGCGTTCGAGCTGATCACTGGCGACAGAGATGCCTTCTACGAAGCCTGGGAGAGCTTCCGCGGGGCTGCCACTCCCGGCGGCAATGTGGTTGATATGGGCGAGGATTTCGACTTCGACGACGATGGGGAGATGCGCCGTCGGCTTCCCCGTCTGGCCGCCCTATTCCTTGAGTCGAACCCGTAAGAGCGCGCCTCCGCCCGTCCGTGACGGGCATGGCTGGGCGAGGGCGAGTCCGGCGGTGACGGCGGCGAGGTCCTGACGGAGGAGGCCGGCGAAGCCGCTGATCGGTTTCGGTGCATCCTGCTCTGTCTGGCGGATCCTCCGGGTCAGCAGGAATCCGCGCCGGTGACGGAGGATCTCCGCGAAGGCGCGGGGGAGGTCGCATGCCCGGCCATGTCAGGGCAGGCGGACCGGACGTCGAGCAGGTGGCGTTCGAGTTCGGGTGGAAGTGTGTCCTGCGGCCGCATGACCCAACGGGTGATCTTGCGGGGGCTGGGGACGTCGGCGCGAACGGGTTCGGCGTGTCCGGGCTCCCGAAGTGGCCCCACGAGCTGAGGTGGAGGCGGCGGCCGATGGCGCTGATCGTCCAGCCGGCCACGACGAGTCTCTGGACGTCTGCGTAGCGATGCGGGTCCGCTCCGTGATCGGCGGCGGGGCGTCTCATGGGGTGGGAGCTGCATGAGCCACGGCGCCTCCGATGTCCGCCCGACCTCTCCGGCGGCGCGTTTACGCAGGCAGGCGCGGTGCTGGTGGCAGGTCTTCTCCACCGCGGCCGCACGGTTCTGCAGCGGGTGCCGGAGGCCGGCGACTTCCACGGCCTCGGGGGCCGCTTCCTTGATCGCGCGAGTGTAGGCGAGGCCCTGTCCCGGCAGATGCGGACAGGCTGCGGTTGGCGGCAACTGCCGAAGGACTTAGCCTCGCCGTTTCGCTTGGGTTACGGCGGCTGTTGCGACGGAAAGGCGAAAGTGCCTTCCTGACCTGGGACGATGAACCTGCTGAGGGGTTCTGTCGGTCCAAGCGGAGGGCACTTTCCACGTGCAGCTATCGGGTTGCGTCTCAAGATCCATGTCAGCGCCGACAGCTCGGGGGTGGTCGGACATGTCGGGGGGCGGCTGTGGGCGGATCCCGCTGATACCACCGGCTGAGCGCCGCGTATTCGGCCGCGCTCAGGCCGCTTCGGCCACGTGGGACCGGACATGGTCCGGGCCGGATCGCCACCGACCTGGCGGTGATGCTCGCCGACGCCGGTGAGGCCATCGCGGATCTGGCCGTACTGCGTGACCAGGCACGGATGTTCGGCCCGATCGTGTCGACACCGACGGCCTGGCGGCTGACACCAAGGTCGTCGACGCGGCAGCCACCCCATTCGCCCTCGCAGCCGTTCATATGCTCCACAGTCCGCGCGACCGCCCACGCGCAAGTGCGCAGTGCGTGATCCCGGGTGCGGCGTGGGGCGCGGCGGGCGCACTACGTCAAACCCGTACGCGTCAAGAGAGGTGGTATGCGCCTTCTCGGACTCGATGAAAGGGGGCGACGCTAGGAATCCATCGCCGATCCTGCCGGGCGTGGCTGTGAGGGAGGACGGCGGGTGGGTGAGCGCTCAACAAGCCGTACGAGTATGTCGAGCAGCTGGGTCTGCCCGAGGGGCGTCGTCAAAGGCGGGGTCGGTAGGCGACGTGCACGCCTACGAAAGCGAGTGAAGCAGATGCCGGCCATGAGACCGACCGCCCGAGGCCAAGGACTTTTGGCGACGGGTCACCCGGAACGCGCAGAAACACGGGGAGGCACGAAGACCGACGGCTGTCCGGACTCCGGCCGGCTCTCGCAGCCTCCCGCGAGTTGGCGCAGGGCCCCGAACGGAGAATCATCGTGAATGCCGAGCTTGCCACACCCATTCATGCCGTGCCTGCGCCGCGTTCTCACCCAGCAGGTGCGGGTGGGGTGACGGAAGTCGACCGGGCTCGCCACGACCTGGCCAACCATCTCGCAGCGCAGGTACGGGACGACGGGCGCCCGGCCAGCGGCCCCCGGGGGCGGCAGTCTCGGCCCGGGTACTTCAGGGCTTCCGGCTCTTGGCCGCCGGTACGGGCTGGTCGAGATCGTCTTCCGCGCTGGGAAGCTGGCTGTGGCCTTCGTTCCAGTGGTTCGACCAGCCGCAGACCCCGCACGCATATCGGCCGTCCAGGCCGGCGATGAGGGTGCCGCAGCGACGGCATTCCGCTTCGGTGATCTGAGGCCCCTCGATCACGGGGTCGCTACTCCGTTCCGTCATGGGCAGAGCGTATCGCCGCAGGCGTTGCCCCCGAGCTCCACCCGCACTGGTTCGTGCAGATCCATCGGCCGTCGGATCCCTGGATCGCCCCGGCCCCGCAGTTGCTGCAGTTCATGGTTCCTCTCCCCGGTCGACGAGTGCGACCGGGCACCAGTGTCGAACACGGGCACCCTCCAGGGAAGGGGCCGAAGGGGCTGCCTCGATTGTGCATGGCCGCCTTCCGTACCGGCTCAGCTCTGGGCCGAGGCTGCGTCGCGGAGGGGAGGGCGAGGGCGCCGTTGCGGTGACGGGCGCGGGCGGTCCTGACGATCAAGCCCCGCTTGACCGGGCAGGGCAATGAGTACGCAGGAACTGTTGCCGGAAACGGGTCCACCGGGGGTATGTGGATCAGCGTCAGGGGGCTTGGTCGCCGGGGCCGTGAGCCGGCCGTGCAGGAGGATGCTCAGACCGGGGGCCAGAAGCCGGGCTCAGACGTCGACGGTGACTTCCGCGGGACTGCCAGAACCGGTGAACACAGGCCCGGGTCGCTGTGACGGCGGGTCGTGCCTGGTAGGAGGAGCGGGGCAGGCTCCTGGTCCGTAGGGCGTCGCCGCGGGGCCAGGACGGAATGGGCGGATAGGCCGAGGCGTACGTCAACGCCGCATTCCCGGGTATGAGCAGTACGGGGCCACCCGCGGGCCGGGTGGGGTCCCGGGCAGGGCGTTCCGCCCGTGCCATGGGCCGCTCCTTCGTATGACGGACGACGGAAAGTGATTCTGATCATGAACTCCTCCCAGACGGTGCGTCCCCCTCCCGTACGGGCGGATACGGGGAGCGACTTCGCCCGGCTCTCCCGGAAGATCCAGGAGGCCGGCCTGATGGCCAGGCGCCCCGGGTACTACGCACTGCGCATTGCTGCCGTGACGCTCCTGTACGCCGCCGGGTGGACGGCTTTCGTCCTGATCGGCGACAGCTGGTGGACGCTGCTGGCAGCCGCATTCCTCGCCCTCGTGTTCGGGCAGGTGGCCCTCCTCGCTCACGACCTCGCCCACCGGCAGGTCTTCCGGCTACGCAAGGCCAGCGAGGTGTCCGGGCGCGTCGCCGGCAACCTCGGCATCGGCATGGGGTACGGCTGGTGGCAGGACAAGCACACCCGCCACCACGCCAACCCCAACCACGAGGACCTCGATCCCGACCTCGACCCGGACGTCCTCGTCTGGACGCAGGACCAGGCCCGGGCGGCCAAGGGACTGCCGCGGCTGCTCGGCCGCTCGCAGGCGTACCTCTTCTTCCCGCTGCTCACGCTGGAGGGGTTCAACCTGCACGTGTCCGGCGTGCGGTCGCTGTTCGACCGTTCGCTCAAGCACCGTGTGTGGGAGGGGGCTCTGCTCGCCGTGCACACCGCCGCCTACCTCGGCGCGCTGTTCCTGGTGCTGCCGCCCGGCAAGGCGGTCGTGTTCCTGCTCGTCCACCAGTGCCTCTTCGGCGTCTACCTCGGCTCGATCTTCGCCCCGAACCACAAGGGCATGCCGACCCTGCGGGGCGCCGAGCGGCCCGACTTCCTGCGGCGCCAGGTCCTCACCTCCCGTGACGTGCGCGGAGGCCGCCTCACCGACATCGTCCTGGGCGGTCTCAACTACCAGATCGAGCACCACCTCTTCCCGAGCATGCCCAGCCCGCACCTGCGCAGGGCCCAGACCATCGTCCGCGCGTACTGCCAGGAGCTCGGCGTCAGCTACCTGGAGACCAGCCTGGTCGATTCCTACCGGCAGACCCTCGCCAGCCTCCACGCGGCGGGAGCCCCCCTTAGAAGGCCGCCGCGGACCAGCTGACGCCACGACCCACCAGGTAGGCACGCCTGAGATCAGCTGCTACAAGGGACGGCACTCAGCGTCAGGCGGAGCCCGGCGGCCCCTGCGGATCGGACCGGTTGCAGTCGACACCGGTGGCCGCCGAAGGGGGACAACCAGCCCGGTCTGGTGGGAGACCTCGCGCGCCCCCACGGTCATGGCGACAACCCGTTCGAGGCGGCTACAGGCTGCGGGCGGCTTCCACGCTGTCGGCGATCAGGAACGGGGTTGCGGTGGCGGTGTGCGTGAGCAGAGCGTCCACCTGGTGGGGGAGTGGCCCGGCCAAGATCATGTGGTGTGCGCGGTCGGCGTCCAGCAGGACGTGCAGGAGCGCGGGGTCGGCGGTGGTGATCCGAGTACAGTCGATGATCGTTTTTTGGGCGGTCGAGTGCGCGATTTCATCCAGGATCTCTCGCATGGCTTGCGCGGTGTCCACGTCGAACTCCCCGGCAGCGGTGATCACGCACACACCACCGCGCTCCGTTGTGCAACTCACCGATGCGTGGTGCCTTGCGCGGTGACGGCTGCCGGGTGAGGGCTGTTTGCGTAGGTCAAGCATGGCGGGCCCCAAGCGGCGCGGATCTGAGAAACGGCCTGTGGAGGTGAGCCACGCGGGCTCGGTGGCCGGCGGGAGGGCAGGCCGGACAGACAAGACGCAGGGTGCGAGCCGAAAGCTGTTTCAAGGATGGCACCGCTGAGTCGGCGTGGCCAGCATTCGTCCGACGCGTACCGTGCCGCCGGTCCGGGGGACCGGACCGATGCGGGTTGATGACGGCTCCCCCTTCGTGACCGCCATTCCGGCGTACTGACGGCGCCGCTGGGCTTGTCGCTCTGAGGGGTGAGGGCCGCGTATGCGGGAGGCCGACACCTGTGGGGCGTCTTCCGGCGTTCCGATCTGCCGATCGTCCGACGGAGGTCCCGACGCACACCGGTCTCTCCCTCGGAGACCGAACCGGGGTTTCTGCTATCGAACAACCTGAACGGTGAGAGTCCGGCAACGCATCGTAGCCAAGGCTGGCTCCAGCGCTGGCCAGACCCCTGGGAGTGCAGCGTCAGACAGCGCGCGAAGGCATGCGGGCGGACTCAGACCATGCGGGTCGACGACCTGGAACGGCGTCTGCTCGCCCTGCTCGACCCGGCGGCTACGAGTGGGCCGGCGGGGACGGCGGTCGGGGCAGTGGCGGGACTGGCCGGAGTGGTCGAGACCACCCTGGCGGCGCACCGCGCTACCGAGCGGGGTTGGTGCCCGGCCGGTCATCTCCTCCTGGACCTGCGCGGGGACGAACCGACCGGTCCGGTGACGGCGTGCCGGCGATGGGTGCGCTGCTGCGGGCGCTGTGCGGTGCAGACGCGGAACTGCTCACTGACCCGGACGAGCAAGCTGGACTCTACCGATCACAACTGGCTGCCCTGGGGCGAGAAAAGGGGGGCCGGTCCTGCTGCTCCTGGACAGTGCAGCAGCGCCGCGCAGGTCCAGACTGCCGCTCCTCCTCAGCCTCAGCGCAGTTGCTCGGCCAGTCCGACGATGATGCCCTCCGGGCCGCGGACGTAGCAGAGCAGATAGCTGTCCTCGAACCGGGCGATCTCACCGACGAGTTCGGCGCCGTGAGGGCGCAGGCGGGCAACCGTGTCCTCGAGGTCGTCGACGGCGAACATGACGCGGTGCGTGCCCAGGATGTTGTGCGGACGGTTGAGCGGACCGGCGCTGATCACCGCGGGGCTGCAGTACTTCGCCAGCTCGAGTCGGCTGTGCCCGTCCGGGGTCCGGAGCATCGCGATGTCACAGCGGACGCCGTCGAGTCCGGTGCACTGGTCGGCGACGGGGCCCTCGACCTCCGCCCTGCCCTCCAGTCCCATACCGAGCTCCACGAAGAACGCGATGGCGGCCTCCATGTCCTCGACGACGATGCCGACGTTGTCCATCCGCTGAATCGCCATGCTGGATTCTCCTTCTTCCTCGTGCCGCCGGTGGTGGCCGCTGGTGTCCCGGGGACGGAGCCGGTGGCACGTTCTCGACATCCTCGGACCGCCGAACTCCGAAGAATCTGGATCAGGTCTCCGCACCACCACAGCCGGCGCGCTTTTCGGCGGTAACCCTCCGAGCGAGGACGAGCGCCCGGATCCGGTGGCGGAGGCCAGCGCCGCGGTGGTGCGGCCAGGGACGGGGTGCTCCGGTGGGCCGGCCGTCGGGCCCGGCCACGCGCAGGTCGGGCAGGCGGCGCGCTCATGGGGGGCCAGCGGAGGCGGGGTCCGCCCGGCAGTGGCCCGGCTGTGTGTCACCCGACAGCGGACGGCGCACCGCGCTCGGCGGCTCGGCCGGCTTCGGCGGGCAGCCAGCAGCCGTGCAGGCCGAGCGGCACCCGGACGGGGATGCGGGCGCGCGCCACTGGTCCGGAGGCCGGGTCCCCGGCGGGCACGACCAGGAACCAGCTCGACCCGTCGGTGCGGTCGGTGGCGAAGGTGAGCCAGTAGCCACGTTCCTCGGAGTCGGTACCCGGCTCGGGAGCGAAGACCGGTTCTCCGACCGACAGGTCCCCGGCGTCCCAGACGAGGGCGGTCCCCGTTCGCGCGTCGTGGAAGCGCACCGCGTCGTACTCGCCCGGCAGCAGGTCCGCCCGGCCGGTGGAGGTGGCCAGTGCGGTGTGGCGGTGGCGTCGGCCGATGAGGCGGTCGTCGATGCGGGGGAACTCCACCCGGGCGTCGTCGAGCAGGGTGCGGGTCATGGTGCCGGCCGCGGGGTCGATGTGCGCCCGTGCCAGACCGCCGCTGACCGGGTCCGCCGCTTCCGGTGCGCCGCCGACGGTCAGCCGGCTCCACTGCACGAAGTCCAGGACCACCGGGGCGTCCGCTCCAGGGCCGTCGTCGTAGGCGTTCACGGTGTGCCACAGCCAGAACGCCTCGTCGGCCGCCCATCGCGGCGGTCCGCCGTCGCGCGGGATCAGGACCACGCGGGTACCCCGCTCGGGCCGCCAGGCCAGGAACGAGCCGCCCGCCATGGCCGCGTCCAGGTCGAAGAAGGCGGGCGCGAGGACCAGGACGGCGTAGCGGCCGGTCAGAGCCATGTCGTGGATCATCATCGGCTCGTCCACGCCGTCTACGGGTGTGGGCCCGCTCGTGACGGTGCCGTCACGGCCGATGACCGACCAGGTCAGGTAGGGCGGCTCCAGGCCGTAGCAGAAGACGACCATCTCGCCCGTGACCGGGTCGATCTTGGGGTGGGCGGTGATCCCCGCGGGTAGGGCCCCCTCGAAGTCCTCGCGGCCGAGGGTCTGCAGCCCGGCGCCGATCCGGTACGGGCAGGACGACTCGGCGAGGGCCAGCATCCGGCCCCCGTGCCGTACGACGTTGATGTCCGGCAGGTCCCGGAAGGTCCCCGCGAGCTGCGGTCCGACCTGCTCGGCATCCGGCATGATCATGGACTCGAGGCCTCCCCACAGGGCCCGCCCGGCCCGTTCCTCGGCCTCCAGGGCAGGGGTGCGTACGAACCGGTTGCGGTAGCCGGCGCGGCCCTCCGAGAGCCACACCCCGTGCAGCATGCCGTCGCCGTCGATGGGGTAGAGGTACGAGCCGATCGGCGTGAAGCGGGGATTGGGTCCGTTGCGCAGGTACAGGCCGTCCAGGGCGGCCGGGATCTCGCCCGTCACCTCCAGCTCGGCGGCGTCTACCTCCTCGGTAACCGGCGCGAAGGAGCCCAGCAGGTGGGGGACGCGGGTGGGGTCGAAACGGGACGGCGTGTGCGTGTTCACGAAACCTCCCGGAGCGGGGGTACGGCACCTTCCGGCACCTTCCAGTGAAACGCGGTGCGGAGGCCGGTGCCAGACACCAGGCACCCCGGCGGCCGCCCGGATTGCGCAGGCGAGCAGGCCTTCGCACGCAGCGAGCCGGACGGCGCCCGCTCCGGCCGGCCGCGCCGGGAAGCCCGCTCCGCACTCCACAAGGGGCAGCAAGCCCCGGACCGCACCGGCGACAGGACGACCCCGCCGCCCCCCGTCGTGCCACATCCACCTCGGTCCCGCATCGACCGATGACCGGCGGCAGTACCTGGCGGGCTCAGGCCGACAATCGGGTGGTCATCCGTCTCGTCAGCCGATGATCACGGCTGTGCAGGACATGCAGGAGGTGATGCTGCCCCGCTCTCCTGCCCGCGGGCGCTCCATACTGCGCTCACTCCAGGCGGCGGCGGTCCTCATCGCTCCACTTGCGTGTGTCGCGGGGTTCGACGTAGGGCTCCTCGTCCTCGGGCATTCCGCCGGCGATGGCGCGCTGACGCACCAGCTCGGCATCGAACTCCAAGCCGAGCAGGATGGCCAGGTTCGTGATCCACAACCACACCAGGAAAATGATCACGCCCGCGAGAGTGCCGTACGTCTTGTTGTACGAGGCGAAGTTCGCGACGTAGAACGCGAAGCCGGCCGAGGCGATCATCCAGATCACCAGCGCCAGAAAACTCCCGGGGGTGACCCACCTGAAACCGCGGCCCTTGGCGTTCGGGGCAGCCCAGTACAGGATCGCAATCATGATCGTCACCAGCAGGACCAGGACCGGCCACTTCGCGATCGACCACACGGTCAGGGCGGTGTCCCCGATCCCCAGTGCTGTGCCCGCCTGCCGGGCCAGGGAGCCGGAGAAGACGACGATGAGCGCGCTGGCGCAGGCCAGGACCATCAGCGTCACCGTGAGGGCCAGGCGCAGCGGGAGGACCTTCCACGCCGGGCGGCCTTCCGGCATGTCGTAGACGGCGTTCGAGGTGCGGATGAACGCGGCGATGTATCCGGATGCCGACCAGATCGCGACGGCCAGGCCGACAATCGCCAGGAGCGAGCCGATGCCTGCGTTGCCCTGGAGTTGTTGGACCGCGTTGCTGATCACGTCGCGGGCCGAGCCGGGCGCGAGTTTCTGCAGGTTGTCCAGGACCTGCTTCGTCGCGGACTGCCCCGCGATGCCGAGCAGGGACACCAGCACGAGCAGGGCGGGGAACAGGGCCAGAACCCCGTAGTAGGTGAGCGCCGCGGCCCGGTCGGCGAGCTCGTCCTCCTTGAACTCCTTCACGGTGCCGCGCAGCACCGCCTTCCACGACCGTTTCGGCAGCTCGGTGAGCTGGTCGGGAGCCCGCTCCTCCACCTGCGGATCCGGCCCCGCCGTGCTCTCGCGACCAACTTCCCCGCGTTCGTGTTCCTGGCCTGGCTTCGGTGTGCGTGTCATACCCTGCGGCTTTCCACCGCGGCGTCACTCATGTCAGCGAGCACGCGCCGGGTTCTTCGGACGGGGCCGAGACGGGGGGCTCGGGCGGGCGGGGGCCGGGTTCTACAGCCAGCCGTTGCGGCGGAAGGCACGGTAGAGGGCTCCTGCCGCGATCGCCATGAGGCCCACCGCGAGGGGGTAGCCGTAGGTCCAGCCGAGTTCGGGCATGTGTTCGAAATTCATGCCGTAGACGCCGGCGACCATCGTGGGGACCGCGAAGATCGCCGCCCACGCGGAGATGCGTCGCATGTCGTCGTTCTGCCAGGTGCCCACGCGGGCCTGCTGCGCGCCGAGGACCGAGTCCAGCAGTTCGTCCAGGGTCCGTACCTCGATGTCCGTGCGGTGCAGGTGATCGGCGACATCCCGGAGGTACGGGGCGATCTTCGGGCGCTGGTCCACCCCGCCCGGGCCGCTCAGCAGGCCCTGGACCACCGGGACGAGCGGCTGTACGGCGTCGCGGAACTCGCGGACCTCCCGCTTGAGAGAGTAGATGCTCGGGGTGTGGTCGACGCGGGACGTCGAGAAAACCTCGTCTTCGAGTTGGTTGAGCGTGGCGCGCACCCTGCGGGCGGCGTCGTTGTACGCGTCGACGGCGACGTCCAGCACCGCGTGCAGGACGGCCCAGGGGCCGAGGCGCAGCATGTCCGGGTCTGTATCGAGCCTGCGGGCCGCCTCGAGACAGGGGTCGATCGGGCCGTGGCGCACGGTGAGAACGCTGCGAGCCCCTACGAAGATCATGATGTCGCCGGTTTCCACCGCCGTCTCTTCCGCGACGTACCGGAGGGTCTTCAGCGCGACAGCCAGCATGTCGTTGAACCGCTCGGCTTTCGGGCGCTGCTGTCCATGGAGCGCGTCTTCGACGGCCAGCGGGTGCAGGCCCAGCTCCTGGGCCAGCTGGGCCAAGTCGCCCGCCGAGGGGTCTACGAGTCGGACCCAGGCGAACTCGCCGGCGCCCAAGCCCCGCAGTCGCTTGAGGGCGGACTGGCAGGCGTCGTCCGGCAGCTCGCACTCCACATGCTCCGACCGGCCCGAGTCCTGGTCGTAAATGACACATTCCATTCCTCGCGGATGCTTCACCAGCCCACTTTCATGCGCCCGGGGCCGGCTCTCGTTTGACGCCCGCCGTGTTGTGGAACACACCGGAGCCGACCCGTGCAGGCGCGTACGCGGGTAGGAGCCCCATGAGACGGCGGCTCTCCTGGCATGGGCATGAGCCTGGGCCCGGACCGGACGGCTGCGCGCCGTGCTGTTGCTCCGCGCCGTCGACGCGAGTAACTGGCGTTGCTGCCGGACATAGGTGGGCTGCTGCCCGAGGACGACTCGGTCGCCGAGCCCGGCAACGGGTCTGGGGGTACCGGCCCGCCCAGCCGTTCGAAATCTGTGCCGCCGTGGCCGACCCCCACAACGCCGTACTGCTCATCGTCCGTGACGGGGAGAAACGGCCCGCCTCGTCCAAGCGTGAGCTCTGAGGACGGCCTCGCTCGCCACGAGCGTTCTGCTGTCAGTCGGCCTGAGCCCGTCGGAAGCGGTGGCGAGGTCTTCGACTACCGCTTGCGGTGCGAGTTCCAGGTACTGGCTGATCACGCCGCCGGTGCGGACGAAGGTGATCGTCTTGCCGGGCTCCTGGAGCGGTCCCGGCCCGAGCGGGACCGGGGCACATCACCTGTGCCGCGTCGTCCTCGGAGAAGCTGTAGGACTTGACCACGTGGTCCTGTCCACGCCGCCTCCAGGGCACCAGGACCACCCGGGTCGCGGCCCCGGGCGCATGCTTCCTCGAAGCGATGGCCGCCGATACCTTGCCGCAGGGACGGTCACCGGACGGATGATCGGTGTACTCCTCTTCGACAGAGGCTATTCGGTACCCCGCGACGTCCTGCCCCGGCGGCACGGCGTCCTTCATGTGGGCCATGCTCAACGCCCCTGTCGAGCGGGAGACCAGGTTGCCCAGCACGAGACTCCCCGAGATCCGCCCGGACAGCCGAGGATCCCCGGGTCCGTGCACGACTGCACTCCACGTTGCAGTCGGCCCGTGCGGCAGCCGCCGAAGGGGATGCCCCGACTGCACGTGCCTGGGTGGCGGAGCTGTACGAAGACGCCCGAGATGCTGGCCTTCCCCGGGCTCCCGTCGCCTGGCCCCTGCCCGGGGCCGGCAGATGCGCGACCACGCCAACGACGGACTGCGGCGGTTGCTTCCCGGGTCCCTGCGTGAGGATCTCGCGAGCATCGCGACTACCTGAGCCTCACGGGCCGCCCCCTCCAGCTCGCCCCCGACCTCTACGCCGCCATCCGCCAGGACAACGGCTGCGTCGGGCGCGGGGCCACTCGTACGGCATGCGACACGGGGCCGGCGTCTTCCACAGCAGGGCACCGTTGCGCCGCCCGCTTCGCAGCCGAGCGCGGCCTGCCCTCTGGGATGACCGCCTGCTGATCGAGCGGCCATTGGTGCTCTGCCTTGGTGGCGCCGCAGATGCCAGGAGTCGGGCGAGGCCATGCTGACCGTGCGCCCCGAGCGGGGCGCTGCCCTGAAAGGCCTGTACCGGCCCGCCCCGAACCGTGTGATCGGAGCCGGTGGGCGGTAAATGCCGTCGACAGCGCCCCTCGGCACCCGGCAAAGTGGTCGCCCGTGACGACCAGTGAGCTGTGGACCCGTGCGACCGCCGACCGCTACGACGCCGAGGAGACCGAGACGTCCTCAGCCGCCGTTCTCGGACCGACCCTCGCCTTCCTCGCCGAGCTCGCCGGAGAAGGCCGGGCACTGGAGTTCGCCATCGGGACCGGACGAGTGGGCGTCCCGCTCCGGGAACGTGGCGTGCCGGTAGTGGGCATTGAACTGTCCGAGCACATGGCAGCGGTACTGCGGCGCAAGATCGACGAGGACGCGCTCCCGGTAGTCATCGGGGACATGGCCACCACCGTCGTTCCGGGCGAGTTCACGCTGGTCTATCTCGTCTACAACACCATCACGAACCTGCTCACGCAGGACGAGCAGGTCGAGTGCTTCCGCAACGCCGCACGGCATCTGGAGCCCGGCGGCAGATTTGTCATCGAGCTGGTCGTGCCGCCGCTGCGGCTCCTGCCGCCCGGCCAGGTCGCGGTGCCGTTCGACGTCTCCGAGCAGCATTGCGGCTTCGACACCTTCGACCTCGTCGAGCAGATTCTCGTCTCGCACCACTTCACCCGCGACGGCGACGACGGCCGCTACCGCCGCGAAAACTCCCGGCACCGCTACGCCTGGCCGGCCGAGCTCGATCTGATGGCACGGATCGCCGGGCTCGAGAGGGAACGTCGCGTCGCGGACTGGGACGGGACGCCGTTCACCCAGGACTCCGCGAAGCACATCTCCGTGTGGCGCAAGCCGACCTGAGGTCGGCCGCCGGCCCGTCGACGTAAGGCGCCTGCCGCGTCCTCCACGCCGACGGCAGGCAACAACGCGACGCGGCAACCGTAGACCTTGCCCGGTCTCCTACGGAAAACCGCGGCCGAGCACCCGCGCGAGGTCGTGCTCGCCCTTGCCGGCGCGGTCACCGATGCCCACGGCTGGGCGCCCGGCCGTCGATTGGCACGGCCCCCAACACACCCACCCGACCGGGCGTCGGCCTGTAGGGAGGACACCGCGGCCACGCCCCACGCTGCGTATGCCGATACGGCCGCTGTGACATCCACGGGGGTCCTGTCCGCTTGCTGGTGGGCGACCAGGACGATCCGCGGCGGCCAGAACGGGCACCGCCTGCGGTCCGGTGCTCCGGCGGTGCCCGTACGCCACCGGACGGCCTACCGAGGGAGGCCGTCCGGGCGTCCCCGTGGAGTCCGCTCGCCTTGCGGCGGGTCCTGGTCCACGGGGAAGAGGGGCAAGGCGCCGGTCATCTCGAGGAGGCGGAGGAGCTGCTGGTTGGGGGCTGCCAGGCGAACGACGGTTCCGGTCTCCTGCGCTGCGCGCCGCGCGGCGAGGAGCGCGTTGAGCGCGGAGGAGTCGCAGAAGGAGACGCGGCTGCAATCGACCGTCACGGGCTTGGCCGGTGAGGCGTGGGCGAGGGCTTCGGTGAGGGCGAACCGCAGAGCGGGGGCCGTCTCGATGTCGATCTCGCCCGAGGGTCTGATGGCGACGGCGTGATGCAGGACTTCCACGGCGATGGCGTTGCCGTCGGCCTCCGGGGAGGGGCGTTCGGCCATGGTGGGTCACTCCTCGGTTCCACGGGTGGCCCCCGAAGCCGTGGCCCGATGGCCCGTTCGGGGGAGGGGCGGGTCAGGTGCTGCGCTGGTCATGGGTGTCCTGGCGGAGCTGGTCGGTGTGCCTGGTCAGGGCGTCGATGCGTGCTGCCAGCTCGGTGTCCTGGGGCCGCAGGTGGACGCGGGTGTCGGCCAGGGGGCGGACGAGGCGCGCGGCGTCGTTGTCGGCGAGGGCCTGGTTCAGGTCGCCGACGGCGCCCTCGGCGCCGGCGGGGAGACCCGTCAGAGCGGTGACCTGGCCGGCGAGGCGGCGGAGGTCGGCCGCGTGGTCACGGGCCCAGGCGGTCACGGTGCGGTCGGCGGCGCGCGTGTCGCGCGTGGCCTGGACGCGCTGCTCGCCGGTGCTTCCGGCTGCTCCTGGACGCAGCCGGAGGTAGCGTCGTTCGGCTGCCTGGCGACTGGCGACCCCGAGCGGGCCCGCGAGGTCGGCCCAGCTCGCGCCCCGCCCGCGGGCGGTTTCGATCAGGCCGCTCTCCCAGCCTGCGAGCTGCTCGCGGACCTCGCGCAGCATCACCAGCGCGGCCAGAGCGGCATGGGGGTCGGCGTCCGCCGCGGTCGCAGCCGCTTCGGCCGCCGACGTGCGCGCGGAGAGCTGCTGCGCGTCCTTCACGGACTGATTGATCGCCTCCAGCGCCGCTGCGGCGGCCAGGAAGGGGATCGGCTCGGGCGGCTCGGTGGCCTCGTTCATCACGGGTCTCCCATCCGTCATCCTCCAGATGACGTCCTGCTTGTCATCGTTTCGATGACATGCTACAACGGGAGCACGTTGAAGCGCATTGGCAGTTTCTGCCTGAACCGACTGGAGGTGTTTCACGATGTTGATGCGCACCGACCCCTTCCGTGAGATGGACCGGATCGTCCAGCAGCTCTCGGGTGCGTCGGGTACCTGGTCGAAGCCGTCCGTGATGCCGATGGACGCCTACCGTCAGGGCGACGAGTACGTCATCGCCTTCGACCTTCCCGGAGTGAGCAGCGACGCGATCGACATCGACGTCGAGCGGAACATGCTGACCGTGAAGGCCGAGCGCCGGCCCTCGGGGAAGTCCGACGGCGTGCAGATGGAGCTCTCCGAGCGGCCCCTGGGTGTCTTCTCCCGCCAGATCATGCTGGCCGACACCCTCGACACCGAGCACATCCAGGCCGACTACGACGCGGGTGTCCTGACCCTGCGCATCCCGATCGCCGAACGCGCCAAGCCCCGCAAGATCACCATCGGCAGCGAGTCCGGCCGCAAGCAGATCTCCGGCTGAGCCGACCCGTCGCCCGCGGCGGAGGACGGGGACCCGCCCCCTCCGGCACTCCGTCCTCCGCACTCCCGTGCCGCCTCACCCCTTGGAGGTGACGTGATGCCGATGCGCCCGGAGGCGTTCCTGGGTCAAGTCCAAGAACGCGGCGAATACGAGACCCGGGCGGAGGCCGAACGGGCCGCCCGCGTCGTCCTGGCCCTGCTGGGCGCCCACTTGGTCGGCACCGTGCGGGCCGAGCTCGCAGCCCGGCTCCCCGAGACGTACGCCCTGATCCTCCTCAACCCGCTGCAGGCCGCAGAACCGCTCCCGCCCGAGCGGTTCGTCCGCGCGGCCGCGGCCTGGATCGAGGGCGCCACGGAGAGGACGGCCCTGTGGGACATCGGTGCGGTCCTGTCCACCGTGGCCTCCGCCGCGGGCGATGTCCTCATGCGCGAGGTCCTGCTCCAGCTCCCGCCGGGCTACGACCTCCTCTTCGGCCACCCCCAGCCCACCTGACCCACGGGAAGGCCGACCTTCCGCCCGAAACTCCCCGAGAAAGGCCAGTGCACCGTCATGTACGACCCGACCCGAACGACCTCGTCCCTGGCGGCCGTGACCTTCGACCAGATGCTGGAGCGCGTCCGCTACGAGGGGGCCTACCCGACGTGCGAGCGTGCCAGGGAAGCCGTCCGCGACGTCCTCGCCGCCCTCGGCCGCCAGGTCGAGGGGGAGGAGCGCATCGACCTCGCGCAGTGCCTGCCCGTCGAGGCCGCCCTCGCCCTGACCGCCTCGGCGCCGGACAGCGAGCACCTGACCGGCTGGGGCTTCGTCAAGGACCTGGCCACCCGCACCGGCTGCACCCCCGCCGCCGCCCGCTGGGACACCGGAGCCGTACTCGCCGTCGTAGCACGCCTCGCCGGACCCGACCTCCTCGCCCGGATCCTTCGCCAGCTCCCCGGCGGCTACGCCCTCCTCTTCGGCCAGGCAGAACTGCGCCAAGCCCAGGCCGCCGCCTGACCCCGTACGAGCGACGGAGCGGCCCGGCAGAGGGAGGTCTCGGTCTCCCCCCGAGACCGGTACTCGGCCGGGACGTGAACGGCGACTCCACTTCTGCACCGGTGGCATGCCCGCGACCTCGACCTGCGTACGCGCGACCCTGTCCTCTCCCACCGTGGGGTGGACGGGTGCCTCGCCGTCACAGAGGCCCCTGTCAGGACCGCAGGAAGGCGAGTACCGCCAGCACGCGCCGGTGCCCCTCGGTGGCCACCGGCAGGTCGAGCTTGGAGAAGATGTTGCCGATGTGCTTGTTCACGGCGGCCTCGCTGATGAACAACTCGGCGGCGACGGCCGCATTGGTGCGGCCCTGGGCGATCAGGCCGAGCACCTCGCGCTCCCGAGGGCTCAGCCTTTCCAGGGGGTCCTTCCGCAACCGTACGAGCTGCTGGATCACCTCCGGGTCCACCACCGTCCCGCCGATGGCGATCCGGTCGATGGCGGCCGTGAAATCGGCCACTGCGGCCACCCGCTCCTTGAGCAGATAGCCGACTCCGGCTCCGCCACCGGAGTCCAACAGGCCCAGCGCGTAGGAGCGTTCCACGTACTGGCTGAGCACGAGCACCGGCAACCCCGGGAATTCCTCCCGGAGCCGTACGGCGGCCTTCAGCCCGTCGTCGCTCAGCGTCGGCGGCATCCGCACGTCGGTGACGATCAGGTCGGGCCGCTCGGCGTGCACCGCCGCGACCAGGGCGTCGGCGTCACCGACCGCCGCCACCACCTCGTGCCCGACCCGCTGCAACAGCCCGACCAGGCCTTCGCGCAACAACACGGCGTCCTCGGCCACGATCAGGCGAAGCGACACGGTACCTCCACATGCAACAGGGTGGGACCACCGACCGGGCTCGACACCCGCAAACGGCCGTCGAGCGCCCTGACCCGGTCGGCGAGCCCGGTCACACCGCTGCCCGCTTCCGTGTCCACGCCGCCCCGGCCGTCGTCCGTGATGTCGAAGATCAACAGATCGGCATGGTACCGACCGCGCACCTCCGCTCTCGCGGCCCCGCTGTGTTTGGCGATGTTCGTCATGGCCTCGTTGATGAGGTAGTACATGGTCACCTCCACCTTCCTGGGCAGCTCCTCGGGCAGCCGCAGGTCCACCGCGACCGGGATCGGGAACCGGGCCGCATAATCCTCGATCGCCGCGACCAGCCCGTGATCCGCCAGTACCGGCGGATTGAGGCCCCGGATCAGAGCCCGCAGCTCCTGGTGGGCGGTGGACAGATGGGCCTCCGCCTGGGTGAGCAGTTCGGCCTGCGGGGAGCCCGGAGGGACCTCCAGGCGCAGCATACCGAGGGTCAATCCCAGGGACACCAGCCGCTGTTGCGCCCCGTCGTGCAGATCGCGTTCGATCCGTACCCGTTCTGCGTCGAAGGAGTCCAGCAGGCGTGCCTGCGAGGCGCGCACCTCGCGCAGCTCCTCTGCGAGCTCCCGGTCGCGCGGGGCGAGGAAGGTACGGGCCATGGCGGCCCGGGCGCCCGCCCATGAGGTCACCGTGTAGGGCGAGGCGAGCAGTACGATCACGCTGAAGACCGCCCAGGGCCAGGTCTCGCTGTCCAGCGAGCTGAAGAAGACGGCCGGCATCCCGAAGCAGAATCCCAGCACCAACAGGTCCAGCCACCACAGCGCGGCCGTCGAGATCAGCGTGAACATCAGCTCCCGCCAGGTGACCTGCTCCTTGAGCCGGGTGGCCACCCAGGCCTTCACCCCGGGCCCGTCCGGGCGGCGGTGCGGGTCCGGCAGCCGGTCGAGGTCCACCAGCCGCAGCCGTTGACGCTCCACCGTGGCGACCACCGTGGAGGCCAGCACCAGACCCACCAGGGGGGCTATTCCGATCAGCACCACCAGCAGCGCGACTCCCGCTGTCAGACCGACGGCGAAGACCATCACCGCCGCCGCACCGACCAGGACACCGCTGCCCAGATAACCCAGCGACCGCCAGGGCCAGCTCGACGTCAGAAAGCTCACGGGGCGCTGAGCCATGGCCTGCCAGGCCGTTGTGGGTCGCATGTCCCCACCGTAACCCGGCGTTTCGGACCTGGGGGTAGAGCTGCCTCCACCTCGGAAGTAGAGGGTGGGCCAGTGCCCCGCCCACCCCTCGTGCCGTGAAATCGACCCATGACGACAACGAGGCAAACCTCCGGACAGGACGCGGTCGAACTCCACGGCGTGCGCAAGGTCCACGGCACCGGCGATCACTCGGTGACCGCACTGGACAGCATCTCCATCGGCTTCGCCCGCGGCACCTTCACCGCGATCATGGGCCCTTCCGGCTCCGGGAAGTCCACCTTGCTGCAGTGCGCTGCCGGCCTCGAGCAGCCGACCGAAGGACAGATCGTTCTGGCGGGCGTCGACATCGGCAAGCAGAGCGAGAAGCAGCGCACCGAGCTCCGCCGCAAGCACATCGGTTTCGTCTTCCAGGCCTTCAACCTCGTGGAGTCACTGACGGCGGCCCAGAACGTGGAGCTGCCCTCCCGCTTCGCCGGCCGCAAGGTCAAACCCGAGCAGGTCGCGGGCGCGCTCGCCTCGGTCGGTCTGACCGAACGCGCGAACCACCGGCCCAGCCAGCTCTCCGGCGGCCAGCAGCAGCGAGTGGCCCTGGCCCGCGCCCTGGTCACCCGTCCCGATGTCCTCTTCGCGGACGAGCCCACGGGCGCCCTGGACACCGTCACCTCCCGCGAGGTGCTGCGGATGATGCGGATGCTGGTCGACCGGGAGGGCCAGACCACGCTGATGGTCACCCACGACCCGGTGGCGGCCTCCGTGGCCGACGTCGTCGTCTTCATCAAGGACGGCCGGATCGCCGACCGGCTCCCGCTGCAACGCGACACCCAGGACAACGCCGCGGCGATCGCCGCCCACATGGCCCGGCTGGAGGCGTGATGCTGATCTTCGCGAACGTACGCGAACGCTGGTCCAGCTTCCTCGGAGCCTTCCTCGCCGTCATGGGCGGCGTGGCCCTCATCACCACCACCCTGGTCATCTACGACTCCTCCCGCCCCACCGTCCAGGACCGCTACACCGGCACCGCCGCCCTGGCCCTGCCCGAGCGGGCCCTCGACCAGGAGGGCAGCCCTGAGGACCGGATGCCGTGGAGCCAGGCCGAGGCCGCTCCGATCCAGGCCGCGCTCGAGGCGCTGCCCGGAGTCGCCTCCGTCGTGGTGGACCGGTCCTTCTACGCCCAGGCCCTCCAGGGCGACCAGCCCGTCACCGACGAGGGCGCCGCTGAAGCGGGACACGGCTGGGGCAGCGCGCAGATGGCGCCCTACCCGCTCGTCTCCGGCCGGGCCCCGAGCGGGAACGGCGAGGTCGTGGTCGACCGCGCCCTGGGCGTGGCAGCGGGCAGCAAGCTCACCGTCAACATCACCGAGGGCCGCAAGCAGTTCACCGTTGCCGGCACCGTCGACGGCCCCGGCTACTACTTCAGCGAGGCGTTCGCCGCCCAGCAGCAGCCCGGCGTGGGCGCCCTCGCACTGATCGCGGACAAGGGAGCGTCGGCAGGTTCCATCGCCTCCGACGCCCGGCAGGCCCTCGGGGACAAGGGCACCGTCCTCCACGGGGACGCCCGGTCCGAACTTCAGCCCGCCCACATCGAGCACAAGCGCTTCCTCGGCGTCCAACTGATCAGCGCCATGGCCGCACTCGGTCTCTTCACCACGGTCTTCGTCGTCGCCTCCATGCTGATCCTGTCGACGGGAATGCGCCGCCGGGAGATCGGCCTGCTGCGCACCATCGGCGCCGCACCGAGCCAGATCCGCCGCATGATCCTCGGCGAGGCCGCCGTGGTCGGCCTGCTCGGCTCGGTCGTCGGCTGCCTGGCCGGCATCTCCGCCTCCCCGCTGCTGCGCGACATCCTCAAGGGACTGGACGTCACCGCCCCGGACATGCAGATCAGCGTGGCCGCCTGGCCGCTGCTCACCGCCTCCACGGTCGGCATCGGTGTCAGTGTCACCGGTGCCTGGGCCGCCGGCCGCAAGGCCGCCAAGGTCGCCCCGATCGAGGCCCTGCTCGACAGCCGCTCCGCCGACAACGGCATGGCCCGCGGCCGCTGGATCGCCGGACTGTCCGTCCTCGGCCTGGGCGTCGTCCTGGCCCTCGGCACCGCCACCACCGGCGCCGACAGCCGCATCAGCACGGCGCTCCTCGCGACCATGACGCTCATCGTCGCAGCCGCCCTGCTGGCCCCCGTCCTGGTAGGCCCCGTCGGCCGCTTCCTCACCGCCCCCCTCCAGAGGCGCGGCTCGGCCGGGCCCGTCCTGATCCGCTCCGAACTCACCGCCAACTCCCGCCGCGCAGCCTCCCTGGTGGCCCCCGTGATCGCTGCGGTCGGCTTCGCGGTCCTGCTCAGCGGAGCGGTCGAGACGATGCGAGCGGCCTACCCGGCAGGCGAGGCGCTCAAGGTCGCCGGCCAGACGATCGTCACCTCGGACGGCACCCCCGGCAACACCGATGAGGTCGTCGCCGCCAACCCCGTCGGCAAGGCCTCCCTGCCGACCCGCGCCTTCGTGGGCGAGAAGCGGACCGTCCTGGACGTCCTCGGTACCCGTGACGCCCGGTGGAACAAGCCGGGAGAGGCCGTGCTCGGCCGGCGCACCGCCACCGCTCTGGGCCTGAAGCAGGGCCAGAGCGTCCCGGTCCGGTTCACCGACGGCGCCAGCGTCGACCTGAGGATCAGCGAGGTCCTGCCCGACGACCCGGCCCGCGGTGACTTCGTGGTCGCCCGCGACCTGGTCCGAGCCCACGACCCGGCCGCGCTCACCGACGACATCTTCGTCCCGGCGCAGAACACGGCCTCCGCCGAGGTCCCCGGCACCGTCCTGCACGACGCCGTGCAGTACGCCCTCGACGACTACAACACCGACGCCAAGCTCACCGACAGCCTGGCCGCCATGCTCATCGCCATCGCCGTCGGCTACAGCGTGATCGCCGTCGCCAACAGCATGGCCATGGCGGCTCACGGACGTCGCCGTGACTACGCGGTGATGAAGTCCGCCGGCGGCACCGTCCGCCAGCTCCTCAAGCTGGCCGCGGGCGAGACCGCGGTGCTGGTGGCCGTCGGCGCGGGCCTTGGTGTCCTCGTGACACTGCCCCCGCTGGCAGGCATGGCCTCCGGCCTCTCCCAGGCCACCTCGTCGGACGTCAGCCTGCACCTGAACGTCGGAGCCGTCATCACGGCGATCACCGGCACCCTGGTCGCGGCAGTCCTGGCAGGGGTGATGGTCACTGGGAAGACACTGAGGAAGTCCGCCTAACCCCCCGGACAGCGAACGTACCCGCCCGCTCACGGAGGAAGAGAAGAGGAGGAGAACAGGAAGGAACGACCGCAGCGGGCGAGGAACCTACGAAGGCGGCCCCGGGAAATCCCCAGGGCCGCCCTCGTACGCCTCCCTTCGGGCAAGGGGCGAATATCCGGTGGCGGGTTCCGCTGCCGGTGGTGAGGATCGCGGAATGAACGTCTTTCTGGAGACCGATCGGCTCGTGCTGCGCGCGTTCAGCGAGGCCGACGTCGACCACCTGATCGCACTGGACAACGACCCGGACGTCATGCGCTTCATCAACGGCGGCCGGCCCACGAGCCGCGAGGTGATCCGAGCGCAGACCTTGCCCAGGCTCCTCCACGAGTACCCGTGTTTCGGGACCCGCGGCTACTGGGCCGCGCAGGAGAAGGACACCGGCACCTTCCTGGGCTGGTTCGAGTTCCGCCCCCTGGACGCCCACAGCCCCGCCGTGGTGGAACTCGGCTACCGGCTGCACCGGGCCGCCTGGGGCACCGGCTACGCGACCGAGGGCTCACGCGCTCTGATCCGCAAGGGCTTCACGAGCCTCGGCGTGGAGCGGGTGACCGCGAACACCATGGCGGTGAACGTGGGGTCCCGGCGTGTGATGGAGAAGGCCGGCCTGTCGTTCCTCCGCCACTTCACCGGGGACTGGCCGGAGGCGATCGAAGGCTCCGAGCACGGCGAAGTCGAGTACGAACTCACCCGGACCGCGTGGGAGCAACGTTCGTAGGAGCCAGCCGCCCGGCTGAACCGATCCTGGGTGGACTGGGCCACATCGACCGGATACGGACCGACAGCTGCGAGGGCCTCGCGCTCCGCCAGTTCGATCCCGAAGCCGAGGGCCGGCGGATCTGGTGGGCCTCCAGCACCGGGCCCGGGCACCTCGACCCACCGGTCGAGGGACGCTTCACCGATGGCCGCGGCGAGTTCCGGTGCGAAGACGTGCTGGGAGGGCATGCGGTGCGGGTCCGGTTCGTATGGAGCTTCCCCACCGGGACACTCCCCGCTGGGAGCAGTCGTTCTCCTACGACGACGGAGCCACGTGGCGAACCAACTGGACCATGGACCTCATCCGGATCCCGTAGGGCGGGTACAGGACGGCCCCGGGACGCTCGCCAGGCATCACCGTGACCCTCCGCGACTGACAGAGGCCAGTGCCTCGCCACCAACTGGCCTCTGTCAGTGGGCACCGCAGTCGGAGTCGACCTCCCGATCCTTCTAGGACCGCCGTGGACGTCATCCCAACGTCCGCCCGCGCAGCTGGTGGCAGCGCACGGGGCGAGAACAGCCCGCTGCCGCCTCAAGAAGCCGACGACCGGCGGCCACTCAGGAATCACGACGCCGCGGCCAGGAACCCGAGGGCCGCAGCGACGTTCGACGGCAGGCCGAGCATGCCGTCCAGCCCCAACCGGTCATCCGACCACGGTACGAACTCCTTCCGTCGCAGCTCCACCGCCTCCCGCGCCGGCTCGCGGAAGCCCTCGATAACCCGGGACCGGCCCTCGAACCACCCGCGATGCACGGCCGCATCCGGACACACCACCTCGATGAACACCACCGGCACGCCATGACGAGCCGCCGGCAGCCGCCACTGCTCCCGCGCCTCCTCCGCCGCGTTGACCGCATCGATGATCGTTGTCTGGCCTCCCCCGGCGTGCACGGGGCCCCGAAGGCGGGCGGGCTACGTCCCGGGACGGGGCAGGCGCCCAGAACGCGTTCGCGCCGGGGAACCTATGGGACGCGTGATACGGCCGGCCGGGGACAGAAGATCCCCCTGTGCAGGGTCACCGTGTTCGCTGGGTCGAGGGGCTGGACCTCGCTGGGGACCGGACGGTGGATGTTGTCGGCCCGTAGGCCGGCACTGTCCAGGGTGATGTCGAAGAGGACTGTCTCCCCCTGACGTAGACGGCCGTCCTTTCCATGGATGGCGCAGGCTTCTGCCCGTACGTCCGGGCCGTTGCTCTCCTGGCTGATGAGACCGATACCCCGGTCAGGGTCGAACCATTTCACGACACCGCAGGGCGACACATTTCCCGCTCTCCGCTTCTGGTGGGATCCGGAAGCTGAACTGTCCGCTCTATCCACCCCGGTGAGGAGGGCGTGAGCAGGGGCGTGAAGCAGCGGGGCTCGGCGTGACTGCAGCCGGCAGGCGCCCCTTGCGAACAACGCGCTGTGGCGGGTGAGGTGAGGGAGGATTGGCGCTCAATCGGGAGGGGTGCGAGGAGCTTTGCGCGGGACCGGTCCTCACAAGGCGGTGTTGTTACCCCTAGGTCGTGTATCGAAAGTGAATCTTGAGCTGTGGATGATCTCGGTTCATGGGGCGGGGAGATCTCTCGGATGAACAGTGGGCGGTGCTGGAGCCGTTGTTACGGATTGGGGCGTTCGCGCGGCGGGTTCACGACCGAACTGCACTTGGTTGTCGAGCGGGGTCACAAGCCCATGTCGATCGTGGTGACGGCAGGGCAGCGGGGGGACTCGCCGCAGTTCGAACCGGTGCTTGAGAAGGTCCGTGTGCCTCGCATAGGGCGGGTCGGCCGCGCGTCCGCCCCGACCGCGTCCGGGCTGACAAGGCAAACGCCTGCAGGAAGAACCGCGCCTACCTGCGTCGCCGAGGAATCCGCTGCACCATTCCGGACAAAGCCGACCTGGTCCGCAATCGCAGGAAGCGCGGGTCCAGCGGTGGCCGACCACCGAAGTTCGACCCAGAGGACTACTAGGCCCGGCACGCGGTCGAGTGCGGCATCAATCGCCTCAAGAGACATCGAGCCGTGGCCACCAGGTACGACAAACTCGCGGTCCGCTACGAGGATACCGCCCTCGTTGCCGCCATCACCGAGTGGTTGTGACGTACTGGTCCGACGACAACTCGAACACCCGAACTGGCCGACCGCCAGTGGGATTGACGGTCTCACGGACCGGATGCATGCCCAGTTTGGTCATGATCCGTTCGGAGGCGTCGTTGCCCACTTGAGTGATGCTGACGATCCGCTCCAGCCCTCGCTCTTCGAACCCGAACCGTACAGCGGCCGCAGCGGCCTCGGTGGCCAAGCCCTGCCCCCAGTGGGAACGTCCCAGCCGCCAGCCGACCTCCACCGCCGGCAGTACCTCCGGCAAGAAGTCGGGCACCGAAAGGCCGGTGAACCCGGCCAGCTCGCCAGTGGACCGGATCTCCACGGCGAACAGGCCGAAGCCCCGTGACTCCCACTCGCTCTCCCAAGCCTGGATCCCGCCGCGAGTCTGCTGTTCGTCACGGACGCTGCCGTCACGGATCCACCGCATGACCTCGGGGTCGGCATTGACGGCAGCCATGGGCGCAACGTCTTCTTCGCGCCAGCGACGCAGGATCAAACGGGGAGTCTCAAGCGTGACCACCCAATCATTCTGGATCACAAACTGGGTCTCCGCCATCATCACCAGGCACCTTCGATACACGCCCTAGCCTCGCCGGTGGCCTTGCGCGAGGCCGGCCTCGTGATCCGTACGGTGAAACTGCTGCGGTATCTGGCGGACGCGCCGCTCGTCAGGCGGGCTGGACGGTAATGGTGGCGAGGCGCTTGGTGGCCCGGGTCAGGGCTACGTACAAGTCCCTTGCCCCACCGGGGCGGGCCGTGATGATTTCCTCGGGGTTCATGACGACGACCCCGTCGAATTCCAGGCCGCGTGCCTCGGACGCCGGCACGATGCGTGCGTGGTGAGCGATGCCCTGGGCCGTCAGCTCGTTCACCCGGGTGTCCGCGCAGATCACTCCCAAAAGCTCGCCCGGGTGCGCGGTGCTCTGGGCGCGGAGTTCCTGAACGACGGCGGTGACCAACGCGTCCGGAGGTGTGGTCACGGTGCGAGGGCTCTCACCGCTTCGTAGTGACCGTGTGGGTCTCTGGTCCGGAGCGATCCGCGTGAGCAGGTCCCGGACGCTCTCCAGGATCTCCTGCGTGGTGCGGTAGCTGACGGTCAGGTGGTGGAGTTTGAACCGCGGTCCGACGTGGGGGCTCAGCGCTTCCTTCCAGTCGCGTGCTGTCGCGACCGGCCCTGCCTGGGCGAAGTCACCGACCAGCGTCATCGCTCTTGCCGGGCAGCGGCGGACGATCATCCGCCACTGCATGGCGGTGAGTTCCTGTGCCTCGTCGACGACGACGTGCCCGTACGTCTGCTCGGGGGCGCCGTCGACCAGGCTCGCCGCCTCGTCCAGCAACGGCACATCGGCATCGGTCCACGGGTCGTCAGGACCGCGCAGCAGAAGGGACCGCTCCTGGGCGGTCAGGCGGGGCAGGTGCTCGGCGAGAGCGCCGGCGTTCGTCAGGAGCGCCTTCACGAGGTCACCGGGTACCAGCCGCGGCCACAACATCTCGACCGCTCGGTCGACGCCGGCGTCGTCGAGGAGATCGGCCCGGATGGCGTCCAGGTCCAGCTCGTGGACGGGACCCGGGTCGGCCGCCCCCTCGGCACGGTGCTGGGCGGCTCCCGTGAACCGGTCCAGGTCCATGTCCGTCATCCTTGCGGCATCGGCGTCGATCTGCTCCAGGAGGTCGCCCATGTCTCGTTGCATCGCGTCGGTGACGGCGTCGACCAAGAGCTCCCTGAACACCTGGCGCGCGGGATTGTGCCCCGGTGCGGCTGCCACGGCGGCGTCACGTGCCCTGGCGACTTCCTCGGCGGACAGGTGAACCCGTTCCTGTCCGACCCGCACGGTGAAGTCACCGGCGGGGGCTTGGTGGACGCGCAGCAGGCCGGCCAAGGCGTCGGCGAGGTCGGAGCTGCCCTTGAGACGCGCCGTATCGAACGGGTCCACCGTGTCCGTGGACACCCCGGCCAGTTCCCGGCAGGTCGCCAGAACGACGTCGTTCTCTCCGAGCGAGGGAAGGACCTGGGAGATGTAGTCGAGGAACCGGGCGTTCGGGCCCACCACCAGGACACCCTCCTCCGCGGCGCGCGGGAACGCGTACAGGACATAGGCCGCCCGGTGCAGGGCGACCACCGTCTTACCGGTGCCGGGCCCGCCCTGCACCACGGTCACCCCGCGGTGGGCGGAGCGGACGATCTCGTCCTGTTCGGCCTGCAGCGTCGCGACGGCCGCGTGCATCCTGCCCGTACGCCGTGCCGACAGGGCCTCGGTCAACGGGCCGTCCCCCACGACGTCCTCGTCGGTCGGGGCGGTCCCGTCCAGGAGTTCGTCGCTCACCGAGATGACCGAGCGCTCCTCGAGGCGCAGGTGCCGGCGCCGCCGCAGGTCCATCGGGTGGACCGGTGTCGCCTCGTAGAAGGGCCGTGCCGCGTTCGCGCGCCAGTCCACGAGCAGAGGCAGGTCATCCTCCTCCGTATGCAGTCCGATCCGCCCGATCCGCAGGGCCGTGCCATCCGTCCAGTCGAGGCGTCCGAAGACCAGTCCTTTTTCGGCGCCCTCCAGTCGGCTGATTTCCTTGGCCAAACGCCCGGCGGCGATTTCTTTCTCGTATACCTCACCGGCGCTTTCCGCTGGGGCCTTCAGCACCCTCACTCGGTGTACTCGCGCCTCGGAAAGCCGCTCGGTGAGCAACTCGTATAAGGAGGACACGTAATCCCGCTCCGATTCCACCGCACGCACAGCGGGATCATTCATCTTCGACAACAGGGGCTCCTTCGATTCGAGCCCCACCATAGGGTCACACTTCCCTGAAGGTAAGTCTTGACTTACTTGGTGTGCCGTGGCCCTACGGTCGAATCCATGACGCTGACCGTATGGCGTTCCCGCATTCCGCCGTCCCATATATCGCCCATTGCGCTCCCGATACCCGCCTGCCTCATGGCGAGCCCGCCCGTGGGCGCAGGCGATGGTTTGCCGCGCTCAGGAAAAGGCGACCCGACCGAGGAGACGAGCACGGAATGGGATAAGCCCTCGACCGGTCCACCACTGCCCGACCCCCGTGTCGGCGGCCCCCTCCGATCTTCGGCCTCAGCGTCTTTGGTGTCGGGCCCCCGCAACGGGGGAGCGGCATGGTCACCTGGTCTGCAGGCGTGTCGACCGACCGCCAGAACCTGGTGCTGGACGAGACCGGTTCGAGGCCCCGGGTGTCTTCGAGGAGCAGGCCGGGACCGCCAGCCGACTCACCCGATGGAGCGGCCGAAGTCGGCTGAGCTGCTCCCGTAGGCGCGGCCGGGCGACCCGGCACCGGGAGGGGACGGTTGCCCCGAGCACCGTCAACCGGTGGGCAATGGTACGAGGCTCTCCAGACGGCGGCTCCGTGCAGGTCCGGGGGCGCCCCGAAGCGCTCCGGCAAAGCGCGCACTGCCGGTCAGGCAGGCCATCCGGGAACTCGATGAGCCGGGCGCCGCGTGACCGTCACCCCTTGCCGCAGATCCTTGGCCGGTCAGGAGCCGTCGTAGTGGTCCCTGCTGCCGGACTTGGCCAGGCCGCGGCTGATCATGTAGCCGAAGGTGAGGATCACGATGTACAGCCAGGCCGTGTCGGCGCGGAAGTAGTCGCGGTGGTCGTCCTCGGTGCCCACCACCATGGAGGCGATCAGGACTGCGATCACGCAGGCGATGTAGACGAAGAATTCCGTCGTCTTCAGGGCCGACTTCGTCTCGGTCGACAGGCGGCGTGTGTGTGTGCCGTGTCCGGAGACGTCGGTGCTTGTGGTGGGACGGCCTGAGGGGGTGCCGCCCGGCGCCGGAGTGGTCATGGGAGCTGTCCAATCCTGGTGTGCGGAGCGCCTGTGCACTCCGCGCCTCGGGACACGTCAAGATCGACGCCGTCCCGTTCGGCTACTACCCGAAAAGAGGCGGGTGAACGTCGCATAAGGAACAAATCGGCCTAGGTGTGGGGTGCTGGCAGAGGACGAGGGTGGGGGACGGGTGCCTCGTGGGCCACTCAGCCGGTGCACTTTCTCCGGATGGCGGTACAGGGCGAGCCCGGAAGCGGCAGCTGGTGGTCGACACCGAAGGCTTGCCGCTGTTCGTGATGTCACCCCGGCCGGCGGACCGACCGCGACGGGGCGAAGGACGTCCTGTTCAGGCTGCGGCTCATGCCCCCCCTAGATCACCGCCGTCCGGGCCGATTCCGCCTGCGCCGGAGCCCAGCTCGTCGACCGGGTGGGGAAGTACCTGAGAGGCTGCAGACCGTCAGCCGGCCGAAGAACGTGTCGGGTCAGCCGTCCTGCCCCGCCGCCGGGTGGTCGAGAGGTCGATTGCCTGGGCCATGAATGCACCGCCCACGCAGACACGCCCGCGACTACGACCGCTCATCCAGCACTCCGGATCGCTCGTCACCGGGGCCGTGATCACCCTCATGCCCTCGCACGGGCTACCTCCCCGTTGCTGGGTGCATGGCGTCGCGGACGAGGGCGGTGTCGACGAATTGTTCGAAGCGGACGATCTTTCCGCCGCGCACGACGAAGTGGTGGGCTACGCGCACGTTGAGCGGTTTGCCGGTGGCCTTGTTGCCGGCGGTGTAGCGGGCGAGGACTACCACGTTCTCGCCGTCGACTACGTAGGTGTCGTCGTGGGCCGTCCAGCCGTCCCAGGATTTGCCGAGCTGTTCCATGACGGCGGAGGTGACGCCGGTGGGGGTGCGGTAGGTGCCGGCCAGGGGGAAGCCGGCCATCTCGGTCCATTCCACGTCGTCGGCCAGGGTGGCCCGCAGGGCTTCGAGGTCACCGGGGGCGGAGGCGATGTGCTGGCGGCGCACCACGTCGACGGGGGCGGCGGAGGGTTGGAAGTCGGCTGTCTCACGCATGGGACACGGCCTTTCTCAGGTGGGGTGGTGGCTGGGGGCACAGGCGGTAGGTCAGTACGTGCCTGGCTGCTCCGTGGCGTCGAAGCGATGCCGGCCCCGAGGGCGGCCCTGAGTACTGGTGGCGCGATCAGGTAGACGGCGAGGTAGTCGTAGGTGCCGGACAGGAGTGCGGGGCCGGACCTGCGGGCCGGGTTCGTCGCGCCGCCGCTGCGCGCTTCGAGCACGCCGGTGATCGGTGCCGTGCGACGGCGAGGCAGACCCCGTGCCCGCCGTCGCACCTGGATGTCGCGGGCGGTGGTGCTCATGGGCTGTCACTTGGCCCGGCGGGCACGGTCCGGCCGGGCCCGGGGTCGGTCCGCGGTCGGCGGGTCCGTGGTCGGGGGTGGGTCAGCCCCAGGTCATTTCGCCCTTGGCGACCTTCGCGCCGAGCTGGGCCGCGATGAGCATGCCGGATTCGGGATAGCGGGCGACCAGCGCGTTGGTGAGGGCCTCGCCGCTGTCGGCCTTGCCCAGTTCGTCCTCGAAGGCGGTGAGGTAGGTGCGGGTGTAGGCGATCGGGCTCGCGTCGAGGGCGGCAGCGGTGGGCAGCCGGTGGCCCGGGACGGCGAAGGCAGGGTTCAGGGCTGTCATCTCGTCCAGCAGCTCGATCCACACGGCGCGGTCCTGGGGCTTGCCGGTGTCGGCGACCCAGACGTGCTCGTTCTGGAAGAGCAGGACGCCGGCGACGATCGCCCGGTGTTCGGCCTGCCACAGGTAGTGGCGGTCGGGCAGGCCGGGGTGGCCGCCCTTGAGCTGGAAGACGTGGCCTTCGAACGTGAGGTCGCCGCTGAGGTCGGCCATCTCGACCAGGCGGGTGGGGCGGTTGGCGCCGACGGCTTCCCAGGCCTTGAGCTTGCCCTCGTACGCGGCCTTGATGTGCTCGATCACGAGCGGTGTTGCGAGGATCTCGGCGTCGGCGAAGGCGTCGGCGATGACCTCGGCGCCCCAGTAGTAGTCGGGGTCGGCGTGGCTGATGAAGACCTTGGTGAGGTTCTTGCCGGAGTCGAGGATCTCGGCGGCCAGCCGGTGTCCGTCGGCGCGGGTGAACCCGGTGTCGATGAGGAAGGCGTCGCGCTCACCGGTGATGAGCGTGGCGGTCTTGTTCTTCGAGCCGACGGGGAAGTCCAGGTCGATGACCTTGAAGTCGAGAGTGCTCATCATCATGTCCTTTGCCGGGATCAGGTGGGACCAGGTGGACCAGGTGGACCAGGTGGGATCAGCGTGAGAGGCGGTGCGGGGTGAGGCCGGCTGCCGGCCGTGTGGGGTTCAGGTTCGCTCCGCGCCGACACACCGGCACCGGGCGTGCCGGTGTGTCGGCGCGGATTCAGCGGTCGGATGCAGCCGACCGGGCGCCATCGGCTGCGAACAGCTCAAGGAGTGCGTCGATCCTGTCGGGACCGGCGTGGCCGACGGCGAGCACCGTCGTGCGGTCGCCGTCCTGGGCGAGGAGGGTCGGGTAGGCCTTCGCGCCGAGGTCGGCCGCTCGCCGGAAGTCGGCCTCGGCCGCGCGGCGTGCGGTCGGTGCGGTCAGCGCGTCGCCCGCTTCCCTCGTGACGAGACCGGCTGCCGCGGCGATCCGGGTGAAGGTGTCGGGGTCGGACAGGCTCAGGCCGTCCTGGTAGAACGCGGCCTGCACGGCCATGGCCAGCTCCACCGCCCGCTCCGGTGCCGCCTGCCGCAGCACCGCCATGCCTCGGGCGGCGTCCAGGGAGTCCATGACGAACGAGCCGTCGGCGATCAGCCGCTCGTACCCGGCCCCGAACCCGACGCCGGTCAGCTCGCTGATCTTGGAGTTGGCGCCCTGGACGTATCCGAACTCGCGGATCGGCGCGGCCCGCTCCCCGCGGAACAAGCCGCCCGACACGACCTCGACGGGCAGTTCGGGGTGGCGTCGGGTGACCTCGGCCAGGGTGGGGGTGAAGCCGTAGGACCAGCCGCAGTAGGCGTCGAAGACGTAGACGAGTTTCATGGAAAGCCTTTGCAGAGGGAGCCGCTCCGCACCGAAGCGATATACCTGCTTGAACAGTATCTGTTGTGTCAGGTATTCCGTCAGGTATTCCGCATGGTGGAGGAGCCCTCGCTCGCGGGCTTATGCCCCTACCGCAGGCGGGGCAGGGCGTCCCGCGCCGAGTGCGACAGGATCCGCAGGCACTCCATGAACTGCTGCCGCGACTCCTCGGGCAGCGGCGCCAGGAAGTAGCGGCGGATGTTCTCCACGTGCAGCCGGCTGGCCCGCACCACGATGTCCTCGCCGCGCTCGGTGAGCCGCACCAGCTTGCCCCTGCGGTCCGCGGGGTCGTCGGCGCGCACCACCAAGCCGGCCTCCTCCATCCGGTCCACCAAGCGGGTCATCCCGCCCGTGGTCAGGACCCGCTCCTGCGCGATGGCCCGCATCGACATGCCCGAGCCGCCCGCCCGGCCCACGATCAGCAGCACCTCGTACATCGCGTGGCTGATCCCGAACTCCTCCTCGATCGCACCACCGAGCAGGTACTCCAGCCGCCCCGCGGCCCCCTGCAGCCGTCCGAACGCGAGCACCAGCTCATCGTTCGCCGCCTCCCGTGCCGAAGCGATTCCCGCACCTTCGCCCACCCGCCACACCCTTCGCTAGCCCGATCCGCACCTCAGCACGATCATCGCCCCTCCTGGCCGCCCGGCTCGCGGCAGTGTCCTCCTTGACCTGCGCGCCGGGGGAGGGTGGTGGCCTGACGTCCCTCGGGGGGCGCGGACGGTAGCCGGGCCCGCGAGCGTCCTACGTTTGAAGGGCTCAGAAATAAGCTCTGAACTGATTCTTTATGGTCTGGGGCTGTCGAACGGGCCCGTTGAGCCGAAGCCGCTCAGCCTTTAGTGGTAGAGGAATAGGCTTTTACCCTTCGTGACCTCACGGCAGGCAGGGGAGGGGAGGTTGGTGCTGCATTTCTGACTCACTGGCTCGCGGTCCGCCTCTCGATTCGGGTCCGGTGGTTCAGCCCGCCCCGACGGGCAGCGGCCCGACCCGGGACTCCAGCCACACGGGCAGGTCAAGGAGCCGGACGCCTTCCTGTTCGTTGGGGTCGGTGCGTGCGACCAGGCACACCATGTCCTGGGTGCCGGGGTTCACCGGCATGTGGGGAGTGTCGGCGGGGATGTGGATGTAGTCGCCCGCCTGCAGGAGCACATGCTCGACCAGTCCCTCTCCGTGCCAGACCTCGACCTGGCCGGACTGGATGAAGATGGCCGACTCGTGCCCCTCGTGCAGGTGAGGCCGCCCGCAGGTCCCGGCCGCCATCACCAGACGGTGGAGACACAGCCGCTCCGCTCCCGCCGATTGGGCGCTGACCCCCGCACCGAACATGCCGCCCTGAACACCCTCATACTGTCCGGTCCGGACCACCGTGCACTGCTTCTGATCTGCCATACGCGCAGTACAACAGGTTGCTCAGGCTGTTCGATCAGTTCCCGCCAGACCTTCAAGAGTGCGATGCGAATGCGTTCCCGTTGCGGGAGGTGCGCAGATCGCCACCGCGATCGCCGAGCTGGTGGAGCAGAGCGCCGCCAGCGGTGACTACCAGTACGTGGTGGCTACCCGGGACCATCACATCGACCCGGGCAGCCACTTATCCTCCAGCCCGGACTTCAAGGACAGCTTCCCCGTCCACTGCTTGGCGGGAGACGAGGGCGGCGAGTTCCACCCGAATTTCGCCCCCACCGCCGCCGGAGGCAAGGTCCACGCCGTCTTCTTCAAGGGCGCCCACAGCGCCTCCAAGAGCGGCTTCGAAGGCGCCGACGCCTAAGGAACGCCCCTCGCCGACTGGCTGCGCGCCCGCGGGGTGAGGGACGTCGACGTGGTGGGCATCGCGACCGACCACTGCGTGCGCGCCACCGCCCTGGACGCCGCCGCGGCGGGATTCAACACCCGGGTACGCCTGGACCACTCGGTCGGAGTCGCCCCCGAGACCACGGCCTCCACCCTGGAAGACTTCCATGGGCCGCGTGGAAGGCGCCGGGGCATGCCATCCGGCGCCGCTCACTCAGACGGATTTCCCCTGACCGCCCGAGCCCGAGCCCGAGCTCGGGCCCCCGCCTGTGCCCGCCAGCACCGGTTCCGCCGCCGCGGAGGGATGTGCCGGGACGACGGCGACCGCCGCGGCCGGCACCGACTGCTCCAGGGACTGCGGCGGCCAGCGGCGAGTCATCGCTTCGGTCAGCTTGCGGCCCAGCTTCTGGAACGGCACCTCCACCAGCTGGTACACCACCCAGCTGACCACCAGCAGCACCGCGACGTACCCGGCCACCCACGACCACCGCTCGACGAACGGCATCGCAGCCAGCTCGCTGTAGTAGTGGTTGCTGTCCCAGCCGAGCCGCCACAGCAGGAACTTCTTCACCGGCCAGTGCAGCAGGTAGACCGAGAAGCTCACCGCGCCCAGCCAGGTCAGTACGCGCGGCAGCCGCCGGTTTCGCAGCAGGAAGAAGAGCCCGAACGAGGCCCACGCCGCCAGGTAGGCGTTGGTCCACGCCGGCCAGGTGAAGGTCGCGGTCGCGCGCGCCAACTCGTCCCGGTTGTACATCCAGCCCACCATGGCGCCCGCCGCCACCACGAAACCGACGGACATCCAGGCCTCGATGCGCTCGATCTGCCCGTGCTGCGCGCGATAGATCACCGTGCCCGCGAACATCGTCGCGAGGATGGTGAAGGTCTCGTACGCCGGAGTCCGGCCGTTGGTGAACACCAGCAGCACGCCGAATCCGCCCAGCAGCAAACCGCCTATCCGGGCCAGCGCCGCATTGCCGCTGATCATGCAGAGCACGCCCATGACGACGACGAGCACGGCGGCAGCCACCAAATGGTTGAGCTCCGTCTGGGTTCGGGTGAGGCTGTACGACGGGATCCAGACGCCCAGAATGAGCGCGATCCCCGCCGCTGCGACCGCGATCGGCGTGGTGCGCCGGTGCCAGGCGACCGTGAAGAGGCTGCTGACGAAGAAGTAGAAGAGCATCTCGTACGTGAGCGTCCACGAGATGCCGAGCGCATTCACCACGCCGAGCATGTCCGACAGCATCAGGCCGTTACCTGCCAGCCAGAGCTTGTCGTGCCCGTAGCCGTCGAAGGTGAGGACCTGATAGTCGGGGGGCAGGACGAACTGGGCGAGGAGCATGGTCACGATCAGCGCCGGATAGATCCGGAAGATCCGGCCGATCCAGAAGGCCCGGACGTCACCCCGGCGCTCCAGCGAAGCCGGGATGATGTATCCACTGACGAGGAAGAATGCGATGACCCCGTAGAAGCCGAGGTCGAAGCGGGCCGCGATCGTAGCGCCGTTGGGGATCAACCTCAGGATCTCGAAGTGGTGAGCCGCCACGGCCAGCGCGGCGATCCCACGCAGCGCGTCCAGCCAGCCGAGCCGGCTCCCCGGCGGGGCGGCGCGTTCCCCCGGCCCGGCCCTCCGTGCTCCCCGTCGAGCCAGCAATCCCTTGGTCATCATCCGCCGGAGATTAGCCCATGCGCAGCACCGTAGCCGCGGTCGGGGTGCGATCGTCCGCTCGACGCGCGGACGGCGTGGTGGGCCTGGAGGACGTCGAAGAGGGCCTCGACCCTGGCGTTGAGAGGGCAGCCGGTTCCCCAGAGGTCATCAGCACGATCGAACCCTGACGCAACTCCGACCGGCCGGGACGCGTCAGCACCCGGCGGTACGGGCGGTGGTCGGCGGGACTCAACCGTTTCGCCACCGGTCGCCGGTGCGCCGTGCCCGACCAGGCCGGATACGGCGCAGCGGCTGTCGGCACGAGAACAAGCGCCATAGGTCATCGGTCACGGCCATGTGGTCCTGGGCGACCGGGGCCCGCTGAATCCCCGCCCGGCGGTTGCTGCCGCATTCGGCGCAGCAGCCGTTCGGCCCAGCCGCTATGGCAGAACGTCCGACGAGGAGCGACCGTGACCGTGGCGTCGGCACCTCGCCGGCGCACGCGCCGCGTCCCGTGGAGGAGCCCTCATGTCCGAACGCAACACCGTCCTGCGCAGCATGCACGATGTGGGCCTGGCCGCATGGTTCGGCGGGTCCCTGATGGGGGCGGTCGGCCTCAACGGCGCGGCGAAAGGCCACAGTGGCAGCTGGCGTGACAACGCCCAGATCGCCAGCGACGGCTGGGCGAAGTGGACCCCTGTGAACGCCGCGGCGATCGGCGCGCACCTGGTCGGCACCAGTGGGCTGCTTGCCGTGAACGCGTCCCGGGTGGCCACGCAGCAGGGGGTGGCCGCCTCCACCCTGGCCAAGACCGTGCTCACCGGCGCCGCTCTGGCTGCCACGGCCTACGCCCGGATGCTCGGCAAGAAGATCGAACTCGCCTCCTCCCAGGAACCCCAGGATTCCGAGGACGCCGCCGGTTCCTTCGACACCGGCAAGGCGGAGCGGCACCTCTCGTACGTCCAGTGGCTGGTCCCCGCGCTGACCGGCGGCCTGCTCATCCTGAGCGCCCTGCACGGCGAGCAGCAGCGCCCGGCCGAACAGGCGAGAGGCATGTGGCAGCGTGCGCGCGACATGTCGCCCCACGTGCCGTCCGGCGACCACTGGCCGCACCTGCGCGGCTGAGCCGGCGTTCGGCGGGGACAGGTCGAACCGTACGGGCGGCGGCGGGACAGGGCATGACCTTCCCCGGTCCTGCCGCCGCGACCCCAGGCTGCGCACACCGGACGCGACCGGCCCTGCGACTGCTTCTCTCTCCGGCCGGGCCGCCGACAGGACGAAGCCTGGCAGGCGCTTGGAGGGCGGGCTGTGCCAGGAGGCGGGCTGGTGGCCGGGGCGGGAGCACGCCACGCGCAAGGGAGACCAGCCAGCAGGGACCGGCCCTCGCCCCCGCACTGCGCGGGACGACGCCGAGCTGGACCGACGCTGGAAGAGCCTCGGTGCCCGTCTGGACAAGGGGTCGCACCCGTTTGCTTGCTCCGCATGGTGGAGCCTTTCACCATGCCGCAGAGTTACGTGGTGTAAACATTCGGTCGCGTACTGTGAGCGCGAGTTGGCGCGTGGCCGGCACGGTCCATTCGGACGGAGCGATCCATGAGTGACCACGCCATACCCGACACCGAGCCCGGGCCCGAGCCCGAGCCCGGCGACCGGGTGCAGGCCCGCAGCGCGACGGCCGCGCAGCCGCCAACTCCGGTCCTTCCGGCTCCTGACGCCCCGCCGACGGGGAAGGAGCAGGACCTGGACGAGGTGTCGCGGACGACTGATGGCGCTGCCAGTTTGCGGATGCTGCTGGAGACGGCGGTGGTGCGACGGTCCGTGGATGGGATCGCCGATCTCGTGACCCTCCTGCGCGGGTCCGGGCAGCTTCCCGAGGGGGCTGACCAGGCCTTGCGGGCTGCTGCGGTCTCCCGTCCCATCGAGGACGTCATCTCTCTCGCCGTCCTCCTCGCCGGCGCAGACGGGCAGCACCCGCACACGCCAGAAGCCCCCCAGTGCGACCCCGAGCAGGACTGAGATCCCCAGCAGGGGCCGCAGCGGCACCGCCCCCAGGCCCCGCAGGTCGCGCCAGAGTCGGCCGCCCCGGACCGCAACGGCCCGGGACAGGAACCGCAGCCACCCTCACCTGACCCCCACCAGCTTGCCGACCACCTGCCGCGAGAGGTGCCCGGGGCTCGTGAGGCCAGCGCGTCCGGCAGGGTGTTGCGCTGGCCGACGGCCTTGACCCTGGCTGTCTCCGCTCTCCTCCACGTGCCGAGCCGGTCTTAGGGGATGCCCACCGGGAGTCTGGCCTGGCTGCTGCTGGGCATGGCGGGCGTGTGCCTGGTCCTCGGCGTGCTGCTGGTGGTGGGGGACCGCGCGTGGGTGTGGTCGGCAACGACCCTGTTCGGCATCGGACTTGTATCGCTCCACGCGCTGACAGCCGCGACGGGGGTCAATCTCCTCGGTATCGCAGTGGGTGGCCTCCTCCCGTGGCCCACCGGAGCGACGATGCTCGCAGCCGGCCTCACCGCCGTCCTCTCGGTGATGGCGCTGCTCTACCGTTCGGCCACGGCCCCATGAGGTGGGGGAGCCCGGCCTGACGCGGTGGGCCTGGAACGGCAGGCGCGAGATGCGCTGGTACGGGGTGGATCGCGTCTCGTTCGGCCGCACCTGAAGGCTTGCGGGTGGTCTGCGGAGCCGCAGAAGGTAAGCGGAGCCGCGGAAGGCAAGCGGAACCGCGGCAGGTCCGCCCGGTTGCGCCGTCTCCCGCGTCACTCGTCCCACCGCGCGGCTGGCGCAGCCCGCACCGGGGGAGGCTGATCCGTGCCGCGCGGTGGTCATGCAGGGGCGTAGCTAGCTGCGGGGGAGCCAGCCAGCGGTGAGGTCGGTGCGGTCGCGTGCGTTTTGTGCCCGGATTTCGAGGAGTCGGCGGAAGCCGGGCATGGCGTAGCGTTCCCCGGTGCCCGCTCGGGGTCCGGGGATGCCGGCCACCGTGGCCATGAGCTGTTGAGGCTGGGGTTGCCACCCGGTGACCAGGACCCTCAAGCCCATGCGTTCTGCTCGCCGGTGCATGTGCAAGAGGTGGAGCAGGCCGTCGGCGTTCATGGCCGCGACAGCGTGCAGGTCTACCAGGAGATCCCGCTGGTCCATGGGCACGTGGTCCAGTGCACGATCGAGTACCTCTCCCGCATCCTCGTCGAGTTCCCCGGTGGCACTGACCAGGACCGAGCTGCCGCAGTGCTGAACGTCTACGTTGATCAATGTTCTGCTCCCGTCACCCGAAGGCTCCGGACCCACGGGCCCTCATCCTGGCGCGGTAGGGCGTGCTGCCGGGGCGCGGCGCGCTGAAGAGCCCGGCGCATGGACCCCCGCCGGCGTTCCTGACGCGCCTGTCCGACCCTCGTATGCGGTCCGGATCGAGACCTGTCGCAATCGGATGACGACCTCGTATTACGCGGAGTGTGCGGGGCCTGTAGGGCGTAGTTGTTTGTTGCGGCTGGGGCCGTGCCATTCCACGCACAGGACGGTGGCGTCGTCGGCGAGGCGTCCGTCGTGGTGGTCCAGGACGGCGCGCATGAGGCGGCGCAGGGTTTCGGGGACGGGCAGGCCGTTGGCGTGGTGGCGGATGACGAAGTCGGTGAACTGGTCCATACCGAAAGGGCGGCCCCTGTGGTCGCGGGCTTCGGTGATGCCGTCGGTGTAGAGCAGGACGCGGTCGCCGGGCTCCAGCTGCTCGCGGCACAGGGTGACGGGAAGTCCCAGATCGGTTCCGAGCGGGTGGGCAGGCGGGCAGGACAGGGCGGTGGTCCAGCGGCCGGCGCGGATGAGGATGGGAGGGTGGTGGCCCCGGTTGATCCAGCTGAAGAGACCGGTGTCAGCGTTGACGTCACCCAGCACGGCGGTGACGTAAGTGGTGTGCCCGAAGTGTTCGATCAGATGTTCCTCGACGCGTTCGCTGGTGGTGACCAGGTCGGTGTCCTGTCGGCGCTCATTGCGGCAGGCGGTCACCGCCAGGTTCGCGGCCAGCCCGGCGTGGCTGTCGTGGCCCATGGCGTCGAAGATGCTCAAATGCACCTGATCGCCGGCGATCGCGTAGTCGAACGCGTCGCCCCCGACCTCGTAGGCGGGTTCCATCGCTGCGGCGACCACCACGTTCGGGTTGGCGAAGGAGCGCGGCGGCATCAGATTCCACTGCAGTTCGGCGGCGAGATTCATCGCCTCGGTGCGCACCAGGCGCGGGTAGGCGTCGCTGTGGGGCCGTTTGGCGACCACCAGCAGGCCCACCAGTGAGGCGAGGGTGTTCAGCTGTTCCGTCTCGACGCCGTCGGCGAGGTCCGCGCCCAGGACACCGATGCGTTCAGCGCCGTCGAGGATGGGCACCCACCATCGGCGGGGCGTGCCTTCCGGGCCGTGCAGGGGGTGCATGGTGGTGAATACGCGGCCGGGCAGTGTGCCCTCGATGGGGAGTGTCTCGCCGCCTTCGGCGGCATCGATGCCGCGGCCGGTGGCCTCCCGCAGGACCTGCTCGCGCAGGTCGGCCAGGAAGATCCGCACGTTGTCCATGCCAGCCGGACCAGCGTGGTCGGCCACCAGGCCCGGCAGCTGATCGAACGAGCGCAGGTGCCCGTTGTCCAGGATCCGGGTGAGCATCTCCAGCATGTCCGGTGGCCGGTCCACGTCCTCATCCTCCAAGCCCTGGATGTCTCCTTCCCAGCATGCGCCTTCGTCAGGAAGGCGCACCTCCCTACCCCGGCTTGTACGGGCCGGGCCCTGCCTTCGTGGCCTGCTCGCCCAGTTCAGGTGCGCAGGAGACTGTTGACACCGTCGTGACTGTCGGCGCTTTCCTCGTCGAACCAGTAGTCACCGGCTGCCAGGTACCGGAAGGAGTGTTCGTTCTTGCCGGGCAGGGCGACGGTCACCGCGCGGGTGCCGTCGCTACGGGGCACGAGGGTGTGGGTGCCGGGCTGCCAGTCGTTGAAATCACCGACCACGCTGACCGGCCCGGGCGGGGTGTCGGCGGGCAGGACGAAGGTGACCTCGGTGCGGTCCTTGCGCGGCTTGCGCTCCAGCACGGCGCACTCCTCAGGGTGGGGGATCGGATCGCCCCCATCGTCGGGCCCGGCTCCACGCATCACCGGTCGACGCGCCGCACGGCGGCACCATCACCTGCCCGCCACGATCCGCCACGACCTGCCGCCCCGGACCGAAGGGCCGCACTGCGCCCCCACACCGGAAAGTCGTAGCTGCCCGCTTCGACAATGCTGGCGGGGCAGTCGTCAGGGAAGACCCGAAGACGCCGGAACGTGTCACGCGCAGACTGTTGGCCATCAGGTCCTGACCTCCTGCGGAGTGGTGACGGTGGCTCTGCGAGCGCCACTGACGACGTGTGCCGGCAGCACGCGCTCGGCGCAGAGCAAGATCGTGGCGCCGGTCAGGACCAGGAGCGCCAGGACCGTCCACAGGTGCCATCGGCCGGCGTCGAGCAGGAATCCCAGCAGCATGGGCGCGATGGTGCGGCAGACCGACCACGACAACTGATAGGTCGACAGGTAACGTCCCCGCAGGTGATCGGGGGCGGCCTGGATCGACAGGCTCTGCGACGGTGCGGAGTGGACGAGTTCACCGACGGTGTAGAGGACCGCGACCGCCAGGACGGCGACGATGGCGCCGGTCCCGCTGGTCAGTTGGGGAAGGACCGCGAAGGCGGCGAAGGAGAGCGCGAAGATGACTGCGCCGGACGCGGCTGCGCGGGTGCGTCTGCCGCGCAGGGTCAGGCGGGCGACCGGGACGCCGAGCGCGGCGACCAGAAAGGTGTTGAGCGCGAATACGGCCCCGGCCAGGGCGTCGGGGAGGCCGACGTCGCGGGTGAGGAAGATGGGTAGGGCGATGGCCTGGGTGGTGTACCCGAAGGCGATCAGGAAGTTGGCTGCCGTGATGAGCAGGTAGGGCCGGTCGGCGAGCACCTGCCGGTATCCGTCCCGAGTCCCCTCCGGTCCCCTGGCTGCGCCGTGGACGGCCGGGATCCGGGCCACCAGCACCGCGGCGATGGCGAAGACCGCGGCCAGGACCATTGCGGCGCTGATGAAGCCGGCGCTGCCGTTCCACGCCAGCATGCCCGCCGCCGCCAGGCTGCCGAATCCCATGCCGGCGTTGCGCAGGCTGCGGTCCCACGCCAGCAGCCGGTCACGCTCGGCGCCTTCGGCGATGGACGCGGGACCGATGCTCGTCATCGGCAGGCTCCTCCGCCTCACGGACGCACTGGACCAACGGCTGCGCCCGCCCTTCCAGGCCGCGGGCCTGGGCGGCGGTGACTTCGACGTGCTGGCGGCGCTCCGGCGTTCAGGGGAGCCCTACGCGCTGTCCGCAGGTGAACTCAGCCGCACCGTCCTGGTCACCACCGGCGCGATCAGCAAGCGCGTCGACCGCCTTGAAGCCCGCGGCCTGGTCAGCAGATCCGTCGCCGAGAGCGATGCGCGCGGACGCCTCATCACCCTCACCGCCGAGGGCGTCGAATTGACCGACGAGCTCATCGCCGTCCACCTGGACAACCAGCGACTGCTCCTCTCCGGGCTCAGCGCAGACGAACAGACTCGGCTTGCCGACCTACTCGAACGACTCGCTTCAACACTGGCCACGAGTGATGGCTAGTCGGCTTCACAGAAGTGCGGACGGAAGCTTGAAATCGGCCATCTCGGGCTCGGCGTGACCCCAGTCCTGCTCCCTGGTTCTTCCCACGTCACCGGGCGCTGCCGGAGGGCTGTTGCCAGCTGCCGAGGCTCACTCGCCCCCGCAGCTCGACCCGCAACCGGAGGCGTGGCCGCCCCCGTTGTGCCGGTTGCCTGAGCCGCTCCCGCGTCCCCGGGTCGACGAGCCGCGCGGTGGGTTCCTGTGGCGCTCCTCCGCCTCGCGCTGCGCCTGGCGGTAGCGCTCCGCCCTCTCCCGCTCCTCGCGGAGCCGTTGCTGCTGCCGGGCAGGGCCGTCCGCCGGTTCCCACAGGCCCAGCCCGTGGCGGCGGTCCGGGCGGAGCGGGGCAGTGGTCACGGTCGCGTACATCCGCCCCATCTCCTGGTGGCGGTGGTATTCGACGCAGGCGTATTCGAGGACGACTTCGTCGCCTTCCGCGAGGGTGCCGTACAGGACCGCTTCGAAGGGCTCGTGCTTCGGGTCGATGTCGTGGTGCCCGTTCCCCACCCCGTACGCCGAGCCGCTGCCCAGGAGCCGCGTCCTGTCGCGGGTGTCGCTCTTGCGGGGAACGTACGCGATCAGGGGTGCTGCCGAGCGGGTGCGGGCGTCCGCGCACACCCAGTGGCGCCCGTCCGCCCCCGCCCGCACGCCGACGATCAGGGCAGGCTGGGGTTCCTCGTGCAAGCGCCGGGCCGCCCGGTAGGCGAGCTGGCCGCGGCCGTAGAAGGTCGTACCCGCCACAAGGAGCACCAGGCCGATGCCCTGTTGCCCGACGGCGTCGTAGGCGGTGCCGGACGCGGTCGGTTCCCCGAACAGGCCTTCGGTGAGGATGGCTGCGGCGACCAGGCAGAGCGCCACCCCGAGGTAGATGTGCTGGTAGCCGCGGTGGTCGTCCGATTCCGGCGTGCCTGCGGGCAGCGGGAAGCGGCGCTTTCCCGCAGCGGCGAGGGACAGGGCCCGCTGTCGGTGTCGGGCCCGCAGCCGCAGACAGCTTCCTGTGAACGCGACGGCGCAGGCGGCGAGGACGACCAGCCACCCGGCCCGCGCCGGATGGTCCACGTCGCCGGACCGGGCCAGAGTCAGGACTGCTTCCCCAGCGACGAACACAGCCGCCGGTATGGCCGCGACCGGAACGTACCGATACCAGAGCGGCAGAGCGGTCAGCAGGATCAGACCCGGATACCTCCGCCAGTCCGTCCCGTCCCCGGGCCCGCTGTGCCAGGCCGCGGACGCGGACGAGAGCCCGAACAGCAGGACGTACGCCGCCGCCACCAGGACGGCCAGGCCCCAGCCGCCCACGGCCGGGGCGAGAACGGCCGGGACCCCCGCCTTCCGCCACCGTTCGGCGTCGGCCACGGACCAGGTGGGGCCGGCACCTCTGGACACGGATCGGGAGGCGACGCCGTCCCGGGTCACGGACCAGGCGGCGACAACGTCTTCGGGCAGAGTCCCGGTCGGCAGATGCTTGATGTGATAGGTCGTCACCGAACCACCGGCCACGCGCCCCCGTGTGCCCATCCCGCACGCCCCTACGCTCGCTGCCGCATGCATTCCCGGCCAGTCTGCCCGCGGCGGTCCTCCGCCCCACCGCGGCGAGCGCTTTCCGGCCACACATTCCGGTCCGGTGACAACGGGCGCACCGCCTGCCACCACCCCTTGGCCTCGCCGTTCCGGTGGGGACGGTGAGGCATCGGTGAGGGCAGCTGCCGGGTGATCAACGCGATTTCGGTGTTCGGGCGCAGCGGGCGGGACACCATCGGCACCGCACCTGAGCCGGGGAGCGTTCTCACGACCAGGCGCGTTGGGTTAGGTTCCTGGTCGTGACTCACGATCGCGGACGACTGCTGGCCGGCCGGTACCGGCTGGCCGAACTGCTCGGCCAGGGCGGCATGGGGACCGTCTGGCGGGCCCACGACGAGCAGCTCGACCGGCAGGTCGCCCTCAAGGAGCTCCGGTTCCCCCACGACCTCGACGCCTCCGGGCGGGAGGCCTGGATCGGCCGCCTCGACCGAGAGGCGCGCGCGGCCGCCAGGCTGAAGCACCCGGGGGTCATCACCGTCCACGACCGAATAGCCGGCGACGACGGTCGGCCGTGGATCGTGATGGAACTCGTTCGGGGCTGCTCCCTGGACGACCTGATCAAGGAGGACGGCCCCCTCCCGCCGGCCCGGGTGGCCAGGATCGGCCGGCAGGTCCTGGACGCGCTGCGCGCCGTGCACGCCACGGGCGTCACCCACCGGGACATCAAGCCCGCCAACGTGCTGCTCGAAGGCGACCGGGTGGTGCTGACCGATTTCGGGATCGCCGCCGTGGAGGACGAGCCCGGTCTGACCCGGCCTGGGGCCCTCATGGGGACCCCGGACTACATGTCCCCCGAGCAGGTGCGCGGTCTCCCGGCGACCGCCGAATCCGACCTCTGGTCCCTGGGCGCGACGCTGTTCACCGCAGTGGAGGGCCACCCTCCGTTCAGCGGCTCCGGTTCCTGGGCAGTCTTCGTCGCCGTCGCCACCGAAGAACCTGCCACCACCGTCCGCGCCGGGGAGCTCGCCCCCGTGCTGACGGGTCTCCTCCGCAAGGACCCGGCGCAGCGCCTCACCGCCGAGGAGGCGTACGAGCTGCTCGCCGGACCCGCGGGCGAAGGCGGGTTGTCCCGACCGGACCCCGCGCCGACATCAGCGTCCACGCTGCGGCTGGGTACGGCGCCGGGCGCCGGCCACGGGGCGGGAGGGCCGACCCCACCCGCGGCCGGCCCCGCCCGTCCTGCCCGACGGCGGGGGTACGTGCTGGGCGGCCTGGCGGCGGTCGTCGCGGTCGCCCTGATCGCGATGCCCTGGTGGTTACCGTCCTCCGGAACCCCCGACCACGACGACGGCCGCACCCGCCCGACCGACTCCGCGGCGCCCATCCACCACTCCCCGTCCCCCTCTCCTGCCGCCCCGTCCATCCCCGAACCCAACCCCAGCCCCACCCCCACGCCGCCCCTCACCCCCACGGGCAAGCCCCCACACACCCCCCTCGACCGCCAAGCCATCGAGCGCGTCTTCGCGCTCTACATGAACGGCCTGGCCGACCACGACATGACCTCGCTGCGCCGAGGCACCTGCCCCCGGCTGCGCTCGGGCCTGCTCGGATTCGCTCTCAACGGCTACTTCGTGGACCGCTGGGAACTCCAGCCCTTCGAGATCCCCCAGGGCATGGACGAGCTGAGCGTGGAAGCGAAGATCACCCGACGGGACCCCGACACCGGGGAACTCGCAGGCGACGTCCTCAACCAATGGATCATCGAGCGGGACGCGAACCAGCAGTACTACGTATGCGGCTGGCTCAATGAGGAATGACCCGGCCGCACCACGCGCCGGAGCGGGGCGGCGACCCGCCCGCTCCGGGTCCTACGCCGGACGCAGGCAGCAGCGGGCCGACCCGCCGACCGGGTCGAGGCCCTCGACCTGACCGTGGAGTTGCTCGTCGCCCCCGACCTCACCAGCTGGCAGCGGCAGGACGAAACGAGTACCCGCTCGTATGACGGCTCGGTCACCGCACACCAGGCCGTCGACGCCGCCCGCGCCCAACGTGCTCGCACCAGGGTCCCGTGCAGCGCCCGTGTGGTCGCACCCGGTATCGCGGGAGGCGACGGGTCATTCCTGGGCCGGCGGTAGGGGAGCGTCCTTCCTGGGCGGCTGTGCGCAATGCTGCGATGACGGCGGTGGTTGTCGGGTTCGCGTTCTCGGTGTGACGGGACGCGGCGAAGAGGAGGCGTCGGATCGGGTGGTCCGTGATCGGGTTCGTGCGGATCCCGGGTGTGGTCGGGTCGATGGCCGTGCGGGGGGCGAGTGCGGTGGCGAGGCCGGCTCGGGCGAGGGTCAGCTGGGCGGTGATGTCGGCGGTGATGTAGCGGGGCGTGGGCATGAAGCCAGCCCGGTGGCAGCCTTGCAGGATGGCCTGTCCGCAGTCCGTGGTAGGCGGTGGTACGGCGAGCTCGTGCGCGGCCAGTTCCTGCAGACTGACGGGACGGTCGTCGCCTTCGCCGGCCGCGGTGACGACGAGCAGCGGATCGCCGAGCAGGGGTGAGACGTCGATGCCCCGGGGAGTCGCGTCGGCCAGGTGGTGATAGCGCTGTCCCAGCACCACGTCAACGGTGCCGAGTGCGAGTTCGCGTAGTTGCGCCTGGTCGGTGATGAGGCAGGTCACGGTGAGCTGCGGGTGCCGTGAGCCGAGTGTGGTGAGTGCAGGGGCCACGATTCTGGCGACGGTGGACGGCAGTGCGGCGAGCGTGGCGGTGGCGCCGACCGTGCCCTTGACTGCCGCGATGGCGCTTTCGGCCTCCTCCACGGCGGCGAGGATCCGGTGGGCGTGTTCGAGGAGGACGCGGCCGGCCTCCGTGAGGGCGACGGTTCGCCCGTCGGGGCGCAGCAGGTCGACTCCCACGTCGCTTCTCAGAGCGGCCAGTTGCTGGGACACGGCACCAGCGGTCAGTGCCAGTGAGTGGGACCTTCAGGGCATGGAAATCTCTCAGTGCATCGCCGCTGTGGCCCGCCCCCTCCACGATTTCGGTGACGAGTTCATGTCCGATGAGGCGACCGCAAAGATCGGTATGCGTGCCGGGTTCGCTCCAGTCCGCAGTTTCTACTGCCGCGGACGCTTCGGAGTGCTCGGCGAGGCACCCGTCGCGGTGGTCCAAGCGGTACCGGGCTTTCTCAGCCCCCGGCTCGTGACGGCAGGCTGGCTGGAGGGTCAGCCCGTGATGGCAGCGAAAGAGGCCGCCTGCTACGCGCAGGCTGTCCGCGACTGGGGGCGTGCACACATCCCCGCCCACGTGGACGTAGAGCACTTCAACCACCTGGCAGCAGCTGATCGATGCCGCCGACGCCGACGCCCTGCCCCTGTTCGCCGGCTGGCGCGCGCAGCGGTGCCCCGGCGACGACCCGGTCGGCACGGCCATGCAGCGCATACACGTACTACGGGAACACCGGGGTGCCTGCCACCTGGCGGCGGTGCGCCTGTGCGGGCTGAGAGCCCGGGCAGCCATGGTGGTCAACCTCGGTGTCGAGCAGGCAGCCCACTACGGCCGGCAGGAGCCCCGACCCGTCGACACGGCTCAGACGTCCCGATGGCAACGTGCCGAGCGGATCACCGACGAAATGCAGGCGGAGCTCTACGCCCGTCTGACCGACCGGCAGCGCGCCGAGTTCGCTCGGCTCGTCGATGCGCTGACCGCCCCCTGACGAGCAGGCCGACGCGGCCAAGGGCGGGACCGCAGAGGGGAGCCTCCCCCTCGGACATGATCTGTTCTTGCAGGTCAGACCCGGTGGGTAGTCCTTCAGGCGAGGACACCCCTGCCCGGGCGACAGCCGAGGATCCCGCCAGGTCGCCGAGCACCTGACCGCCGCCGACCCCGGGCCTCCGTGGACGGTTCGCCGCCGCGACTGATGGCCCTCCCGCCCTACCGGGAGCCGCCGTCTGGCCCTCTGCCCCACCTCTTGGGGCGCGGAACTTCGGCCGGCTACTGGAGCAGGGCCGGTCAGGAGCCGTCGTAGTGGTCCCTGCTGCCGGACTTGGCCAGGCCGCGGCTGATCATGTAGCCGAAGGTGAGGATCACGATGTACAGCCAGGCCGTGTCGGCGCGGAAGTAGTCGCGGTGGTCGTCCTCGGTGCCCACCACCATGGAGGCGATCAGGACTGCGATCACGCAGGCGATGTAGACGAAGAATTCCGTCGTCTTCAGGGCCGACTTCGTCTCGGTCGACAGGCGGCGTGTGTGTGTGCCGTGTCCGGAGACGTCGGTGCTTGTGGTGGGACGGCCTGAGGGGGTGCCGCCCGGCGCCGGAGTGGTCATGGGAGCTGTCCAATCCTGGTGTGCGGAGCGCCTGTGCACTCCGCGCCTCGGGACACGTCAAGATCGACGCCGTCCCGTTCGGCTACTACCCGAAAAGAGGCGGGTAAACGTCACGTAAAGGACAAATCGGGCTGGTGGATCTCCGGGCATCGGTGCTTTGCCCTGTCGGCATCTCGAAGCTCGCGAGCCGACGGTGTCGCCGATGTCGTCCAGGCGGCGCTTGGCTACTCCGTCTGGCATGGGACGGGGGGTGGGGGGCAGGTGCCTGGTGGGCCGGACTCGGCCGGTGCACTTCTTCCTCGGATTGCGGTACAGGGCGAGTCCGGCCCACCACGTCGTGCTGGGGACGCCTACTTCTGTGGTGAGTGGCAGGCGCAGAACATCACGACCTCCTCTGATGGCCGGGGCCGAGGTTTCGTGAGGGGTCGGCTCCCGGCGGGCTGACTCTCCTCTGCTCCCCGGCCTTACCAGGCAAGCCATGTCCGGTTCCCGCTCGCGTAGCGGGGCATGTGCGACATACAAGCCCCGCAGAGTGAAAGGAGGAACAGGTGAGTGGAACCGTCCTGGATCAGCCGCTGTCCCGCTTGGATCGACCGGTGGCGGCAGCACGTGACGCCACCCGTGCCTTCCTCGCCCGGGCAGCCCGCTTGCGGGCGCCCGGCAAGGACGAGAGCACGGACAACGTGCTCTTGGTGGTGAGCGAGCTGGTTGCCAACGCGATCCGGCACACCGTCGGCCCCTGCGCCCTCCACCTGGAACTGATCGAGGGCTCCATCGACGTCTGCGTCACCGACCACAGCCCACAACGTCCTCGGCCGCGGGCCCCCGGTACGGACGGGAGCGGAGGGTGGGGATGGTTCATGATCAACCGACTCGCCACCCGCATCCGCATCAACCCGGTGCCGGAAGGCGGCAAGACCATCTGCGCGGCCCTGCCCTGGTAGGGAGGCGCTGCGGCCCGCTCGAATGCCGTCGGCCACGCCGGCCCAGCGCGGGACGGATCCCAGAGCGCCACTTCGCCAGGCCGGGATCGGTGACGTCCGCGACGGGTCTTGCCGACCTCGGGTACGGGTCGACCGCGGGCCGTCATCGCATCGAAGAGGCCCTGGACTCCTGGGCCCCCGTGTGGCTGGGTCAGAGGCAGGAGTCCGGGGCCGAGGCCGGTCAGCTGGTGACGGGTGTCAGTCGGTCAGCCGGTCCATGATCCAGGAGCACAGCTCTTCGGTGATGGCGGTGTGCGCGGTGGTGGTGGACGAACAGAGGAACTCGCCCAGTTCGCCGTCTTCCCGGTCCGGCGTGTCGATGTCCGCGTACAGGTCGTCCTGCTTGTCGATGTTGCGGAGGGCGACCGCGCTGACGGAGGGGACGAAGCACACGTCCCCGTGCCGCAGGTCTGCCTTGCCGCCGAGCTTCTTGATCGTGTCGGCGAGGATCTTGTAGGTGTGGAGCGTTCCGCCGGGCGCACCGTCCAGTTCGGGGAAGCCGTTGGTGGTGATGGTCTTCTCGGCCTTGGGGAACCTGCGGCTCAGGTAGGCGGCGGTCACGTCGTCGCCCTGGGCCTGGGTGTAGAAGGTCGTGCCCGGGTAGATCCCCTCGATGCGCAGCGCAACATCCCCGGGCTTCACCTGCGGCAGGCCGATCCCGTCGGCGCGGCCGTTCGCCACGCCGATCGTCATCGGGATCCGAGGCCAGTTCCCCACCCGCTCCAGGGCGGCCAGGAACTCCGTCCGCTCCGGGGCGACGCCGATCTTGCCGGTGTCCTTGTCGTAGTGCTGCCACAGCATCTGGCGTGCGGCCGGGCTGTTCATCTGCTTCGCGAAGTTGTTCGGGAACGGGATGAAGTGCGAGAAGGCCTGTACGCCGACCGGGATGGAAGCACCGCGGTGCGGGCTGTCGTAGGAGAAGTAGAGGCCGGTCCGGTGGTCCATCCGCTGCGCCTCGAGGTGGGCGAGTGCGTAACGGGTGACGATGCCGCCCATGCTGAAGCCGCCGACGACCAGGCGGGCGTCGCCGTGCTGTTCGGCGATGGCCTGCAGGATGGCGGCCTCGGCCGCCCGCGCGTTGTCCAGGATCGACGCGCTGCGCTCCTCGAAACCGAGCAGGATCACGTCCCTGCCGCGCCGGCGCAGCTCGGAGACGAACGTGTAGCCGCTCTCCAGCCCCTGGTAGAGCGCGTCGAGCTTGCTGCGGCCGAGGTTGAAGCCGTCGGCCATGATCACGGGCCGGGTGAGGCTGCGGTTGCCCTCACCGAGGAAGACCCAGGCGAAGCCGTTGGGCAGGACCCACTCGTCGTGCTCCGGTACCTGGATCGTTGTGGTGGGTTCGGCGGTCAGAACACCGCCGAGGGTGAATGCTCCGACGTTGGGCTCGGTCGTCTCGGACACGGTCGTACTCCTTTGGGGGAGGGGATGGGGAGACGACGTCATCATGGTGGTCGATTCGGCCCGATCACCCGTTTGACCTGCGAGGTTCATTACATTTGATGGAGCGGGCACGGAAATTGTTTGATGCTTCTGGCATGTGCCGGAGGCCTGATGCGGTCCGGGACGTGTGGTCGGTGGTGGCACGCGCGAGCGCGGAGTGATGGAGTGGGCGTCCCGATGGGGCCTGGTGTCCCACGCGGACGAGGTGGTTTCTGCGCAGCGCGAAGATCGTTTCACCGGGCACGAAGAAGATCATGAGTGTGGAACCGGTTTCGGACGCCGGCCTCATTCCAGGCCTCGAGGCGGCGCCAGCATGTCATGCCCGATCCGAAGCCCAGCTCCTCCTCGCCGACATCGTCGGCTGGTCCCCGCCATCCCCTCCCGAGGCGGTCGGTCAGTCGGTCAGGGCCCCGAACCGGGATCCGGGTGCACGGGCCTGGTGATGCCGGCCCGGGCGGCCTCCAGTTGGGCCGCGAAGGCCACGCCCAAGAAGAGCGCGACGCCGGCCAGGTTGGCCCAGAGGAACAGGGCCATCAGCGCTGTCAGCGGCCCGTACAAGGAACCGAAGGATCCGCTGTGCCCCACGTAGAGGGCCAGCAGCCAGGTAGCCGTGATCCACAGGACGAGCTGTACGACGGACCCGAACGCCAGCCAGGTGTAACCCGGCTGGTCGCGCCGGGGCGCCCAGCGCAGGACGACCGCCGATGCCATGCAGGCGAGTGCCACGCCCACCGGGACCTGCCCCCAGTGCCACCAGCTCAGCCACGCCCCGGGCCGGCCGAACACCTCCGTTACCGCCCTGCTCACCGCCCCGCCCGCCACCGTCACGAGGAAGCCGAGCACCAGCGGCCCGCCCGCACCGACCGCCAGCAGCAGGCTGCGGCCGTACTTCGCCAGGAACGGCCGGTCGCGTTCGATCCCGTAGATGCGGTTGCACCCCCGCTCGACCTGGCCCATGGCCGATGCGAGGTTCAGTACGGCGAAACCGAGGCCCAGCCACATGGCCACGGTGCCCGCCGTGTCGGCACCGGCATGCGTGCGGGTGGCCAGCAAGCCCTCGCGGACGAGCTCGGCGCTGGCCGCCGGAACGATCTCGCTCAAGGTCAGTTCGATCAGCCGTCCGACGCTTTCGGTGTGGACGGCCGCAGAGACCCCGACCAGGGCGATGGCGAGCGGCACCATCCCGATGACCAACTGAAAGGCGAGGGCGCGCGCGAAGCTGAACCCGTCGGCGTACCGGAAGCGCAGGAACGCGTCGGACGCCAGCCGACGCCCCCCGTAGCGGCGCAGCGCGGTCCACGCCTCGTCTCCGGACAACTCGTCACCGATCATGTCCCTCGTCTGCGGTACGTGCACCACTGTTCCCATGCAGGAGATGTGCTCCGTCGGGCCGTTTCCATGCGGCCGCGGGCAGACTCCGCCAGCACGGGCAGGGCGCAATGACCTGGCAGGCCTGAGAAGGGACGCAAACCGTGGCACGACGGAGGATCGTTGTGGTCGGCCCCGGCTCAGCCGGGGCCGCGTGCGTCCGCCGGCACCTTCGTGCCTCCAGCGGCTGACGTACCACGCGGTGAGCGAGCGCTACCCGCCGTTCGACCCCCACCGCGGCGAGGAAGATGCGGATGCCGGAGGGCGGTGTGACCCCCATGGCGACGACGTCGTAGCGGAACCGGCACCAGCCCTGTTCGTCCGGTGGGTAGACGATCAGCTTGGGGGTGCTCCGTCCCGGCTGGCTGCCGGGACGGAGCAGGGGGCCGTACGGGGTTGGGCTCAGCGGACGCTTGCGCGCCGGCGTCGGTGGAGCAGGGCGGCCCCGCCCACGAGGGCGAGTGCCGTGCCGGACCCGCTGGCGAGGAGCAGGGCGGAGGATGGGCCGTCGTCGTCCGTGGGCTGGAGGCTGTAGCCGCTGGAGTAGCCCTTGGTGTCGTACTCCGAACCGGGCAGCTTGTCGGCGTAGCGGGCCTTGACCAGTTTCTGGTAGTCGCTGAGCGACACCGACGCCTGGCCGCCCAGCCCCTCCCGGGCCTGGTCGTTGATCGGCTCGACGGTGGTGAGCTTGAGCTGGTACCAGCCCCGGATCTGCGGCTCGGTGAAGACGAACGTGCCCAAAGTGGCCTTGCCGGCATGTGCGGCGTCGCTGTCGCCGTCACGCACGGCCGCCAGGTGCCAGCCGCCGCCCTGGGTGGGGGCGAGCATGACGGTGACGTTGCGACCGTTGACGGTGGTGCTCAGCGAGGAGACCAGCTGCGTCAGTTTGATCGCCTCGGTGGGCAAGGGCGGGGTTGTGCCCGCGACGAACCCGGGGGTGATCTCGTTCAGGGCCACCGGGTCCTTGATCGTGAAAAGGGGGAGGCCCTGGCACGGCTCGGCCGTTTCGGGGATCGTCTGCACCGGCCCGCCGGCGCTGTCGGTGGGCACCGGAGTGCGCAGGAAGCGGCAGACGGCGTTGCGGACGTCGGTGGACTTCACGGCGTCGAGGGCGGCCTGGTAGTCGGGGATGTCGGCCGGGAGAGGGTCCTTGGCCGGGGCCGCCTGCGTTGGACCTACTACGGACAGCAGTGCGGAGGCGCACACTGCGATGACGAGGGACAGGCGGGAGAGGTGAGAGACCGCCCGCGTGTCGGAGATCTTGGTGCCGCTGATGTCGCGCATGTCGCCTGCCTTAGCGGGAGATACCGATGCGGGAGTGGGTCCACTTGGATGAGCTGTTGCTCACGTAGTCGTTGTAGTTCCACCACGTGTAGGTGGTGGTGTCCGGCCACGGGTCGGCCACGGCGATCGTGTTCTTCGACGTGTCGAAGCCGTAGACCACGTTCATGTGGCCGCCACCGGACGTCCATCCGATGCGGGCACCGATCGGCCGGGCCGCCTTGACGTCGGTGTACACCTGGTTGAACGTGGCCGCGCTGTTCAGGCCCGAGCCGGTGTGCGTCATGCCGAGGCTGCTCCAGCCCCTGGCCATGTCGTCGAGCGTGGCGGGCTGGTTGTTGCAGCCGTAGTAGGGCTGGGCCCGGTTGCAGAAGTCTGTCTGCGTGGAGCCGAAGCCCTGGAACTTGGCGATGGTCAGCCCTGAGGCAGCCCAGCACCACTGGGTTTTCTCCTGCTTCAGCATGCTGATGGTGTCCTGGCCCGCTTCCGCGTGAGCTGTGCCTCCCGCGGCCGTGACCGATCCCAAGGCGGTCAGCGCGATGGCCGCAGCCGTGGTTCCGTACCTGAACCTGCTCATTTTTCTGCCTTCCCCTGATGGCTACAACGAGATGAGCGGGGCAAACTGGCAGAAATATGACAGCGCATCGTGTCTGGGGCACATAGGAGCAATGCGGGAAATTACCCCCTATTGATTATTTGTCAGGTCATCGTGTACGTGCGGTTCATGGCCTCGGGGTCCGGGGAGGCAGGCCGCGGCTTCGTCTCGTTCCCCAGGGGGCTGAATCGAGCTGCCGCGACGTTGGACGTCCGCGTTGATCAACGTTCTGCTCCCGTCGCCGGAGGCTTCGGACCCTCGGGGCTCCAACGCCGTCGCCGACGCGGTCATGTCCGCCATCGCAGTCAACCGCGAACGCGTCGGCGCCCACCTGCCCGCAGCACCCGAGCGCCGGCCCAGAAATCCGACCGCGCTGCAGGACGGCCCCGACGGCGTGGCACCCCCGGCCGCGTTCCTGGTGCGTCGCCACCCCGCCCTGCTGGCTGATCGACGCCCCGAGGACCTCTCTACCCACATGAACAGCGCGCCTGGGTGCCCCCTAGGGAGCAGTGATCTGCGCAAGGGCGTCCTGGAGCCGGCGGACGGCCTCCTCCGCCTCCGTGTATTCGTCAGGAGTCGGCGAGACCGTGCCGAAGGTGCCGCCATGGCCGGCGGGCAGGGCACGCCAGCGCAGGACTGGTTCGAGCGCGTTGATGGCACCGGAGAGGAACCAGGCCAGGCGGCCATGAGTGCGGGCGAGGGAGACCGCCAGGACGGCGAGGGTTTCCCGCAGGTGTTCGAGCCGGTCGATCTGCGGCAACGACTCCTGGACGTCCGGCGGGCCGACAGCGTCGCGAAGGCCGGCCTCGGCCTTACGGGCGAGCGCGCGGTCGCTCGGCGCCAGCTCCCACACCCCCTCTTGGATCTGCTGCTCTGCTTCCTCGGCCAGCACGGCGACGATCCTCCGCATATCCATACGGCTCACTCTAATAGCGGTCCCGCAGCGCGACACAGAGCGGGGCAATCCAGAACCCCGACAGTGTCAGGCACTCAAGATTCATCGGGGCTGGGCCTCCAGCGGCAGGCCCACCGCCGCGCCACTCAATCAGCAGCGGATCGTCCAGGCGAACGATGTCGGGGTCCGGGCCGGCCCGCCGCAGGAACTGGAGTAGGCCGCCGGGGCCGAAGGAGCGGCCGAGGATCTCGCCGTCACAGCGGACGCGCCTCCCGCCCTGGGGGTGGTACCCCGAGCGCATCGCCGAACGCTACGGCCCGGTCACCCGTCATCGTGCTCGGCGACTCCGCCGCCACCCTGGCCGTCCAGGCCGCGTCGAACCGGGACACCTCTGTGTTCCGCCGGTGGTTCGGCGTATGGACGGGTATGCCGCGTGAGGACCGGTCGGCGCCCCCGCAATGGGCCGCAACGGCCGCCGAACGGACACCGGAACATCGGCACCCGCTGCACGCGGCGCTGTCCGCGCCTCGGTGTCCTTACTCGCGCGTGGCTCCTCGTACGGGTGATAGGCCGATGGTTTCGGCGCGGCGCGCGCTGCGTGCCCTCGAGACTTGCCCGGTGGGCTGCTGATGCAACGCAGGGGGAGTGTCATGGCGAACGGTAGTGCCCTGCTGCCCTTGTCGAGCCCCTGGGCCGGGGCGTCAGCGGTGATGAGCTGCGGCGTATCGGTAAGGAGAGGGAGAACCGAGGGCTGGACGCGCGGCGGGCTCGGACGGCTGAGGACGCGTGTGCGGTCCTGAGCGACGAGGCCGGCCCGTCAGCCGTCGTCCTGGCCTGGGGCCTGTCCTCGGAGGCCGGCTCGATGCCCGGTGAGGGCGGGCTGTTCCTGCGGCAGATCTCCCGGCCGTTCAAAGATCTGATCGGACCAGGCTGGCGCCCGTAAGCGCCCCCCCACAAGCAACCGCTCCGGCCAAGACCGGGATGAGCCATGCCCTGAAAGGGAGACATGCTATGACACATCATGACGAACGCGGTCCAGGCCTCGCCGAGGACGCGGTGGCTTTGGTGGCCGGCCTCGCCGATCTCGCGTGCAGCGGACTGAGCAGCGCGGTGGGCGGTATCAGCGGTCTGCTGCGCCGCGCCGATCTCGCGGCCCTTCTGGCCGACGGCCAGGAAGACACCAAGGCCCGCGGCCGTCTGCTCCTCGACCGGCACGCAGCCGTCGCGCCCGCCCACCTCGAGGTCCTGGCCCGGACCGTCACCGTCGCCGACCGTGCGGAGAACGGCAGTGAGTGAGCGGGACGAGCATGCCCAGCTCAAGGAGCGCATCGACCGGGTCCTCGACTCGTTCGTCACTGCGGAAGCACAGGCGCTGGCCGATATCGACGCCTGCCTGGCGCCGATATCGGAGCAGCTCCACGCCGCGGCCGGGCACGGCAAACGTCTGCGGGCAGCGTTCTGCTACTGGGGCTGGCGCGGAACCGGTCAGCCCTGCAGCGAGGCTCTCGTACGGGCCGCGGCCGCGATTGAACTCGTCCACGCGGCCGCCGTCGTGCACGACGACCTGATCGACCACAGCCGTACCCGGCACGGCCGCCCCACCCCTCACATCGCCCTGCGGGAGACCCTCACCGGCCGAGCCCGGCCGAAGGCAGGCGCCCGGGCGCTGGCCATGCTGACCGGGGACCTGCTGATGTCGATGGCCGGCCAGCTGTTCACCACCTCCGGTCTGCCCGCCGCCTTCCTCAACAGGGCCCGGCCACTGTGGGCCGTCCTGGCCCGCGAACTGGTGGCCGGAGAGTGCCTGGAGGTCCTGTGCACCGGCCGTGATCCGGACCCGGACGCCTCGGTGAAGGTGATCCGCTACAAGACCGCCAAGTACACCGTCGAACACCCGCTGCAGATCGGCGGCCTCCTGGCCGGCGCCCCACCGCGACTGCTCCAGGCGTACAGCGACTACGGCCTCCCGCTGGGCGAGGCGTTCCAGCTGCGCGACGACCTGCTGGGCCTGCTCGGCGACCCGAAGCAGACGGGCAAGGACCCGGCCGACGACCTGACCGCGAACCGCCCCACCGTCCTGATGGCCCACACGCTCGCCCGCGCCACGAAGACGGAACGCGCCGAGCTGCAGCAGTTGCTCGGGCAGCCCGACCTCACCGAGCAGCAGGTGGAACGGGTCCGGGAGATCGTCCACCGCACCGGTGCCGTCACCCGCGTCGAGGACATGATCACCGCCCGGCTACGCGCGGCCCACGACGCCCTGGCGGACGCCGACCTGACCGGCGAGGCCCACCGGGCGCTGTCGGCCCTGGCGACGTACGCAGCGACCCGTATCCACTGACCACCGTCACCCCACCGGAGCAGCACGATGGCCTACACCCCGGCATCCATGGACGCCCTGCGCACGCAGGGCGACGAACTTGCAGACGCCACCGTGGCGACGTTGTTCGAACGCGGAGACGTCGGCAAGTTCAACACGCTCATGCGCTACGTCTCTACCGCCGGCCACGATCTCCCCGAAGGGCTGCCCGATGTGGCCCGTGAGTACCTGCACGCGACCAGCGCGCCACCGGACTGGGTGGACTGGACCGAGATGGAGAAGGCCAGGCTGTTCTTCATCGACAACAACGTGCACATCTCCACCGCCCTGTCCTTCGCCTCGATGCCCGCCTGCTACGTCCTTCCTCACGTCGCCAAGCTGCTGTCGGCCACCCACTCGCTGAAGTACCCCTCCAAGCGGATGGCCGAGACCGGCCAGTTCACCGTCTACCTCATGCAGCCCGATGCCTTCGAAGCCGGCAGCCGCTTCATCCCGGCGGCCCAGAAGGTACGGCTCCTGCACGCCTCCATCCGGCATCACCTCAAGCGTGAGGACCGCTGGGACACCGCGGCTCTGGGCATCCCGATCTGTCAGGAAGACATGATCGGCGGCCAGATGATGTTCTCCATCCAGGTCCTCGACGCACTTCACCGCCTCGGCATCCACATGAGCAACGAAGGCGCCGACGCCTACTACTACGCCTGGAAGGTGGTCGGCGCCATCCTCGGCATCGACCAGACCCATGTCCCTCAGAACCTCCAGGAGGCCCGAGCCTTCTCCGACCTGTACATGACCCGCCACATGGGCCCCAGCGAGGAAGGCGCCCAACTCACCCGACAGCTCATCGACCTCTACGAAGAAGTCGTACCCGGCACCTTCTTCGACCCCGTGGTCTCCGCCCTCATCCGATACCTGATCGGAGACACCTGCGCCGACTGGCTGCAGGTGCCCCGCACCACCTGGGACACCGTCGTCAAGGCCGCCCCCGCCCTGCTGGGCGTGCTGGAGACCATCGAGGACCGCTCACCCCTGGCGGCCTGGGCCCTGGATCGGATCGGACATCTGACCAGCATCCTCGAACTGTCCTCCCTCACCCGCGGCCGCGTCATGCACTACGCCATCCCCGAACAGCTCAAAAGCGACTTCGGAGTCAGCACCACCGTGCTCCCCAAGAGCCGATGGACGCCACCACCAGCCACCATCAGCCGATAGGCGCAACCGGGGAAACGTGCGCCGAGGGACGCCGGCGAACCGGCCGTCGGCGTCGCGCCCTTGCGGGCCGCAGTCTCCAGCCCTTCCAGCGTCGAATCCGGATGTTCTCCCGCTCCGTCTCCGCCATCGCGTCGAAGAAGCCGACCAGCAGCTTGCCGGGACCCGTGGGGTCGTAGATACGGAGCAGTAGCCCGGCGGGCATCTCCAGCACCAGGCCACGCTCGGTCAGGTGGTCCGCAAGGGCGGTGAGCTGGGGTGAGCGTGACCTGGGCTGGGCTGGGGTCCTGGTAGAACCGGCGTGTGACATACAGGTTCACAGCCCGTGCGGTGGCTGCCGAGGTCGACGTTGACGGCGAGATGCAGGCTGGCGTGGCGGAGGGGGATGAGGGCTTCTTCCTGCTGTTCACGAGCCCTAGCGGTGAACCGTCCGCACAGGACATCTCGCTCGGGCTCGACACGTACTGCGTGATGACCCCGGACCAGTACACGGCCTATGGCTGTGTCCGCGAGGTAGCTCTGACGGGCAGCCTGCTCGCGGTGTCGCTGGACCCCGGTTGTCTGGATGACTTGGAGTTGGAGGACGCGGAGATCGAGGCGGTGCTCGATGTGCCGGCCGAAGGCATCAACGAGATGCGCGAGGTACTTGCGAGGGTGCTGACCTTCGGACGCGAGGAGGCCCGGCCTCGGCTCACTGGTTTCTCGGTTTGATCGGCCTATCGAGGCGGCGGTATTCGATCAGGAGTGCTGCCATGCCGGCGAAGGCGAGGAAGTGTTCGGCTAGGCGTTCGTAGCGGCGGGGGAGCCGTCGGCAGCCGGCGAACCAGGACACGGTCCTTTCGACGACCCAGCGGTGGCGGCCGAGCCCTTGCGAGGACTCGACTCCTTTGCGGCCGATGCGGTGGCGGATCCCACGCTTGCGGAGCCATCGGCGCAAGTGGTCGTAGTCATAGCCCTTGTCTGCGTGCAGTTTCGCCGGGCGCCGACGACAGCGGCCACGTCGGGAACGGATGGGCAGGATCCCCCCACGAGCGGTTCAAGGCCCTGGCTGTCATGCATGTGGGCGCCCGAGCCGCCCAAGGGCAGAGGCAGTCCGTCCCGGTCGGTCATCAGATGGATCTTCGATCCCGACATGCCACGGTCGGTCGGATTCGGTCCCGTCAGTGGCCCCCTTTGCCGCCCGCAGGCTGACCGAGTCGATCGCACACCGCGACCAGTCCAGCTCTCCGCGGGCGCCGAGTTCGTCGAGGATCACGTGGTGGAGCGTCGGTAGCCCGTCTGCCAGCTCGGCCGAACACCGGCGGCACCTGCCGCCACGTGCAGCCCGAGGTCGCCACGAAAACGATCGCGGCCATAGCCTCACGGTCACCCGCCCGGCGCCGGCCTCCACCCTGCGGACGTATCAACTCCGTCGGCGGCACCACCCGCCGAAACAACACCCACAACTCTTCCGGAACCTACCGCTGAACCAAATCCGTCATGCACGGTTCAACGAACGATCACGCCATAAGAATCGATGGAGGTCGCGGGCTCGCTGGCGCTGGTCGGCAGGTAGTGGAGGGGCCAGGTCGGGGAGCGGAGGTTGCGGATGGGATGGGTGGATGGACAGGGGACGCGGTGGGCCGGGACGGTTGCGGCTGGAGCCAGGTGTCTGCCGGAATTCCAGTGGGGGCCTCGTGGCGTGCCAGCAGCCGACCGGCACACCGTCGTCCCCACGGCTGTCGCGGCCCGGGCCCCCCATGCGAGGCACCCACGGGGGGTTCCCGTACCGCTTGCCCCGCGTACCGGGTCGGAGCTGTCGGAGACCTGTGCGTAAGGCGACCAGCGAGGGGTAGGCGCGCGGCACTGCCCGCGAGTGGAGGAGGACCCATGCCGGCCCGGTCCGTCCCAAAGCACGGAGCACTGCCTGAACGCGACGAATACGACGTCCTCGTGGGCGGGCGCTACCAGCTCCGGGGTCCCATAGGTTCCGGCGGTACGGCGGACGTATTCTGCGGTGTCGATCAGGTGCTAGGCCGTGAAGTGGCCGTCAAGGTGTTCCGCCCGGGCGCGGATACAGTCACGGCCGACCGCTTCTGCGACGAGGCCCGTACGCTGGCCCGCCTGTCCCATCCCGCCCTCGTCACCGTCTATGACGCCGGCCGGCACGGCCACGGTGCCTTCATGGTCACGGAGTTGATCCGCGGCGTCACGTTGCGCACCCGGATGGACGCAGGCCCCCTGGGCCCGGTCCAGGTCACGCGGATCGGCGCCGACATCTCCTCAGCCCTCGACCACGTGCACGCCCACGGCGTCATCCACCACGACGTGAAACCTTCCAACATCCTCCTGGGGGAGGAGGGCTCGCCGCACCTGGCCGACTTCGGGCTCTCAAGGACCATCCACGACCAATCCCACAGCGCCCCCGACACCCTCGTCGGCACGCTCGCCTACATGGCCCCGGAACAGTTCCTGGGCCAAGGGGCGAGTACGGCCAGCGACATCTATGCCCTGGGGGTGACCCTTCTAGAGGCGCTCACCGGACACCGCGAATACCGGGGAACCCCCGTGGAGATCGGCACCGCCCACCTCATGCGTCGGCCCCGCATACCCGAAGGACTGCCGGAGGGCCTCGCCCGCCTGTTGACCGCGATGACCGACCAGGCCCCCCAGGCACGCCCCGACGCCGCCGCCGTTCACCACCGCCTGCAGGACCTCGCACGAGCACCGCGACCCCGCACCGCAGTCAGCGCAGCCCTTGATGAGACCTCCACACACCGCTCCCTTCCCCCGCCCCCCACCGCTGACGCCGCACGAACGCCCGAACCTACACAGAAGGGGGATGTCCGGCGTAACCGTCCGGTTTGGTGGGGCCTTGCGTCCGCGAGCGTCGCGGGCATCTGCGCGCTGCTGATCGGCGGCATCCCCGCAGACAAGAACCCACCCGCCACCGCTCCCTCGCATCAGCAGCCGTCGGCCCCGACGAACAGCGAGGAGGCAGCCCCGCCGGAGTCACGATCCGCGGCGCCCGAGCCATCCGCCTCGGCATCAACCCCGCAGCCGCCGGCCGCGGCGCCCTCCACTCCACCAGAACCCGACGCGCCGACCAGCTCAACCGGCCCATCTTCCGCGCGACCGGTCACAGAACGGCCGGCGAGGGCGCCGGGGGCTCCGAAGACGAAGGATAACCCTGGGCAGGACAAGGCAAAGAAGGACAAGGGACGGTGAACCAACACTGCTCGAGAGAGCACCCGCGCTGAAGCAGTGCTTGGCGCTCCCGAGCACTGCCCCCACCACCCGCTGCCGTGTCCCGCCCGCTGGACGGCGGATGAGATCCAGACCGGTGCCGCGCTGATGACGGAGATCGGGCAGTTCGGCGTCGGCCGCCCGGCCCTGTACGAGCCGCGCCCCGGCGAGCGAGACCCCTGGGACGGGCGCGTCCCGGAACAGGCCGCGCCGCATGGGACACCTCAGCGGCCTTCTGGGGAGAGGGCAGGGAATGAGCTACCTCGACGGCACGGACCGGCACACCACGGACGCCCGCCGAATGGGCGCCGCGCTGCGTGCCCTCCAACAGCGATCCGGTTGCACACTGCGCGATCCTGGAGAACCGGATGCCCATCAGCGACTCGTCGCTGTCGCGCTACTTCCGCGGGCAGACCGTTCCGCCCTGGACCGTCTCCGGGACCTGTGCCGGGCGCTGGGCGCCGATGCTGCGGAGTACCGCGCGCTGTGGGAGGCCGCCGAGCGCAACGAGCCCCGGCCGCCTGCGGTAGGCGCATCAGCCAGAGGACGTGGCCGAGGTCGCCGAGGAGGAAGTGGCCGAGGCCGCCGAGGTCGCTGCACCCGCCGCGGCACCCGCGGGGGCGGCCGACAGCGCGGTTCCCCGGGCCCCCGCGCCGCGGCGCAGGGTGTGGCCGCTGCCGGGCGGCCGCCGCGCGTGCACCCTCGCCGGCGCCCTGGCCAGGGCTGCGCTGGGCGCGGTGCTCACCTGGTTCCTCATGCCGTCAGCGCCCGGAGCGCGGGCGGACGGCGCCCTCACCACCCAGGGCAGGTCCGCAGCCGAAAGAGCAGCAGGAACGGCACCCGACGCAGGGGAGCCCGCGACGGGCGGGCCGGGGCCGGCCGACACCGTGCGCATCGTCGTCAGCCGCCGGACCGGCGCCTGCCTGGACCACAGCGTCGACAAACGACTGCGCACCTACCCCTGCAACGGCATGAGCTACCAGCGGTGGACCCTGCACCGGCAGCCGGACGGCGCCCTCCGGCTGCGCAACCACGCCACCGGCGCCTGCCTTGCCCATGGCCCGGACGGCCTGGCCACGGCGGCCCGTACCGCCGCCCCGTCCCAGAAGTGGGCGGTCACTCCCTGGCCCGACGAGTCGGTCGAGGTCCGCAGCAAGGCCACGGGCGCCCGCCTCGACGACAGCGCCGAGGCCGGCCTGCGGGCCCTGCCCTGCGCCCGTACGGATCACCAGAGGTGGGGCTGACGCCGCCCGACCGTGCCGGTGGTGTCAGGCGACATCCACGCTGTCCAGTTCGGCGTACCACTCGCCCTTGCCCAGCCGGACGGTGTTCCAGCCCTCCCTCAGGGTGAGCGGCGCCCGCGCGGTGCGCCAGGTGTCCCACCCGGTGTGCGGGTAGTGCACGGCGCCCGGCGCTGCCGTTGACCGAGAGCAGGTGCGAGGAGGCCACCCGGGCGCCCGTGTGGTCCAGGGAGCCGTTGCCGAAGTGCACGGAGAGGGTGTGGTCCCCGGCGGAAGCGGCGAAGACGTCGAACTCGACGAAGCTGTCGGGGTGGTCGATGTACCCGACGGCACGGTCGCCCTGGGCGTTCGGCGCGGCCCGTACATGACCCCCGTTCGGCGAGTACCCGGACCCTCGCCACGGTGGCTGGCGCTGAACCAACCGGCGGCCGGGGCGAGGCAGAGGCTGGTGGAGCGGAAACTTCCGCCTCCAGCCCTTCCCTCTCCTCTTCCGCCTCCACGATGAGCCCGCACCGGGGCACGTCGATCGGCCGGCTGTCGGTGGCTACGCGGGGGGCCGGCCGCTGTGAGACCTAGACGCCGAGGCCCGACGACTGCTGCGGATCATCCGGTCACCCGGTCCTCCTGCGGTCGTACGCCATGGTCGAAAGCGGCACCACCAAGCCGGCCCAGAAGAGGACCTCGGGCACACTCCGATCGGTCCACGGAATCTGGGATATCAGCAGTGCGCAGAGCATGGTCCACGCAGCCTGTCCCAGCACGATCCGGGCCCAGCGGCCACGGCGTACGAGGGAGCGGATGTTGAGCTGCACTCCGGTACGCAGCCGGTGGTAGCGCAACAGTGCGCCGAAGCCCCAGATCGCGGCCATGACCATCAGCACCCAGATGCGGTTGCCGAGCGGTACGGGCAGCTCCCGCAAGATCGGGTCCTTGGCCGTGGCGAAGAGGTCGATCATCACTCCCGCAGCTGCCAGGCAGACGAGCGCGAGCCAGCGTGTTCCCCGCAGCAGGCGGTACGTGGCATGGTCGAGGCCGCTGCGCAGCAGCGGGGACTGGGGTGCGCCGGCCAGGCCTGCGGAGTACATCTCCGCGGCCCGGGCGGCCGTGACGTCCGGGGTGTCGGCCATCGCGTCGGTGTGCATGGCCTGTGCTGTCTCGTTGGACGGGTCGAGGCGCAGCCATTCGACCAGGGCCCGCTTCGCGACGTCCTGTCGCTGCGTGCGTACGGCCGCGAAGCACAGGGCCTGGTAGGCGTCGGGCTCCTGCGGGGCGAGGCGTACCGCCTCGTGGGCCGCCTCGTACGCTCGCTCGTGATCGGCAGGCGGGGCCGTCGCATAGGCGACGAGGACGCCGGACAGCGCGAGATGCGAGGACCACTTGTCGGGCGCTCTGCGGATGGCCTCCTCTGCCGCGGCCCGAGCCTCGGACGGCCTGCCCAGGCGGAGCAGCACCCGGGACAGCAGAATGAGCGCGCCGACGTGCCCGGGCGAGATCCGGAGCATCTCGGTGGCTGCCCGCTCCGCGAGCTCGTACTCGCCGAGTCTCTCGTGGGCGACGGCGAGCAGCTGCCAGGCCCACTCGTCGTCCGGCTCCTCGGCGAGGTGGGGGGCCAGCACGGCCTTGGACTCCTCGAACCGGTCTGCCGCCTGCAGCGCACCGGCGCGCGCCACCACCGGATTCATGCTCACAGCTTCCGCCTCTTCTTCAGGTACGTCACCAGGTCGTCGTACATACCGCCCTCGTTGGCGAACATCGCCACGTTCCGCGCCGCCGCGAACCACGGTTCGGTCGACGGGACCACCGACTTCGCAGCCTCGAGCAGGTCCTTCGTTCCGATCATGCGGATCAGGCCGGTGCGTACCGAGTCGAGCAGCGCGCTCTCGGCCGCCGACTCGCAGACATGGGCCAGGTCCGCACCCGAGAGGCCGTCCGTCGCCTTGACGAGACGTCCCAGATCGACTGCCTCGATGGGACGCTCGCGCAGGTGGTAGCGGAGGATCGCCTCGCGGGCGGTGGCGTCGGGCGGCAGGACGAGCAGAGTGCGGTCGAGCCGTCCCGGACGCCGGAGCGCGATGTCCACGTCCCAGGGGACATTGGTGGCGGCGAGGACGAACACGCCTTCATTCGCGGCGGAGTGAATGCCGTCGAGCTCGGTGAGGAGCTGGTTGACGGTGTTGCGCATGCCGCTGTGCTGCGTACGGCTGCGCTTGGCGCCGAGCGCGTCCAGTTCGTCGAGGAAGACGACACAGGGCGCCTGACGGCGGGCGGTCTCGAAGATCTCGTGCATGTTGCGTTCGGAGTTGCCCATCCACATGTCGAGGACGTCGTTGACGGACACGGACAGGAAGCTCGCGCCGAGCTCGCCGGCGACGGCACGGGCGATGAAGGTCTTGCCGCAGCCGGGCGGACCGTAGAGCAGGAGCCCGCCGCGCAGGCTCTTGCCGTACAGCTTGCGCAGTTCGGGGTTGCGCATCGGCGCGAGAAACGCGGCTTCGAGGCGGTCCTTGACCTCCTGCATGCCGCCGACGTCGGCGAGCCGCACGACGCCGGGAGCGGACACCTCCCAGGCAGCGGCGTCCCCGGGGTCGCCGCTGCCGCTGGCGCTGAGCGGGGGCTCGACGAAGCGGGGCTCGACGATGCCGTCGACCTCCTGCTCGGCCGCCCGCCAGTCGAACCGGGCAGGGCGGGACGACTCATCGGGGGCGCCTACCGGATCCGCCGGCGCCGCCGATTCGGCGGACGTGGCCGGCTCGGGGGACGCGGCCGGCTCGGCGGACGCGGCCGGCTCGGGGGACGACACAGGATCAGCGACCGTGGACGTGTTCCGGGCCGCGGGCGTGGGGGCTGCCGGCATCCCCATCGCCCGCACCATCAACTCCCGCGCCGCTCCGTCCCCCGGAGCATGCTGCAAGGCTGTTGCGACCTCCGTCACTGCAGCGTCGTGCAGACCCGCGGAAAGCAGCAACTCCGCGAGGTGCAGCCGCAGAGGGACATCCCCGGGGGCGGCGGCCACGGCTGTGCGCAGGCTGTGTATCAGCGGGGATTCGGGGGCGGGAGACTCTTCCGGCATGATCCATGTTTACGCGGGACCGCCGACGGGAGTCCAGGCGGGGTGGTGTGTGGTGGATCACCAAGGGGGCTGCGTAGGTGAGAGCCAGGTTCTGGCCCACACTCCGTGAGGACGATCAACGGCGCTGGAGTTCGTCACCATCTGCGGGCCGTGCCGTTCAACCAGCCCGGCCCTCGGTGTTCGAGCACGACTCGTGGGAGCAGCGTGTGTCGCGGTCCCAGATGAGGTCGGTGGCGTAAGGAGTGAAGGCCGCGGGTGCCTGGAGGCCGCTGTCGAATTCGCCGCGGCCGGCGGCGACGACCGCGGCACGGGTGCAGAGGAAGACATCTCCGCCGTGTGCTTCTCATGACGGGCTGCAGCCGTGAGGGATTGCGATCGGTTCCTTTGGACGCGGCTGCTCTGGTCAGCGGGGTAGGCGCCGTTCCAGCTCCCGTGCCTTCTCGCGCAGGCCCGTAGCCCAGACTGCGCCTTCCGCAGGGGCGGACATCCCGGTGACGGTGGAAACCTGCACGTCTTCGAGGGGCGTCCGGGGCGGCTCCGTACCGTGCCCAGTCCATGTTGATCGCGGCGCGCTCTGCAACAACGAGCACTGTGCCCGGGCCGTGGGTGCCCCTCGCGTGCGCCTCGCTCAGCCGACGTACACGCTTCACCGCAGGATGCGTAACGCCCGGACGGGAGTTCCGTTGTACCGGTGTGGACGACTGGCGCGCACTGGCTGGTGTGCTGCCACGGGTCGGCGCTTTCGAGTGACGACCGGGCCGGTCGGGACAGGCGGCAGGACCTGGCCCGTCCTGGAGGATGTACCCGGAGGGTCGCATCGATCCGCCGAGATGATCGGGTGCCCTTCTGCGCCGGATCAGTTGACGTCGGGTCCGAAGCAGCCTGTCCGAGGTGTGATCACCGCCCTTGCGCCGCTCACTGTCGCTCCGCCTCCTACTGCTGCGGGGGAGGAGGGTTTCCTGCGCTGCTGGGCTTGCTCCCTCCCCACCCCGTCAACGAAAGGTTCAAGCCATGGACTGCGACCCGGTGGCCCCTGTGAGCGTCCCGCAACGTGGGGTACGGCTGGTGACATCGCCCCCTACACAGGCCTCGCCTCCGGCCTGGTGAGAGCGGGGCACGACGTCGTGGTGGTGACCTCCAACCGTTACGCGTCCGTCTTTCGAACTCTGGGGCTCGGGGTCCGTGCCATGCCCTTTGACCGTCATGAAGCGGCGATCGGGTCGTTCACCTCACGGGGCGCCCGGACGAAGAACTCACAGGAGATGGCCGCCATCGCGGCAGAGCACCTCCTGCAGGTCGCGGGTAGCGGGGCCGATGCCCTGCTCGCCCATCCTCTGCTTCATCCCCAGGCCGCCCTGGTCGGCCGCGGGCTCGGGATCGACTGCATCGGCGTCTACACCGACCGAACGGAGCGCAGTCCGGGCCCGCGTCCGCGCCGTACGCGCTCGGAGACGTGGTGCGCGGACGGAAGCACTTCCGACCCAGCTGCCTGCTCTACCGCGGCCCGCCGCAGTCCGGTACGCGCAGCTTCGCATTCTTCCCGCGACCGCCCGGACAGCAGGCCGGCCACGTCCTCATCGGGCCCGATCGTGGAATGGCGAGGCGCCGGCCCCGAGGAGCGGGACTCTGCCGAGGCCGATAGTGAGCCCGCTTGCCGGTCCCGGACGCGTGGGACGGCTCCGGGAGCCGGTCTGTCGGCCTGGAGCTGGGCACACAAGGGAGGAAACATCGGGGGAACGTCCCGCCGTGTCCAGGGATCGCCGGCCGCGCGGAAGGGTGCAAGTACGCGACAGGTCAGCCGCACCCGATGGTGCCGCGGACGAGGGCGTAGGGAGTCACGCAGAAGGCGCCGAGGTTGCAGACGACGATCATGGTGGGGAACAGCCGGCAGGTGAAGCCGTGGGTGTCGGAAGAGGCGATGAGCCACCCGTAGGTGGTGCTGACGAGGATGCTGGCCTGGCGAGTCCGGCAACCCAGCCCCATGCGCTGAGTCCGAGGCTGAGATCGATAAGGGCTCGGAACAGACGGGGGCCGGCAACGACGGCGATGGCCAGGACCGCGTGCACTGCCCGAGCGGAGTTCACCCATATGCCATGACCTTCCGCCTTCTCTGGAAGCGGAGGACTGCGCTGGTCGGGTGCGCTGCTTGGTGCCATGGTGGGGGTAGGGGCTGTGACTGGATGCCATGGCGTCCGCGCACGGGGAGGTGTCGGGTATGGCGACCGAGAAGGATGCCGCCCAGGGCAAGACGCCGGGGCAGCGTGTGGCCGACAGCCGCGCCATGGAGGTTGCGTCCCGGGTCGGGCTCTGTGCGCGGGGAGTGATCTACGTTCTGGTGGGTCTCCTCGCCGTGCGGATCGGTTTCGGCGGCGGCAGTGGCAAGGAGGCCGACCGGTCGGGGGCGGTGCGGACCATCGGCGAGCAGCCCTTCGGCCAGGTGCTGCTGTGGGCGCTGGTGGTGGGGCTGGCGGCGATGGCGCTGTGGCGCCTTTCCGAGGCCGCCTTCGGGCAGGCGACGGAAGGCGGTGACAAGTGGACCCGGCGTTTGGGATCCCTGGGGCTGGCCGTCTTCTACCTGGTGATCTGTGTCGGCGTGGTGCAGACCGCGCTGGTCGGCGGGTCCGGCGGAACCCGCGCCGGTGACCAGGCGTCGAAGGACTACACCGCGCGCGTGCTGGAATGGCCCTATGGCCGGGTACTCGTGGGCGTGTTCGGGGCCGTGCTGGCCGTCGTGGGCGTGGTCATCGTGGTGCGCAGCCTGATGCGCAAGTTCGAGAAGAACCTCCGTACGGACCGGATGAGCCGGACGTCGCGGCGCGTCGTCGCGGCGCTGGGCATCATCGGCGGCGTGGCGTGCGGAGTGGTCGCGGTGGCGACCGGCCTGTTCGTTCTCCTGGCCGCGGTGCGCTTCGACGCCAGCGAGGCAAAGGGCTTGGACGAGACGTTGCGTTCGTTCGCCGATACGCCGGCGGGTCCGGTGCTGCTGATCGCCGCGGCGGTGGGGCTTCTGCTGTTCGGCCTCTACTCGTTCTGCGAGGCCCGCTGGCGTAAAGCCCCTGAACACGACGCCTCGGCAGAGCAGCCGATCAGACGCGATGCCGGCTGACCGTCCTGCTCCCGCCGCCCCTGCCCGTACGCAGCCGGCCGCCCCGTGCGGCGGGAGCCGGTGCAGCGAGCTGCGGGTGGGTGGTCGTAAGGCTGTACTCGTGGGGCAGGGCGGCCGACGATGACCGCCTGCACCCTGCCGGTGTCGCTGCGCGAGGTCGATTACCTCACTACTGGGCGCACGAAAATCTATGTCGGCTGAAGTAGACATTGGGTGGTGGTGTGGTTATGGTTTCTCTCGTAACCCAGAAGGACCGCAGGGCCCGGCAGAGACGAACTGTCGGGCAGCAGTACCCGTAGTTGCAGTGCGTATGACGGTGCGGTGGTGGAGTTCCGAAGCCAGGGTTGTTGCAGGACGGCGACGGGGCTGACGACCGGACCGGGTGGCCCGCAGTGATCAGGGGCCGCCGCGAGCAGTACCGCAGTAAACGCAGTAGCAGTACCCGTATCAAGTGCAGTTCGCATTACCCAGCAGTGAGGTCAGTGAGCAGCACCTCGGTGAAGGCGTCGGCTGCGGGCGCGCGCACCGGGAGGTTCGGCAGTGGGGTTCTAAGCCAGAGCAGATGCAGGATGGGCGACGGGGCTGGCTGCCGGAGCGTGGCGCTACCACAGGCTACGGAGCAGTACGCATCACCAGCAGGAGAGCAATACCAGCAGTACGCAGCATCCCGTTTGGTAAGCAGTTGATCACCGAGGGAAGAACGGAGGGATTGGACGCCATCAGGATCGCCCGGACGCCACGCGAGTCCGGGTACCGCAGGACATCGATAGTGAGGTGGTCTCCGGTCACGCATCTGCGATCCCCGCACCCTCGACAGCATTCCGGTCGGGTGGGCGGAAACAGAAGGCCGGCGCAGTACCAGGGCCGGCAGATGGTGTAGCAGTTCCTTCGGGGCCCTGGTGCCATAGGCACCAGGGCCCCTCCGTACGCTCGGTGAGAGAGGTGCAGTGACAGCAGACGACTCCTTCAGCCGTCTCGACGATGACGATTACCCCGCCTACACCATGGGCCGGGCCGCCGAGATGCTCGGCACCACCCAGGGCTTTCTCCGCGCGATCGGCGAAGCGCGCCTGATCACTCCGCTCCGCTCCGCGGGTGGTCACCGGCGTTACTCCCGCTACCAGCTGCGGATCGCCGCCCGCGCCCGGGAGCTCGTTGATCAGGGCACCCCGATCGAGGCCGCCTGCCGGATCGTGATCCTCGAGAACCAGCTCGAGGAAGCCCAGCGCATCAATGCCCGACACCGCTCTGCCGCTGGTTCGGCGACCCCGGCGGCAGCAGCCTGAGACCGTCCCGCGCCCGCCGGACACCGGCGGGCCCTGAACCCCACCTCGGCGTCAGGTCTCCGGGGCGTTTCCTCTGGTGACGGGGCGTTGGGGGCGTGTAGCGTTTGCGTCAGCTGTCGTGGTTCGGAAGTCCCTTTTGCCCACGCCTTGGTGGGGGCGTTTTGCTGTGCAGTGCCGCAGGAACCAGGACGATCACCTCCGCCTTCCGCATGGAGCGGGAGGCGTTCATCGACTGGAAGGCATGAGACATGGCTACGGGAACTGTGAAGTGGTTCAACGCTGAAAAGGGCTTCGGCTTCATCGCCCAGGACGGCGGCGGCCCGGACGTCTTCGCCCACTACTCCGCGATCAACTCCTCGGGCTTCCGCGAACTCCAGGAGGGCCAGGTCGTCACGTTCGACGTCACCCAGGGCCAGAAGGGCCCCCAGGCCGAGAACATCACCCCGGCCTGACCCCTTTCCGCTTTGCCCCCGGGGCCCCGAGCGCCCCGGGGGCGCCCCTGTGCGGAGCGGCCGCCCACGGCAACGCGACGGCGCCACGGGCGATCACGCTGGTCGTGGTGCTGATCGCCGAGCTGATGAACGCGCTCGACGGCTCGATCGTCCACACCGCACTGCCCTCCATCCAGGCCGACACAGGCGCCACCAGCGCCGCAGTGCAGTGGATCCCGGCCGCCTACACCCTCACCTTCGCCCTCGCCCTGATCACCGGCGGGCGCCTGGGTGACCTCTTCGGGCGCAAGCGGGTCTTCATCGCCGGCACCACCCTCTTCACGCTGGCATCGCTGCTGTGCGGAATCGCGACTGGCCCGGAGTTCCTCGTCGCCGCCCGGGCCCTGCAGGGGGCCGGAGCGGCGGCGATGGTGCCGCAGGTCATGGCCGTCATCGCGGTCACCTTCCAGGGAGACTCCCAGGCCAAGGCGTTCGGCATGTACGGCATGATCATGTCCCTGGGCGGCGTCCTCGGACCCGTCCTGGGCGCCGTCCTGACCGCCGCCGACATCGCAGGTCTCGGCTGGCGGGCGATCTTCCTGATCAACCTGCCCATCGGCCTGGCCACCGTGCTCTTCGCCCTCCGGTTCATCCCGGAGCCCCGGGAGCAGCATGCCCTGCGCCTGGACCTGCTGGGCATGCTGCTCTCCGCCGCAGGTCTGCTGCTGATCGCCTACCCGCTCACCGTGGGCGGCGAGAAGCACTGGCCTGCCTGGAGCTTCGGCATGATCGCCGCGGGTGTGATCGTGCTGGGCGTGTTCGTGGCGCAGCAGCGGGCGAGGACCGCCAAGGACGGCTCCGCGCTGGTGGCGCTGTCCCTCTTCGAGAGCAAGGCATTCGCCGGCGGGCTCGCCGCGCAGCTGGTCTTCGGGCTGGTCTCCGGTGTGTTCCTGCTGACGTGGGTGCTGTTCATGCAGTCCGGCCTCGGCCTCACGCCCGGCCAGTTCGCCCCGGCGTCCGTCGCCATCTCCATCGGCGGCATGGCCGGAGCGATGCTCGCCTCCAAGCGGGCGGGCCGCCACCTGCGGCGCGTCCCGCAGGCCGGGGCCGTACTCATCGCCGTCACCCTCGTCGGTTACCAGCTGCTGGTCTCCGCCCAGCAGACCGAAGTGCCGTTCGTGGCCGCCGTCGCCCCGATGATCCTCGTCGGCGCCGGCTTCGGCATGGTCGGCGCAGGTCTCGCCGGCCTCACCCTCAGCCAGGTCGGCCACCAGGACGCAGGATCTGCGGCGGGACTGTTCAACACGGCCGTGCAGCTCGGCACCGCCCTCGGTATCGCGACGGTTTCGGTGGTGTTCTTCCAGTACGACCCCGCGGGCAGCCACGGCACCACCGTCACTCAGGCCTTCGCGGGCAGCGTCTGGTACGTCATCGCGGCCCTCGCGGTGATGTGGGCACTCATGTTCCGGCTCCCCGCGCCGCCCAAGGCCACCGCCTGACCGCCGGCGGCCCCCCTGCTGGGCGGGCCGCCGGCCCACCCCCCTTCCCCTTGGCGGAAGCGTTCCGCCGCAGTCGATGTGAGGTGATGACGTATCGCCAGGCCCGGTAGCCGACCCCCTCCGACACGGACAGCACCCTCGCGGTGCCGTACCGGCATGCCGGAAAGGACGGCCCCGCTTCGGCCTGGGCCCCTACCTCTTCCCGTGCGCTGTCGGCGTACGCGGCGGCCCTGGCCCGCCCGCATCCACGAACGCACCGGAACAGGACTCCCCCTCGTGTCCCACGACACCCGCCAGACCACCAGCAGCCCGCCGGAGGGCGCAGTCCGCGTCGCGGGCCGTACCCGGGCCGTCAGCCTCGCCGTCGTCCTGACCGCCGAGCTGATGAACGCGCTCGACGGCTCCGTCGTCTACACCGCCCTGCCCACCATCGCCGCCGACACCGGCGCCGCCGCCCTCCAGTGGATCCACGCCGCCTACGCCCTGACCTTCGCCCTCGGCCTGATCACCGGCGGCCGGCTCGGCGATCTCTACGGCCGCAAGCGGATCTTCCTGGCCGGGACCGCCGTCTTCACCCTGGCGTCCCTGCTCTGCGCCCGCTGGGGCTACGGCCGCGCCCCTGCTTCTTGCTCTGCGCCCGTCCCCGTCTCCGACTCCGCGCGGGCCGGCTCCGCGGTCCCCGCCGTCGGCTCGTGACACGTCCGTGCGGCCCGCAGAGTCAGCGCGGAGGCGGCGACCAGGCCCACCACCGCGATGCCCGCACCGGACAGGCGCAGCGCGCCGACCGCGCCGAGGCCGGCCGCCACCGGTCCTCCGAGCGCGGTGCCCAGGGGCACCGACAGCACCCTGACGGCGGAACTCGCCGCCAGGGCCTGCGGCAGCAGCGCGCTGGGCGTCGAGCGCTGGAAGAGGGTGGTCGACAGCGATGAGTACGGCGGCCAGAGCAGCCCGGCTACCCCGAAGCAGACGACCGACACGGCCGTCGGGGCGTTCAGGCCCAGGGGGAGCATCAGCGCACCGAAGCCGATGACGATGCCGACCGTCGTGGGCCACAACCGCCACCGGCTGAGGAAGCCGGTGAGCACCGAACCCAGTACCGCGCCGATGCCGAAGGCCGTGTAGAACGCTGCCAGCACACCGGCCGAGGCGCCCAGATCGTCCGACACGTGCAGCGGGAGCGCCACGTACACGGGGCCGAAGAGGAAGAAGAACGCGAAGCTCAGGGCGAGGAGGCCGGAGAGCGCCGGGCTGCGCCGGATCACTGCGAAACCGGACGACCGCGAGGCCGTGTAGTCCTCGGGCTCCGGGACCGCGTCTTCGGGGACGGCGACCAGGAAGGTCACCGCCAGGACGAGGAACGTCGTCGCGTCCACGGCCAGCACTGTCGCCGGGCCCCCGAACACGATCAGCAGCGTGGCCAGCGGCGGCCCCACCACCGTGGCGATCGACCCCACACCCGACAGCACGGCGTTGCCCGCCAGGTGGTTGCGCTCGGGCAGTGCCCTGGCGATCAGCGTGTAGACACCCGCCTGACCCCAGGAATGCAGCACGGAGGAGACCGCCAGCAGCGCGACGTACCCCTCGATGCCGAGTGCGTCGAAGGCGTGCAGCACCGGGATGGCCCCCAGCGCTCCCGCCCGCAACGCCGCGTTCCAGCCAGCCAGTTGGGTGGGCGGGCGGTGGCGCAGGAAGCGGCCGAGCAGCAGCGCGCCCACCGCCCCCGACAGGGTGTAGGCGGCCGCCGCCAGCGCCACCCAGACCCCGCGGTCCGCGGCCGGCGCCAGCTCGATCGCCAGCCAGCTCACCGCCACCACGGCCATGCCGTCACCCAGCGACGAGACGGCGAACCCCGGGAGGACCCGCCGCAGCGTCGTGTGACTGATCACCGGCCAGTATGGCGAAGAGCGCATCACACGGCTCAGGTCCGGGCCCACGGGCTACCTCCACACATTGACGGAACCGACCGCACGACCCTTCCCCACGGATCGGCACGCGAGGTGGCCTTCACCGTTGGGCATAAACGTCACGCCCAGCGCGAACTGAGCCGCTTGGGCAGGCGGGCGCGGACGATGAGGAAACCGGAGTCGTGAGTCGGTCCCGATCTCGGATGTCAGCATCCCGGTGCTCACCCCTGCGGGTTCCTGCCGCGCTGAAGCCGGAACCTTGGACGTCATGCGGCCCGCTGTCGGCGTACACGTCAGCGTGCTCAACCGCGTACGGATATGCGTGCTCAACTCCCGGCCAGGCCGTCAAGGCGACCGAGGGGAGGTTGCGCTCTCAGCGATGGGCTCTGGTCGCCCGGTGATGGGTCGAGCGGATGAGGACGGAGACCAGGGCGGCCAGGTCTGCCGCGCCGGCGGCGTCGTCCGCGTAACGCGTGGTCTGCAAGGGGCCGGCCTGATCAAGCCGAACTCCTTCCAGCTCCAGGATGTAGGCGAGCGTGAGCATGGCAAGGCGGGCGTTGCCATCCGGGAAGGGGTGGAAGAAGGCCACGTCCAGGTAGGCCCTGGCCGCACGGGAGGCCAGAGGGACTCTCGGGTCGGCGCTGTCGCGCAGACAGTGCTCGAAGTCCCGCTGCGTGTGCGGCGTAAGTGCGTAGCGTTCACGGCCCCGTTTGGCGAAGGCGTCGCCCTGTCGGAACGACACCTCGCGCCGGCCGAGGACAAGCCGCTGCCATTCCGTCAGAAGCACGCAGGTGAGGGGTCGATTACGGGAAGCGTCCGCGCGCGATTGAGTCAGGGCGGCGAGCAATCGGTCGCCTCGAGCCGGATTCGAGGAACGGCCTCCCGCATCGCACCAGGTGCCGAAGCCGTCCACGGTCGCCTCGACCGGAGCCGGCGTCTCACTGACCGCCGAAACCCAGTCGACCCGCTTCCTGACATGGCACCAGACAGCCAAGGCGTCAGCGGTCACGATACGGCTGCTCTCCGGTCAGGCCTACGGCGAGATCCTCTCCTACGGAGTCGACCAAGGCCCGCGACGGTTCCGTCCAGCTCCTGAACCGTCCACCAATCGCAGTGTCGACCGCGTCGTGCGCACTTTCCGGCCCCATGCCCGTGGAAGAGAGGAACCACGTGAGCACCGTGCGGCAGAGCCCGTACCAGCCGCATTCGGCACCCGTGCGGTCTACTACCACCGTCACCAATCGGGTAGCTGCCCGTTCCAGGTGCCAGCTGCGCTCCTCGGCATCCGCCCCGCGGGGCGGCGCCAACTGTGTGAACCGCTCGGCCAGATCCTCCAGCCAGTCGCGCCACTCCAGGAGCGACGCGACCACCTTGGCAGCCGTCGCTGCCGGCTCACCTATGGAATGGGATTCGCAGCACCAGCTGGTGACGATGCCACCACCACCGCCCTCGCCGACCGCCCAGTTCCATCCGCAGGACCACCGGCCGTACCGGGATACCAGAAGTGCCGTGATCTCCGTGGTAAAGCGATGTCTCTCTTCCCACCCGGCACCGGCAGGAGGAACCATCGAGGCGATCACTATGGCGACGTGAGAGCCCTCCTCGTCGTCCCAGTCGAAGGCAGTGAGGCGGGGATCGACGGCAGACCACGGCAACCGGGCCGGAGCGAGCTCGTAATTGAGGGCCGTGGCGTTCCTCCAGAAGCGGGCAGGGCAGGGCAGGGAAACCTCAGCGATCGTGCCAACTTCTCGCAGCTTTGTCACACAAGTTTCCGCCGTCGCCCTTCTGTCATGGCGCACAGAGCGGCGCTGCCAGGCCATCTGCTCCGCGCGAGGTGGCGGCACTCTGCTGTCCTTTCGCGGGAAGGAGAGCCCGTAACCCTTGAAGGCTGATGTGGCACGCGTTCGGGTCGGACGGTTCGATGTGTTGGCGGGGGCGGCGACTGCCGCGCCGGTGGACTCCCTCGACGCAGTGGCGCGCGTCAAGGCGCCCCCGCGATCGATCTCCTGGCCCTGTCCGTCGTCTGCGCCGTGCTGAGCACGGGCGCCAAACTGGTCGATGCACCGGGCACGGCCCTGGTCTGCCGGCTGACCCTCGACGGCCTCGCCACACCGTCCGTGGGCGAGCTGACCTGGGTCCGGACCATCCCGGCAGCTTCTGACTGGCTCTACGACCAACTACCCGACGTCCCAGGCCGGATGGTCGTCTGCGGCGATGACGGACTTGCCCACCGGCTGGCGGCGGAGCTCCGCGACGTGTACCGGGAGCGAGTGACGCTCGTCGTGCCGGGCGCCCGTGACTCCCAGCCCACGGCGAGCCGCCGCGGGGGCCGGGGCCTCGGGCTGTTCGGGCGGTTGCCGGCAGCCAGGTAACGCGCATCGGCAGCGGAGCGGCAACCGTCCCCACGGGAGCTACGGGTCGTGGAGGCGGCGGACCCGACGAGGACGTGCTCGCCACGGCGGGAGTGGCGGGGGCCGCCGCGCTCGCGCTGGTGTACGAGGACGATGACGTGAACATCCGTGCCGACGACGGCCGGGTCGCCATAGGCCGCTCCCACCTCGGAGCCGGGGGAGTCGTCCACTCCTACGAGGAGGCGCTCAACGCCCTCGACCTCGCGGAGCGGATGGAGCTGGACGGTTCTGTACTGCACGCAGCGGACCTGCTGGTCTACCCGGTTTCGCAGAGAGTCCTGCGGCTCGTTCGTCAGCCATGCTCGCGGGGAGTGGTTTCCGCTTCGCGCTGGTAGATGTCGGGGATGCCGTCAGCGTCGGCGTCGATGTTCTCTTCTTCGTACAGGCGCTTGTAGAGGGTGTTGCGTCGCCGCAGCAGTACGGCCGCGAGGACGGCGGCGCTGAGGGAGGCGATGAGGACGGCGGCCTTGACGTGCTCGCCGACCTCTTGGCCGGGGAAGGCGAGTTCGCCGATGAGGAGGGCGACGGTGAAGCCGATCCCGGCCAGGACGGACAGACCGAGGACGTCGGCCCAGGCAAGGTCGGGGTTGAGCTCGGCCTTGGTGAATCGGGCGGCGAGGTAGGTCCCGAGGAAGATGCCCAGGACCTTGCCGACGACGAGTCCTATGACGACGCCGAGCGGCTCGGGAGTGGTGAACACGGCGGCCAGTGCCGGTCCGGAGATGCTGACGCCCGCCGCGAAGAGGGCGAAGAGCGGAACGGCGACACCCGCGGAGAAGGGGTGCATGAGGTGGGAGACGCGGGCGGCGGGGGACGAGTCCTCCCCCTTGTCGCGGGTGGTACGCAGGATGAGGCCCATGGCGACGCCGGCGACGGTGGCGTGGACGCCGCCGTTGTACATGAGGGCCCAGATGGCGATGCCGAGCGGTACGTACCACCACCAGCCCCGGACCCGGTAGCGCTGGAGGAGGTAGAAGACGGCGAGGCCGGCGAAGGCTCCGCCGAGCGCCCAGAGGTTCAGGTCGCTGGTGAAGAAGACGGCGATGATCAGGATCGCGCCGAGGTCGTCGACGACGGCGAGGGTGAGGAGGAAGGCCCGCAGGGCGGCCGGCAGGTGGGTGGAGATGACGGCAAGGACGGCGAGCGCGAAGGCGATGTCGGTGGCCATGGGGACGGCCCAGCCGTCCATGCTGCCGCCCCCGAGGCCCGCGGTCAGCGCGTAGAGGCTCGCCGGCACCACCATGCCGCAGACGGCGGCGATCACGGGCAGGGCGGCTGTGGCGGGCGTGCGCAGTTCACCGACGACGAGTTCTCGTTTGAGTTCGATGCCGGCAACGAGGAAGAAGACCGCAAGGAGACCGTCGGCGGTCCAGTGCCCGAGGGACAGGTCCAGGCCGAGCGCGGGTATCCCGAAGTGGAAGTCACGTATCGACTCGTACACGCTGCTGAACGGGGTGTTGGCCCAGATCAGTGCGATGACGGCGGCGGCGAGGAGGACCAGTCCGCCCACGGTCTCGGTGCGCAGGGCGGAGGCGATGGCCTGGCGTTCGGGCCAGGGCATGAGTCCGAACACGATGCGGGGGCGCGGGCGTGGGTCGCTCATGGTGAGGGCCTTCCGGGGAGTCGGCTGAAAAGGGGCACACAGCCCCTACATCGCCGACCAGACTTCCCGGCACACCGCGCGTCACAGGCAGCTCAGCTGCCCCATTGACGCGTTGTTTACACCCTATGGGAGATGTCCGGAGACCGCCAGAGCGCTCCTCACCTGCTGAAACGCAAACAAGCGGGCTCGTACACACCAAGGCGCGAGGTGTGAACGAGCCTGCTCGGGAACCGGGCCGCCGGGGGACGGTCAGACGGTGGTCTTCACCGGCTCCTGGTCTTCGTCCTCATCCGCTTCGGTGTCCAGGCCGACGTCGCGGCGGCGGACGAAGTCGAGGAAGGTGTTGAGCTCCCGCATGACCACGGAGGCCAGCAGGTACATCGATGATGTTGATGACGGCGAGCATGAACAGGACCGCGTCGGCCATGTCGATCAGGGTCTGCAGGGTGAGGAGCGAGCCGGCGACGGCGAACAGGGTGTAGAAGACCTTGAAGGTCAGCTCGCTTGCCTTGCTGCGGCCGAACAGGTGCGTCCGGGCCTTCATGCAGTAGTAGCCCCAGGTCAGCACGGTGGAGATGGTGGCGAACAGCATCACCGCGATGGTGAGGATGTACGGGAGCCAGGGCAGGACCGTGCCGAAGGCGTCGGAGGTGATCGTGACGCCCCCGATCGACTCCCCGGCACGCGCCTCGGCCCAGCTGGCCGGGTTGGCGATGACGATCGTCAGCGCGGTCATGGTGCAGATCACGACGGTGTCGAGGAACGGCTCCAGCAGGGCGACCAGGCGCTCGCTGGCAGGGTGCTTGGTCTTGACCGCAGAGTGTGCGAGGGGCGCGGAGCCGAGACCGGTGCCTACGATCGCGGCGATCAGGATGCCGAAGAACAGGGCGCCGGCGGAGGAGCCCATCATGCCGCTCTCGCCGCCGGTGACGGAGACCAGCTGCGCGTAGGACTGGTTGACCTGGAAGAGGTTGCCGCCGGAGAGGCCGAAGAAGAGGATCATCGCGGAGGCGAGGACCGCCAGGACCTTGCCGAGGGTCTTGCCGCGGGCGCCGAAGCGCTCGGCCAGGCCCTTGGGCAGGTAGTGCATGGGGCCGCCGGAGACGGTGCCGTCGGCGTGTACCTCGGGATACTTCACACCGAGCGTGACCTCGACGAACTTGGTCGCCATGCCCAGCAGGCCGGGTCGGGTGCGCGTCGCGCTTGTCGCCGAGGCCCACCGTTTCGAGCAGTGCCCGGCCGCGCTCGGCGGCCTCGTCTGCCCGGGCCCAGGACGTGCACGGGGGCATCGATCACGTTCTCCAGCGCCTTGAGGCAGGGAAGAGGGCCGAATCGCTGGAAGGCCATGCCGATTCGCCCCCGGGTGCGGCCAGGTATTTCTCGCTGGCCGGGCCCAGAGGTCCGCGGGGCCGGCCGGCATGGGGGAGTAGGGCGCGGCCGTCGAAGTGGATGGTTCATTCGGTGACCCGTTCGAGCGTCATCAGTGCCTCGAGGTAGACGAACGGGGCGCTGCAGAACTCCTCCGCCCGGTGGACCACCTCCGGTATGGCGATCACCGCGAGATACGGGGTCTCCTTGTACATCGCATCACGTAGTTGCACGCGAGGGGGCGCCCGGGAATACCGCTCCGCCAGGGCTGTACTGATGTCCATGCCCGCGCTCACCACGTCGAACCTGCCGGCCAGCAGCCCCGGGATCAGGGCGCCGAACTCCGGCAGGGTGGGGCGTGGCTCGGAAACGCCCGATGCCGAGAAGATCTCCTGGTGCAGGACGGGCGCTTCCCCGGCACCGCTCGTTCCCGCCCTTGAATCTGTACGGAGCCCCGCCCGAGAAACCCGCCCGCACGAAGCCCTGGTCGGGCAGGGCCGCCAGCAGATCGCCACCAGCCTGGCAATTGCCGGAATGATTGGCTGCTCGGAGAGCCCTGTAACGCAGAGATAACGTCTTTGCTTGATGCCAGGTTTGCGACTTGAACGTTACCGCTTCGTCGGCGGCCCGTGGGTTTGAAACAGCTGTGATGCGGCTGATGGTGCGCGCTCCGCGTGTTGGCCGCACCGCCCGCCCATGCGCCTCGCGCAGGTGGGTACGGGCACGGTATGAGCGACTGGCGGACCATCGAGAAGCGACAGGGATACCTGCCGATCGAGGACCACGGATTGGTGGGCGACGGTCGCGGCAGCGCCCTGGTGGGTCGTGACGGCTCGGTCGGGTTCATGTGCGTTCCTCGCTTCGACTCCGCGCCTGCTTTCTGCCCTCTTCTCGACCATCGCAACGGGGGCCAGCTGTCCGTCGCCCCTGAAGGGGTGCGCGCAGGCCGCCAGCACTACCTGGACGGCACCGGAGTCCTGGTCACAGAGATGAAGACGGACGCCGGAACCGTGGAAGTGACCGACGCGTTCGTGCTGCACCCCGGAGCACGCCTCGAAGACGACGCCGCGGCCGGAACGGGTGCATTCGTACGACGCGCACGGGTCACCCATGGGCACGTGGACCTGCGCGTCTGTATCCGACCACGAGGCGGCGGCCGCGTCCGGAGGATGGACGACCACTGGGAGGTGCACTGCCCCTTGCAGCGACTGACGCTGCACCTGCGGTCCTCCAGGCCTCTTTCCGGACTGGAAGACACCGTGACACTGTCCTCGGGACAGGACTGGTGGACGTCGCTCAGCTGGGATGAGCCAGCGCCCAATCCGGGAGGGGGAGCCGATCGCCGTATCACCGACACGGTGCGGGCATGGCGGCGGTGGTCCTCCCGGTTGGTGGTGCCGGACGCGCCACGGGCGGACCTGGTCCGCCGTTCAGCCATCACGCTCAAGCTGCTCGACAACGTCGAGAACGGCGCGATCGTCGCCGCACCCACCAGCTCCCTTCCCGAACGCATCAGGGGTAGTCGTAACTGGGACTACCGCTACGCCTGGATACGTGATGCCGCATACACCGTATTCGCGCTGCGGCGTATCGGGTTGCCGATGGAGGCCGGCGGTTTCCTTTCCTGGGCCCTCGCCGCAGTCGACCGCGACGGCCGTCCCCGCGTCCTGTACGACCTCGACGGCATGCCCCCGCCGCCGGAGACCATCGATGCCGATCTGGAGGGCTACCGCGGCTCCGCACCCGTGCGCTGGGGCAACGCGGCAGCCGAACAGGTGCAGCACGACGTGTACGGGGAGATCCTCGACTGCGCGTTCCAGTGGGCAGCCACCGGAGGGACGTTCCAACCCGGGCTGTGGAACACCCTCGCGGGGCTGGCCGACAGCGCACGTACGGCGTGGAGCCGCCCCGACAGCGGCATCTGGGAGGTGAGGTCCAGCGAGCGCCCCTTCACCTACTCGGCGGCCATGTGCCAGGTGGCGCTCGACCGGGCGGCACGCCTCGCCCGGCGCCTCGAACTGCCGGGGGACGCCGACACATGGGCGGAGGAGGCCCGGAGCCTTACGGATCGGATTCTCGCCGACGCGTGGGACGAGCGGACGGGCGCCCTCACCGAGCACATGTCGCCGGGAGGGGGCCTGGATGCCTCGCTGCTGGCGCTGCCGCTGCGCAGGGTCCTGCCCGCTGACCATCCACGAATGATCGCAACCACACGTGCGATCGCTGACCAGCTGGGGGCGGGCAGCGGCCTGCTGTACCGCTACCTGCCTGAGGAGTCACCCGATGGCCTGGATCAGTCGGAGGGAGCGTTCTTGCTGTGCAGCTTCTGGCTGGTGGACAACCTGGCCGGCCAAGGCCGCGTCGAGGAGGCCGGCGAGCTGTTCGAGCAGCTGTGCTCGTACACCTCGCCGCTGGGCCTGCTGCCCGAGCAGATCGACCCCGGCAGCGGATCCTTCCTCGGCAACTTTCCCCAAGGCCTCAGCCACGTCGGCCTCATATCCAGCGCCGTGGTACTGGCGCGGACACAAGGAGGCGTACCGCCCGAGCTGACCACAGCGGCCTGGTTCGACCATGAATCAGCGGAGCATGCCGGACATCATCGGCCGGGACCTGACGCGGCAACGATCGGGTGAATCGCGCCGCGCGGCGTGTCGGCGACGGGATGTGATTCACGGAGCTCACGGTTGAGGGGGCGATCACCAGGGTGATGGCGCCGGTGGCGGCGGAGATCATCGCGCGGCGGCCGCCGACGATCAGGATGACCGCGGCCATGGTGAACGGGGTGAAGAGGCCGACCGCCGGGTCGACACCGGCGCGATCGAGAACGACATCGCCTCCGGGATCAGCGCGAGCGCGACCACCAGACCGGCCAGCACCTCGGTGCGCCAGACCTCCGGGTGGCGCTGCCAGTCGGGGCGCAGGACGCGCAGCCGCGCGGCGGGAATCACGACGGAAGAAGACAAGGAGATGAGTACCTGTCGTGCTCGGGCACACCCCCGGCCAGGCCAAGGCGTGCGAGAGAACGCAGAGGGGCCGGGCCGGCACCCCGCGGAAGGCCCGCCACGGCGGACCGCACGGAGGAGGGGCGAGGTGGGCCTGCGGCGCGGCGGCGCGGCCCGCCAGGATGAAAGGGCCGGGACCACGGGTGTGGACGCGAAGCACATGCAGATCGGCGAGGTCGCCGCACGGACGGAACTGTCGCTGCGGACGATCCGCCACTACGAGGAGACCGGCCTCGTCGTCGCCTCGGCCCGCTCACAGCGCGGCTTCCGGATCTCCGCGGAGACCGACGTGCAGCGGCTCAAGGTCATCCGCCGGATGAAGCCCTTGCTTCACCCTCGACCAGATGCGCGACCTCCTGGAGGTCACCGACCCCTGGACGGCGACGACGTGCTCGATGCCGATGGGCGTCGGGCACGGCTGGACCGCGTACGTGAGTACGAACAGGCGGCGACCGATCAGGTCGACAGGCTGCGCATCCAACTGGCCCGCGCCGAGGACTTCGCCGCTGCACCGCGCGGCCGCTTCACCGCCTCCGACCTCGTACCGTGAAGGCCGGCACATCGGCTGCAGGCAGTCGTCCCCGTGGACGACCGCTGCCCCGCGGGGCCCGCCGAGGTGCGCGGTGATATCTGCCGCGAGCACGGTCTATGTCGGCGCCAGCGCGTCCGTCGACGGCCACCAGACTCACAGCGAGCGTGCTCCTGCGCGAGACACACCGACCGTGACATCATCCGCTGCCACCGGGGGAGTACCGCCACGCTGAGCTGTCGCCCCTTGCCATAAGGTTCCGCCGCCCCACTGTCCGTCAGACGGGGCGGCAGGAGCAGGCCCCCAGTGTCGCCATCGGATCCGGCGAATCCGGCGGTCGCCAGCACCCGGCGGACCTCATCCAGCAGCTGCTGCCCACTCTCGCTCACACCCGCCACTGCATGTCGGGATGCAGATGAGCCAAAGCGGCGTGAAACCGCCATCGACGGCTGCATACTCCCCGACGTCTCGTCTCGTCTCGTTTCGTCTCGCTCGCTCCCGCACTCCGCCCGGAGTGTTCCTCAGGCTTCTTGTACCGCGGCGGCCTGCGGAGCGCCCGCATGAGCACACATGATGTCGGCGGTGTCCACGGGGATGCGCATGCGGCGCAGGAGATCCCGCGTGGTGCGCAGTGTGAGGGTGGTGCGCCAGGTGATGCCGGGGTGGCGGGAGTGCAGGTGGGACAGGGCACGGGTGCCGATGCCTGTGGAGAGGAGGTGGTCGTCGATGTCGATGCCGGTGATCACACCTTCACCGCAGGTGGTGCAGGTGCGGTAGTGGATCTGGCCGACGACCTTGCGTACGTGGACCAGGAGCAGGCAGTCCTCCTCCAGCCCTGCGGTATCGCCGGGAACGTGGGTGGAGCAGAATTCGATGCTCCGGTATGCGAGGATCCTGCGCCGCAGCCTTCTGGCAAACCCGCTCCGGCGCCCGTGCTTTGCCCGATGGGCGGCTGGTGCCGTCTCGGTGTCGGCGGCGGAACGGAACAGGGCGCTCGTAGGACGTGCGTGGATTCCGGACATGGAACCTCGTCTGCCCAGCCAGCAGCGGCTGACGCACCGATTACCTGTTCACGGATGCGTGGAAATCTCTGATGGCCAGAGTAGACATTCGTCGGTGGGCTGGTTACGGTTTCTCCCGTAGCCAGAGAGATTGCAGGGCCCGGCAGAGACGAACTGCCGGGCAGCAGTACCCGCAGTACAGGTAGTTGCAGTCAGCAGGACGGTGCGGTGGTGGAGTTCCGAAGCCAGGGTTGTTGCAGGACGGCGACGGGGCTGACGACCGGACCGGGTGGCCCGCAGTGATCAGGGGCCGCCGCGAGCGGTGCCGTGGTACGTCCTCTGCGGCCGGGTGACGGTCGGGGACACCGTTCTGGGCCCGGAGGGCTTCTGGATGGCTCCGGCCGGAGTCCGCACCCCCACCGTCACCGCCGAATCCGGCACGGAGATCCTGCTGTTCCGTGAGCACGGCGACTGGCGCTTCGACCTCGCGGACGCCGACCGGGAGGGTCTGCGCCCGGACCAGAAACTGATCGTCCGGCAGACCTCGGACATGCCCTGGATCGACGTCCGCGACGGCAGTCCCATGCGTTTCGACCTCGGCGGAACACCGGTTCCGGGCCTCTACATCAAGATGCTGCACCGCGACGAGAAGACCGGCTTCTACAGCAGGCTGATCAAAGCCAAACCCGGCTGGCGCGAGGAGCCGCTCGCCCACCACCCGTGTACGGAAGAGGCCTACTGCCTTGAAGGCGGCTTCGACTACAACTACGGGAAGATGTGGCCCGGAACGTACTTCTGGCGCCCCGCCCTCATCCGCCACGGCGACTTCACCGCCGACCCCGAGACGGGATGCACCTGGATCGTGCGCTCCGACAGCGATCTGGTGGACTGGTACACCTCCGACGCCCGCGTCGTCATGGAGGGCCGAGCCAGCAACTGGGGTCCGGAACACCCGCACAGCGTCCCGCCGCGCTTCGTGGAACCGGTCCGCTCCCGCAGCGTCGGCCCGCGGGAAAGGCCCTCCTACCAATAGGACGCCGGCCGGCCTGCGGGACGCGGCGGTTCGCCGGACGGAGGGTGCTGGACACAGTGCCCTCCGCACGTCACGAGCAGGTTCAGCAACCGGTGACGGGTGTGCCGTGGTACGGGTTGCTGTCGGTGACGCCGTTGGTCACGCTCTTGAGGTAGTAACCGCAGGTGGGACGGTTCTTGAAGTCGAAGGTCCGGCCGGAGGTCAGGCGCCAGATCTTGTAGTCGGAGTAGGTGAGGGGCTGTCCCGGGACGGCCCTCTCGGGCTGGTGGTCGCCGAGGACGACGTAGGCGTCGGCGCCGGAGAGGGTGGCCAGGCCGTTCTTGTCGATGAAGAGGGAGCCGCCTTCTTCGACGCCCACGCCCCAGGCCTTCCCGCCGGTGGTGAGTCCGTCCTTGACCGCACGTGCGACGAAGGCCATGGTGCGCCCCATGCGGTCGCGGGTGACGAAGTGGGAGTCGTTGACGGTGTCGGCGTAGTGCGGCCATCCGAACATGCCCGTGGTGAACGTCGCGTACGAGTCGTAGGGGTCGGCCAGGGCCTCCCTGGAGGTGATGCTCCCCTGGCAGGCGTCGTACACGACGGAGCTGTTGATGTGGTGACCGGCGCTACCTCCACCGGAGCCGCCGCCCTTGGCGACGACCGACTGAACGGAGGCGCGGAGCGCGGTGGCTTTCCAGGCCGTGTACGTGCACTGGTCGCCGCCGGCGAAGTAGACGAACTCCGCGTTGCGGATGTCGGTGTTGGCCTGCGCGTTGTTGCCGTCAGCCGCCTTGGTGAGCGTCCACGTGGTGCAGGAGTTGATACCGCGCAGGCGCGTGATCGCATCGCACTCGGGTGTTCTGCTGCCGGAACCCGGCGTCGACGCCGCCAGCACCACGACATCGAGTGAGCCGGTTCCACCGCGAATGGCGTCGACGGCCTTGGTCATGGAGGCGGAGACGACGCCACCGGACCCGTTCATGGTGAAGGCGGGGCCCGACCAGCCGGCGCGACTGGCATCCGCGGAGCTGCCGAGGCGGATGCGGCTGGCGGCGGCCTCGGCCTGACCGGCCTGGACGAGCCCGCCGGCGAGGACCGCCAGAGCGGCCGAGAGGCATGCGGCGATGCGGTGTGCGGGTCGGCGCCGCACCGGGGAGGCAGCGGTGAACGCAGGGGAGGCGTGGTGCGGGAACGGACTCATGGGTCCTCCGGGAGAAGCGGTGAGGGGTACCGCAGCGAAGCGGAGTGCGGATGCTGAGGCGTGCAGCAACGGAAAGTACAGGCCGCTCGCGAACTGCGGTAGATGTAACGCACGAGTTGGCCACGCAAGTGGACCGATCCGCCGATTGGGCAGATGAGAGCTCCCGATGTGCGTGCTTGGCGTGAAATTGCACCCTCGTTATCTGGATGAAACATGAGTTACATCTAGCCAACAACAAGCAGCACATGTAATTTCCTCGCATGTCAGACGGTGACGCACGAAGTCGTCGCCCGCCGATCTTTCGAGAGGGTTACCTGTGATGCCAACCCCGTCCCTCCGTCGCGTGTCGACGGCCTCCGCCCTGTCCGTGGCGATCCTCGTGACGGTCTCGGCCTGCGGGGAAGACGCCTCCGACGGTGCCGCCGAGTCGCCCGCCGCCACCACTGTCGCCGGAGTCCCGATCGCCCAGGACACGGCGCTCCACGCCGCCCTGCCCGAGGAGATCAGAGAGTCGGGTGTGGTGCGCGTGGCCACCGATGTCCCGTACGCGCCCTTCGAGATGTTCGTGACCGAAGGCAAGCCCGAACTGACCGGTCTCGACTACGACCTGGGGCAGGCGCTGGGCGCGAAGCTGGGCGTGAGGTTCGCCTTCACCCCGCAGAAGTTCGACGGCATCGTGCCGGCCATCCAGGCCGGCAAGTTCGACGCGGCGATGTCGGCCATGACCGACAACAAGGAGCGGCAGGCGGTCGTCGACTTCGTCGACTACTCCGTCTCCGGTTCCGGGATCATGGTCGTCAAGGGCAACCCGGAGAAGATCACGACCCTGAACGACCTGTGCGGCAAGAAGGCCGCGGTGCAGGCGGCGACGAACCAGCTGGACCTGCTCCAGGAACACCAGGCGAAGTGCAAGGCAGCGGGCAAGGGCGAGATCGACATCCAGACCTTCCCCAAGGACTCCGACGCCCAGCTCGCCCTGCGCTCCGACAAGGTCGTCGCCCAGGTGCAGACGAAGCCCGCCGCGGGCTGGACCGCCAAGACCGCCGACAACGGGAACGCCTTCGAAGTCGTCGACGACCCGGCCGCCGCAGGCGGCTACGGTGCCTCGCCCAACGGCATAGCGGTGTCCAAGAAGCTGCCGCAGCTCAGCGACGCGATCCAGAAGGCGCTGCAGGCCCTGATCGACGACGGAACCGCCGCCAAGATCTTCGACAAGTACGGTGTCGCCTCCATCGCCGTCAAGGAGGCCACCAAGAACGCGGCGGTGGACTAGAGATGACCACCACCACGGCTCCCGCCGACACCGACCGTACGGCACCCGAGCAGCTCACGATCGTTCCGCTGCGCCACTACGGCCGCTGGATCGCGGCCCTCGCGGCGGTCGCCGCCCTCGTGGGCGTGGCCGGATCGCTGGCGAAGAACGGCAATCTCCACTGGGAGATCATCGGCCACTTCCTCTTCGCCGACCTGATCTTCTCCGGACTGGTCACCACCCTGTGGCTCACCGCGGCGGCGATGGCCCTCGGGCTCGTCCTGGGCACACTGGTCGCGGTGATGCGCCTGTCGAGCAATCCTGTGCTGTACGGGATGTCCTCGCTCTTCGTCTGGTTCTTCCGGGGCACCCCCCTGCTGGTGCAGATCATCTTCTGGGGGTACGCCGCCGCCCTCTACAAGTACGTGATGATCGGTATCCCGTTCACCGACATCACCTTCTTCCAGGTCGAGACCAACTCGCTGCTCACCCCTGCCGTCGCCGCGCTGCTGGCCCTCGGCCTCAACGAGGCCGCGTACGCCTCGGAGATCGTCCGCGCCGGCATCCAGTCGGTGGACACCGGCCAGACCGAGGCGGCTCATTCCCTCGGCATGCGGCCGGCCCTGACGATGCGGCGGATCGTGCTGCCCCAGGCGATGCGGGTGATCATCCCGCCGATGGGCAACGAGACGATCAACATGCTCAAGATGACCGCCCTGGTGTCGATCATCTCGGCCCACGACCTGATGTCCAACATCCAAGACGTGTACGCGCAGAACTACCAGGTCATCCCCATGCTCGTGGTCGCCAGCCTCTGGTACCTCGGGCTGGTCACCCTGCTCAGCGTTCCGCAGGCGTGGCTGGAGCGCCGCTACGGCCGTGGCACCGGCCGCGGCGGCCACGTCTCGCCGCTGCGCCGCATGTTCGCGGGAGCGCTCAGCCGACCTGCTCGTGCGAAGAAGGACAGCAAGGAGGCGGTCCGGTGAACGTCCCCATGGTCCACGCCCAGGGCGTGCGCAAGCAGTTCGGGAAACTCGAAGTCCTCAAGGGCATCGACCTGACCGTCGAACGCGGCCAGGTGTGCTGTCTGCTGGGCCCCTCCGGCTCGGGCAAATCCACTTTCCTGCGCTGCATCAACCACCTCGACAGGGTCGACGGCGGGAAGCTCGCGGTCGACGGCGAGCTGGTCGGCTACCGCCAGAGCGGCCCCCGGCTCCACGAACTGGGGGAGAAGGAAGTCGCCGCGAGGCGCCGCGATATCGGCATGGTCTTCCAGCGCTTCAACCTCTTCCCCCACATGACCGCCCTCGAAAACGTCATGGAAGCCCCGGTCAACGTCCGCGGGACCAACAGGTCTCGGGCCCAGGCCGACGCCCACGCCCTGCTCGATCAGGTGGGCCTCGGCGACCGGGCCGGGCACTACCCGGCGCAGCTCTCCGGAGGGCAGCAGCAACGCGTCGCCATCGCCCGCGCCCTGGCGATGAAGCCCAAGCTCATGCTCTTCGACGAACCCACCTCCGCGCTCGACCCCGAGCTCGTCGGTGACGTGCTGGACGTGATGCGGCAGCTCGCGGCCGACGGCATGACGATGGTCGTGGTGACCCACGAGATCGGCTTCGCCCGCGAGGTGGGCGACACCGCCGTCTTCATGGACGACGGCGTCGTCGTCGAATCGGGTGACCCCCGCCACGTCCTCGTCGACCCCCGGCAGGAGCGCACCCGTGCGTTCCTCTTCAAGGTCCTGTGAGCGCCCCCTCGCGGGAGCGGCTCCGCACCACCGGGCTGCTCCCGCGCGCCGAGGCGCTCCTGGAGGGCTACCTGGCAGACCTGGCCCAGCTGGTCGCCATCGACTCCGGCTCGTACAGCCCCGCAGGCGTCAACCAAATGGCCGACTGGACCCAGGAACGGCTGCTCAGGATCGGATTCGCCGTCGAGCGCATCGCCCCGGCCCCCACCCACCGACACCCGGTCGGCGATGTGGTCGTCGCCCGCAAACGAGGCGACCTGTCGGTTGCCGAGGGCGGCCGACGCGTCCTGCTCGTCGCACACCTGGACACCGTGTTCGAGGACGGCACCGCCGCCGAACGGCCCTTCGTACTCGACGGGCGCATGGCGCGCGGCCCGGGCGTGAGCGACGACAAGGGCGGGCTGCTCGCCGGACTCACCGCCCTGGACATCCTCCACCAGGCCGGCGCGTCGCAGTACGCCGAACTCGTCTTCCTCGCCACCCCGGACGAGGAGATCGGCTCACCCGCGAGCCGCGCGGCAACGGAGGCAGCGGCCTGCGGAGCCGATTTCGCGCTCGCCCTGGAGTGCGCGCGGGAGAACGGCGACGTGGTCATCGCCCGCAAGGGCGTGGCCGACTTCCGGGTGACGGTCACCGGCCGGGCCGCGCACGCCGGCATCGAGCCGGAGCGCGGGGCGAACGCCGCCCTGGCAGCCGCCCACCTGGTCGTGGCCCTCCAGTCCCTCAACGGTCACTGGGACGACGTCACCGTCAACGTCGGCGTCGTACGCGCAGGGACCCGCGCGAACATCGTCTGCCCGGAAGCCGAGCTGCGGGTCGAGGTGCGCTCGGCCACCGCAGCCGGCATCGCAGCCGCCAGGTCCGCGATGGAAACCACCGTCGCACGGCCCTGCGTACCCGGCACCACCGCCACGGTGGAGCAGCTGGACCTGTGTCCGCCCATGGAGGACACTCCCGCTTCCCGCCGCATGTTCGACCGGGCCAGAAAGATCGCCGCAGACCTCGGGGTACCGCTCGGTGGCGCGGCGACGGGCGGCGTGGGCGACGCCAACTTCATCGCGGGCACCGGCGTGCCCACCCTGGACGGCCTCGGCCCGGTCGGCGGAGCCGACCACACCCCCGAGGAATGGCTGGACACCTCCACCGTCCCCGTCCGCGTCGCGCTCCTCGCGTCCCTCGTCGCCGACCTCGGCGACAGCCGCACCGGCTGACGCCCCAGATACGCCCCGTACCGGTTTGATCGCGCCATTGCCCGGTACGGGGCCCGGCCCCCGGCAGCCCGATCCCCCACACAACGGGCTGCCGGCCCGCGCCGGGGCCGCGACAGGCATCCGCCATCGCGGTCCCGGCCACCACCGCCCCCCCATCACCGACCCCCCATCACAGGAGGCATCACATGCGCGTCCCGACCGGAGCCCGCCGCACCACACTCGCGGGTGGCACCGCTCTCCTGCTCACGCTTGCCCTCGCCCCGTCGGCCGGCGCCGACCCCACCCGCCATCCGGGGGATCGCGGCTCCCTCGTCCTCGTCGGCGGCGGACTGAAGTCGGACAACACCCAGGTCTACGGCGAGATCATCAAGCGGGCCGGCGGGACCTCGGCGAGGATCGGAGTGATCACCGCCTCCTCGGTTCCCGCCAGTCAGGACCCGCACGCCGCAGACCCGGACCAGTGCAGCAACTCACAGTGCAACGGCGCCTACTACGCCGGCCTGTTCGAACGGCACGGCGCCGCCGACGCCCAGTGGATCCCCGTCGACCTGGACCACATCGCCCACGCCGACTCGGACGAGGTCGTCAGGCAGGTCAACTCCATGACCGGTTTCTTCTTCGGCGGCGGCGACCAGTACCGCTACGTCACCACCCTGCTCCACGGCTCCGCCCACACCGACTCCAAGGTCCTCGCCGCGATCCGCGCCAAGCTGGCCGCCGGCGCGGTCGTCTCCGGCTCCAGCGCCGGAGCACAGATCGCCGCCGGAGCCGACATGGTGACGGGAGGCGACTCCTACGAGGGACTGCGTGACGGCAGCAGCCCGGGATATTTCGAGGACCCGTCCCGGCTCGGTCACCTGCCCGCCGGCGGGTTCGGCTTCCTGCGCTCCGGACTGATCGACACCCACACCGGCGCGTACGGACGCGAAGGCAGGGCCCTGCGCCTGGCCGCCGACACCGGACACGACCGCGTGTACGCACTCGAGGAGAACACCGCTCTCATCGTGGAGGCCCCCCGCACACCGCACGAGCGGCTGCGCGTACTGGGTCCGCAAGGCGTCGCCATCCTCGACCTCCGCCAAGCCCGGACCGGGAGGAGTCCCTCCGGAGCGTGGTCCCTCACCGGCGCCCGCTACACCTACCTGACCGACGGCGACCGTTACGACCCGAACCGCTGGCGCGTCCTGCCCGATGCCGGCAAGCGACCCCTGGTGCCGACCTCCGCCTCACCCGTCCCCGCCAACCCCGACGTGTTCCACTCCGCGGCCAACCCCGCAGGCGTCCCGTACTCCTTCCTGGGCACCGCGCGCGCCCTCGCGGCCACCGGCACCCAGCGCACCGCGACCGCCCGCACGTTCGAGGGCGGACCCCGGTTCACCGTCACCTTCAGCAAGCAGCCTGGATTCACCGCCTGGACCACCGACGGCGCCACCGCGCGAACCGTCACCGGCCTGCGGCTCGCAGTCACTCCGGAGTGACAGCACCCCGACTCCGCACGGCGGGACCGGGGCCGGCCGGACACCGGGAGGGGATCCGGCCGGCCCCACCCCCGATGAGCGGCAGTAGGCTCGACCCGCCACCTGTCACCCGCGTTCCAAACCCTCGAAGGGAGATCCCGCATGGCCCCTGGCACGCTCGCCGACGAGATCCGCCTCAAGCTGGGCGACGTCAGCCCCGCCGAACGCAAGGTCGCGCGCGTGCTGCTCGCCGGCTATCCCTCAGCGGGCTTCGAGACCATGGCCGTCCTCGCAGAGCGGGCAGCCGTCAGCGCCCCGACCGTCCTGCGGTTCGTCAACCGGCTCGGGTACCGAGGGTTCCCCGACTTCCAGGCCGCGCTGCGAGCGGAGCTCGACGAGCGCAACGCCTCCCCTCTCTCCCTGTACGAGGCAACCGACTACGGTCGCAGCAAGGGCGGGCCGGACGAAGACCTCTCCCTCCTCCAACGGGGCAGCAACGTCTTCAGCGCCGCGGTGGCACAGACCCTCGCCGAACTGCCCCCGCACGATCTCGAACACGCGATCAGACTGCTGTCCGACGGCAAACGCCGCATCACCCTGGCCGGAGGACGCTTCACCAACCTGTTCGCCCAGTACCTCGGCCTGCACCTCATGCAACTGCGCGACGACGTGCGGTTCCTGCCCGACCGTGATGTCGAGCGCACCGCCGTGTTCGCGGCTCTCCACCGGCGGGACGTCCTCGTCGTCTTCGACTACCGGCGCTACGAGCAGGACAAGGTCGCGATGGCCGAACTCGTACAGGCGCAGGGCGGCAAGGTCATTCTCTTCACCGACATGTGGCTCTCGCCGGCCTCCACCCACGCCGAGGTGGTCCTGCCCAGCCAGGTCGCGGCGCCTTCCCCCTACGACAGCCTGGTCCCCACCCTCGCCGTCATCGAGACGGTCGTCGCCGGAGTGCTCACCGCTCTCGGTGAGGACGCCCACCAGCGGATGCGGCACGGGGAGGACACCGCCCGCCGCATGGGTCTGTACTGACCCACCACCTTCACGGCCGCCGCACCCAACGGCGTCGGCGTCCTGACCGCCGTGGTCACTTGCAACTGCGGGTGTCGGACCACCGGTTTCAGTGGCTTTGAGGTCTCATCGTCCCTCGGCTGTCGCCGCGGTTTCCTCCGGCGACGACGAGAGTAAGGGCGGCCGATGCGAGGAGCGCGCCGGCTGGCGGCGCGACGGCGGCGGAGCCTCGGGCGGGCATCGGGCGCAGAGCCATCATGGGGCGGCGGGGCCACTCGGGGCTTCGCCCGCCGCTTCGCGCCGCACAGCCCGCAGGGTGCGCTGGGCTGCCGCGTGCAGGTGGTCGACCACGGCGGGGTCGGCGTCGAGGGTGTAGTCGGCGTCGAGAGTGGCGAGGACCTGGGCGACGCGGGGCAGGGTGTCGGCGGAGCAGTCGAGGGTGCAGGAGCCCTCGTCGAGGGGTTGGATACGGGTGGCCAGGGCCCAGGTGCGGGCGCGGACGGTCTCGGCGGGGGCGTGGACGGTGGCGACGGCGTGGTAGCGGACCGGGGCCGTGGCGATCTTCGCTGCCACGTAGGCGGCGGGGTCGGGGCCGGGGTCGGGCAGCGCGCGGGGCGGCACGCGGTGTCCGGTGGGGGAGGGGCTGGTGATGCGGTCGAGGTGGTAGATGCGCCAGTCGTCGCGGTGGGTGTCGTGCGCGATGAGGTACCACAGGCCGCCGGAGGCGACGAGGCTGTGGGGTTCGGTGCGGCGTGAGGCCGGGGTGCCGTCGCGGGTGGTGTAGTCGAACGTGACGATCTCGTGGTCGCGGCAGGCTGCGGCGAGCACCGTCAGGGTGCCGGGGTCGGCGCGGGGGCCCCGTCCTTCCCAGGTGATGGTGCTGGTGGCCTGTTGGAGGGCGGCGACCTGGCCGCGGAGGCGGGCGGGCAGGACCTGTTCGAGTTTGGCCAGGGCCCGCAGGGCGGTCTCCTCGATGCCGCCGAGTCCGCCGGCGGCGGTGCGCAGGGCCACGGTGATGGCCACGGCTTCGTCGTCGTCGAGCAGCAGCGGGGGCATGGCGGTGCCGGAGGCGAGGCGGTAGCCGCCGGCGTGGCCGGTGGTGGCTTCGACGGGGTAGCCGAGTTCGCGCAGGCGGTCGATGTCGCGGCGGACGGTGCGGCCGGTGACGCCGAGCCGGTCGGCGAGTTCGTGGCCGGACCATTCGCGGCGGGTCTGAAGCAGCGATAGCAGGCGCAGCATCCGGGCGGGCATGTCGGTGGTCATAAAGCCCACTGTGCCGGACTTGAAGGACGCGAGCTGTCCTAAAAGGGCTCTAGCGTGAAGGCATGTCCGAGAGCAAACCATATTTTTCCCTGACAAAACCGGATCCTCGTCGCTGGGTAGCCCTGGTCGTCGTCCTGATCGCCGCGTTCAGGGACGCGGTGGATGTGACCGTCGTGCACATCGCGATCCCCGACATCCAGGCCGACACCGGCGCCTCGCTGTCCCAGATCCAGTGGATCACCGGCGGGTACGCCCTGTCCTACGCTCTCGGGCTGATCACCGGCGGTCGCCTCGGTGACCTGTTCGGCCGCAAGAAGATCTTTCTGCTCGGGGTGGCCGGCTTCACGCTCACCTCCCTGGTCTGCGGCCTCGCGGGCACTCCCGAGGTCCTGCTGGCCGGGCGCATCGCCCAAGGCGCCATGGCGGCGCTGATGGTGCCGCAGGTTCTGTCGATCATCCACGTCACCTTCCCCACCAGCGAACGGGGCAAGGTCTTCGGCGTGTACGGCGCGGTGATGGCCCTGGGCACCCTGGCCGGCCCCCTCGTCGGCGCCCTCCTGGTGCAGTGGAACCTCTTCGACCTCGCGTGGCGGCCGATCTTCCTCGTCAACCTCCCCCTCGGCGCCGCGGGCCTGATCGCCGGCGCCCTGCTGATCCGCGAGTCGAAGGGCGAGCGGGCGCAGCGCCTGGACGGCGTCGGAGTCGCACTCGCCACGGCGGGACTGCTGATGCTGGTCCTGCCGCTCACCCAGGGCCGCGAGCTGGGCTGGCCGGCCTGGACGTACGCCTCGATGGCCGGCGCGCTGCCCGTGCTGGCTCTGTTCGTGGCCTGGGAGCGGCACCTGACGCGGCACGGCGGCTCACCTCTGGTGGTCCTGTCACTGTTCTCCCGCCGCAGCTTCGCCGGCGGGCAGAGCGTCCAGCTGCTGTTCGGACTCGCCTCGGGAGTGTTCTTCCTGGCCTGGACGCTGTACCTGCAACTCGGCCTGGGCTTCTCGCCGTTGAAGGCGGGCCTGTCGGGGATGCCGCTGTCGGCGGCGATGATGGCCGGCGCGGGCCTGTCCATGCAGGTCCTGGTGCCGAGCTTCGGCCGGCGCGCCCTCCAGGGCGGCGCGCTCCTCGCGGTGGCGGGGATGCTGCTCTTCGCCGTCTTCGCCGTCTTCGCCGTCTTCGCCACCCGCTACGGGACCGACATCGCGCTGTGGCAGACGATGCTGCCGCTGATCCCGATGGGCCTGGGCATGGGACTGATCATCGCGCCGCTGACCGACCTGGTCCTGTCCGAGGTGCCGCACCAGCACGCCGGGTCCGCCTCCGGGCTGACCAGCACCACCATGCAGCTCGGCCAGGCCGTCGGCGTCGCCCTGTCCTCGGTGGTCTTCTTCGGCCACCTCGGCGCCGGCGACCCGGCCGCCCGAGCCCACGCCCTGCCCGACGCCTTCACCGGTTCCCTCTGGTACGTCGCCACCGCATTTGCGGCCGCGTTCGCCCTGCTGTTCACCCTGCCCCGCCGCACCCGCACGTCCTCCACGGACAGCACACCGGAGCACACGGAAAAGCAGAAGCAGGAACCACAGCCCATCGCCTGACCGCCCCGCCCCTGTCACCCGCACGAACCACACAAGGGCCCGCCCGAACTCTGCCCCGGACACGATGCCCTCACATCCCCGAGGGTTCCCTCGTCCCCGGGTCCGGCTGCCGCAGCCGGACCGGCCCACCTCAGCGAAAGGCTTCTCCCATGAGCTTCATGTCCCCCGGATCCGTCGTCTGGTTCGAGATCGGAACCGCCGACCCCCAGGCCGTCCAGAACTTCTACGGCCCTGTTCTGGGCTGGTCCTTCGAGGCCGACCCGGACTCCTCCGTCGACGGCCGCACCTACACCCGCATCATCGCCCCCGGAGCACCGTGGCCGATGGGCGCCATCCAGCAGGGCGACACCGGCGGGGAGGTCGTCAACCTCTCCATGCTGTCCACCGATGTCGCAGCCGACGTCGACAAGCTCGCCGCGCTCGGAGCCGACATCGTCTTCCCGGCCACCGCGGTCGGGGACGTGACGGTCTTCGCCCGCCTGAAGGACCCGCGCGGCAACACCTTCTCCCTCTTCTCCCGCGGCAGCTCCGAAGACCTGGCCGAGCGGGCCCAAGCCACCGAGGAACACATGGAGGCATCCGCCCACCGGCCGCAGCCCGGCTCCATGGCCTGGTTCGAGATCGGCACCACCGACCCGCAGACCACCATGTCCTTCTACACCAAGGCGTTCGGCTGGCGCTTCGAGAAGGACGAAACAGCCGGCGGCAAGCCGTACTTCAACGTCTTCACCGGCGCCGAATGGCCCGCGGGCGGCCTGTGGGACCACAGCTCCCACATGGACGGCGGCGACTACATGATGCCCTCGATCCTGGTCACCGATGTGCCCGCCACCACCGCTGTGGCGACGGACGCGGGAGCCCGCCTCGAGCACGGCCCGGCATCCAACCCCGACGGTCTGGCCTTCGCCCGCCTGTGCGACCCCCACGGCAACCGCTTCGGCCTGTTCTCCATGCCCACCCACAACGCCTGACCCCCGCGGGCGGAAGCAGCCCTACAGCTGCTCCGCCAGCCCGCCATCCCAGCCACCGAAGGAGAACCTCATGAAGATCGCACTGCTCGGAACCGGCTTCGGCCAGGCCCACGCCGCCGTCTACGCCAACCGCCCCGACGTCACCGACGTCGTCGTCTTCGGCCGCACTCCCGCGAAGCTGGAGAAGATCGCCGAGGACTTCGGCTTCGCCACCACTACCGACCTGGACGCCCTGATCACCGATCCGTCGGTGGACCTGGTGGACATCTGCCTGCCCACCCACCTGCACGCCGACACGGCCATCCGCGCCATGCACGCGGGCAAAGACGTCCTGATCGAACTGCCACTGACCACCACCATGGACGACGCCGAGCGCGTCATCGACACCCAGCACGCCACGGGCCGACAGGTCTTCGTGGACATGTTCTCCCGCTTCAGCCCCGCCAACACCTACCTGCGCGCAGCTGTCGAAGACCACCGATACGGCCCGCTGCTGTCACTCGAGACGGAAAGCCGCACCGCCCTGCTGTGGCCGGGCTACGACCTGGGCCTGGACTCGATGGCAATGGACATGATGCACGCCGACTTCGACCTGGTCACCAGCCTCCTCGGCACCCCCGACACCGTGAACGCCACCGGCACCGAAGGACCCGGCGGACGCGGATCGGCAGCCGACGTCATCCTCGGCTACCCCCACGCCACCGCCCGGTGCAGCGCCTCCTCACTCATGCCCCAGCCGTACGCCAGGCGCGGCGGCTACCGCGCCACCTTCACCGGCGCCGTCCTGGAACACGCCACCATCGCCGGCTTCACCGGCCAGGGCAGCAGCACCCTGACCGCCTGCACCGCCGACGGCGAGCACGTCATCGACCTGCCCGACGGCCACGCCTACGCCCTGATGATCGACCACGTACTCGCCTGTCTCGCCGGCCGCGAGGAGAACCGGATCGAACCGGCCACCGCGCTGGAGGCCCTGCGCCTGACCCTCGACGTCCACCACCGGCTCACCGCCCCGCGTGCGGCCCAGCAGTCCTGACCGGAGACCCGAACGCATGAGCAGTACTCCCGTTTCCGCTGTGCCGGTCGTCGGCGGCGCCGCCATGCCGATGATCGGTTTCGGTACCTGGCGGCTGTCCGGTGAGGACGCCTACCGGGCGGTTCTGACGGCGCTGGAGGCCGGTTACCGGCACATCGACACGGCCGCCGGCTACGGCAACCACCTCCAGGTGGGCCGCGCCCTCGTGGACAGCGGCCCCTCATACGGGAAACCGGCCGCACCCCAGCCGTCAACCAGATCCCCTTCAGCGCCACCCGTTTCGACCCCCGGAGCCTGGTGGAACACGCCGAACGCCACGTGGTCATCCAGGGCTACAGCCCGCTGCGCCACACCGACCTGACCCACCCGGCCCTGACCGCACCAGCCACCCGGCTGGGCGCCACCCCAGCGCAGGTGGTCCTCGCCTGGCACCTGGCCCGGCGTGTCACCACCCTGCCTTCCTCCACCCACCCCGACCACATCCGCGACGACCTCACCGCCACCCACCTCACCCTCAGCGCCGACGAACTCCACACCATCGACACCCTCGACCAGCACCCCGCCACGCCTTCCCCCCAGGAGCAGCGCCATGGCCGACCTGGCCAGCGCGCGTCCTTTGGTCCCTGAACCCCCGCCACTTCCGGCAACACGGGCCCTGCGCGATAGGACATGTCCGCGACGGGCCTCCGGACGGCCTGCACAACGAGCCGTCGCCGACCCGCCGTGGGACAACGTGAGCAGTACCCGAACCCTCACAGAAGGACTTTTCCCATGCCGTTCGCGCCCTGCCTCAGCGTCGCTGACACCGCCGCCAGCATCACTTTCTACAAACAGCTCGGCTTCGACGTCGACTCCAGCACCGCCCGCCCCGGCGACGACATCCACATGCTTCTCCACCAAGGCGACTTCTGCGCGATGATCTACAGCAACGAGGACCTCAAGAGGTGGCTGCCCGTCCTGAAGGACCAGCCCATCGGCTTCGCAGGCATGTTCTACCTCGCAGTCGAAGACCTCGACGGATTCTACGAGCGCGTCCGCAAGGACGCGCAGGTGGTCAAGGAGCTCACCGAGGACCACAACGGCCAGCGCGAGTTCTACATCCGTGACCCTGACGGCTACGTGATCGGCTTCAACGACAAGACCGCCCTCAACAACAGCGACCTCGGCAAATACGCCTGAGGTAACTCCCCGCTGCCCCCGCACAGGGTGTGGCTCTGCGCCGAGTACCTGCTCGAAGTGGCCGGGACCGGAGCTGGGCAGCACCTGCGCTGCGGCGGTGTAGCGGGGGTGCCGGTCTGCCAGGCGTGACAACCGCCATGGGCAGGCTTCGTGTGCAGGTCGTTGCCCAATGAGCCTTCGCCATCTTCGAACGTGATGGACGGAGGGGTTGGCGTGGTGCTCGGCCGGGGCGTTCGTGCTGGTGGCAGCCAGGCCGCCCTTGGGCGGCGGGTGCTTCGTGTGTATTGCTACGTCAGTGCCTGCAGGAGTTCCCGTTCGCGCTCCGTGCTCAGCCCGGCACGGCGGGGCCGCTCAAGTCCCTGCTCGCGTTCCCAGCGCAAGGTTGCCTCCAGTAGTTGGGCTCGGGGCCTGTGCCGCAGACCGGTTGCGGTCGCCGCGGCGCCGTCGCGGGCTCCGAACCCGGCCCATCCCGGGTCGGCCACCCACAGCGCGAGCGATTCGGGCCCCATCGCCTGGACCACCTTCTGCTCGAGCAGCCAGTCGTCTTCCGCTTCCACCACCGGCCCGGTGTGTCCGCCGATCTCCCGCGACAGCGTGATCCACTCCGAAAGCGCCACGGCCGGCCCGACCGCGTTGTACGTCCCGGCCGTCCCCTTCTCCGCGCAGTCGAGCAGCCAGGCAGCAAGGTCCTGTGCGTCGATCACTTGCGTCGAAACATCCGCAGATGCCGGTACCAGCAGCGGGGACTGCGGCGCGCGGGCCGCGCGAGCGACCCAGTACCCGGATCGGCCACTGTGATCGCCCGGCCCACCGATCAGGCCCGGCCGCGCTACAAGGAGCCGATCTCCCAGTACGGCGGCCGCGGCTTCCTCGCAGGCGACCTTGGCCGCCCCGAACTCGTCGTGGCCGACTGCCTCTCGCTCCGTGGCGGTAAGCAGCTGCGCCGATTCATCAGCGCCGGGCTGGGCGTGCGAAGCATAGGCGCTGACGGACGACACGTACGCCCAGTGTCCCGCCCGCTCGGACAGAGCCCGCAGCGCACCGCGGACGAAGCCCGGCTGCCATGACACCTCCACGACGGCGTCCCAGTCCTGACCGCTGACTTCTTCGTACGCCGCCGCATCATGCCGGTCCGCGGCGATCAGTACCGCGCCCTTGGCCGCGGCGCCGCTCTCCCCACGTGCCAGACACGTCACCTGATGCCCACGTTCCACCGCCTGCCGCGAAATCTCGCGGCCGACCCACGCTGTTCCACCCAAAACCAAGATCTTCATCGACTCACTGAAACACGCCGCGTGAGCCTGGTGCACTTGCTTCGCCGAGGGCGTAGGGGCCCTCACACCACCCAGCTCTTGCGCTCCCTGCTCGTCCGCACCAACCTCGGAGCTGGCCGCTGACAGTCGATCAAGACCGCCGACTCCGCCCGCCATCAGCACGAGCACCCCGGCCGAGCGCCACGCCAATCCCTCCGACCACCACGTTCGAAGATGGCGAAGGCTCAACGAGCAAGGGAGTCGTCGTGCTGAGCATTCCGTATGGCCGGCAGGGTGGCGCCCGCGCGGGCTGAGCTGGAGCGTTCCGAACCTGCTCGGCCGCTACAGCGTCCCGGCCGACGGCGCCCCGCGCCCGCTGCGCGACCGGACGCGCCGGAGCTGGACGAGGACGAAGACGGGAGTGGGCCGGATGAGGGGCGGCCGACCAGGGCGGCGATGAGCTTGCGGACCCTGGCCTTGGTCAGCCGCTTCGCGGCCGTTGCGCAGCGCTGCCGGGGAGCCTTGCGGGCCGCCTCTGACTCGGGGCTGCGGCAGGTGATGTGCACGCGTTCATGCCAGGTCTGAGTGCCCGGCGTGCCGGTGACGGCCTCCCACAACGCGTTCCTGGTCAGCCCATCCTCGCGGACCCGGCCGGGACGGCGTGGCCTTCGAGCCAGTCCAGACCACACCCGCAGTGGCGGGCGTGGTACCCGGCCCACCTCCGCTCCAGCGGCTCGTACACCAGCCGATCGCCGTAGTACTTCGTATCTCTTGCGAACCCTGACACGGCCCGCAGTCTCCCACCGCGGGCTTGTGTGGGACAGTCCGCCATCAGCCGAACGAGGGACGTGGGCTGGGAACATCCGCGACGCCATGAAGGGCGTGTGGGAGGCAGGGACCTCATGACGGTCGAGCGGGAGCGCGCCAGCCTTGCCGGAGTTCCGAAACGGGGAGGATGGACCAGTCCCCGTCGACGTCCTGCTACCGCGCCGGGGGCGAGAGGCAGGCAGCGGAGTGGCTTTCCCGTGCACGGGTTTTGCGTTCCGTGTGATCCGGTCAGGTTGTCCGTAGTCATGGACAACCGAGAGGCGTCGCTGTGAGCGAGTTCGACATCTGGGGCTACCACCCCAACGCGGGATACCTGCGGGGCACCGACATCGTCGGCTACAAGGTCGAGGCCACCGATGGGAGCATCGGCAAGATCGATAAGCATTCCGAGGATGTCGGAGCCTCCTACCTGGTCGTGGACACGGGGGTGTGGATCTTCGGCAAGCATGTGCTGCTGCCGGCCGGGACCATCGAGCGCATCGACATGATCGGGGAGAAGGTCTACGTCAACCGGACGAAGGAGCAGATCAAGGACGCCCCGGAGTACGACGAGGCCAAACAGGCCGGCGAGTCCAACTACCTGGAGCGGTTCGGCCGGTACTACGGCTAGGGCCTGCGGCGAAAGTGCTGGTCACAGCCATCTGTTGATGGATGCGACCAGCACTTTCGCTGCGTAGCGGACGGCGAGTCTGTCGTATCGAGTGGCGACGGCCCGGTGGCGCTCGCGGCGGTTGATCCCGCACTCGACCGGATGCCGCTGCTTGTTGGTCGTCCTTGTCGAACTTCGGCGGACGCCCGCCGCGCGAGCCGCGCCCGAGCCGGTTGCGGACCCGGTCCGCCGGGACCGGAACCGTGGCCTTGGGGCGTTTGCGCGGCCTGCCTGAGCCGAGTCTGGGGCCCCGGATCGCTTCCAGAACCGGCTCGAACTGCGGGCAGTCGCCCCCGGACCGAGTCCGGGCCGACAAAGCCTATGACTCCCGCGCGCTGCTCTCCCGTGACCACCACTCACAGGCGCTTTTGCCCCTGCTCCACGGCGAGGCTGGTCAGGCCGCCCCCGGAGCGTCCGGGTCCGTGGTCGGCCCGCTCGACGGCGATCCCGCCGGGCGGCTCCTTCTGGAGGTCCCCCCTCTCGCGGCCCCGGCCGCGTGCTGGTGGGCCCGGCAGACGGTGGAGTCGACGTTCACGTCCCAGGTGATCAGGCCCTGCGAGTCTGTCTCGGCCTGCAACCGGGGTGGGGATTCCTGCCCGGGTTCCGTCTCGCTGCCGGCGCCGGAACAGGTCATAGACCCGGTCCCACGGCCCATGGCCCACAGCGCTCCGGCACCTCACGCCACGGGGCGCCGGTCCGGGCCCCCTGGCCATTCGTCAGATCCCCACGCCCCACGGGACATGGTCACGAATGAACGAGATCCACCTTCGCAACAGGCCCAGGTCGTTTCCTTCGGATCGCGGAGAATCGCCCTGTGCTACGTGTTGCGTGGGGAGGCGGTAGACCAGATGGTGCGGGAGTTGGAAAGTTGGGACCTCGCACGTCTGGGAGGTGGCGAGCTCGAGGTGGTGACGACGCTGCTGGCCTGGGGCCGGCGGTGCCGTACCGACCGAGACCTGCGGATTGCCTTCTCGGGCGACTAGACCGTCGCTTTCCGATCAACGCATCGTTGGTTGATGGGTGTCGTTGACTGACGCCCAGTGGGCCCGCATCGAGCCGTTGCTGCCGGACCGCCCGACTCCTCGGCGGGGTGGGTGGTGGGGGGATCAGCGGCAGGTGATCGACGCAATTGTGTGCAAGTACCGCGCCGGGACGCCGTGGATGGACTGCCCGAGCATTCGAGTCGTGGAAAGGTACCCACAACCGCCTGCGCATGTGGGCCGCGGACGGGACCTGGGAGAAGGTCTTCACCGCCCTGCTCGCCCAAGCCGACGCCGAGGGTGACCTCGACTGGGTCGTCTCGGTCGATTCCACGATCGTGCGTGCTCATCAGCGCGCGGCCGGGGCCCGCCAGAAGGGGCCCCGGCCGGCGAGCCGCCCGACCATGCCCTCGGACGCTCCCGCGGCGGACTGACCACCAAGATCTATCTCGCCGCCGACACTCTCCAAGGTGTCGACGTCACCGGCGAAGGCGTCCGCCACCTCGATGTAGCGGTCGACGACCATGTCCGCGACCGCGTGCAGGACGGCCGCGGGCCGCGAGCCCGCGCTGCCGCGGGTCGTTCTGGAGCTGCTGCCGTACGCCGTCCAGCGACGGGGCGCTACCGTGCCGGACGGTGAGGAACAGCGTGTCGCCGTAGCGCTCCAGCTTGGGCCGCTGATGCGCATGGACAGCGGTGCAGGGAGGCGACCTACCCGCGACCAGACAATGATCACCCCGCGCCCGCCCAGCGGTCGGGCCAACCCCCAGGCGGTGTGGGCTCACCCAGGCGGCCCTGGTAGGCATCGAGGTCTCTCTTCGATCAACTGTACGAGTTCGAGGGCAGGTTCGCGCCAACAAACCTCGCACTTTCGGGCTCTCTTCAGTCCGACACGTTGTGTTAACCGCGCAAACAACTTCGTCGGGTTAACGTGTTTCTTGACCAACCATTGACTGGTTCTTGGTGTGCACAAGAGGTGCCGATTTTGCCGGAGGGATGGATGTTGCCAGGTGTGGAAGCCGGGACTGCCCGCGCGATTGTCGTCGCCGTCCTGCTCACCGCCTGTTCCCGGCGCACGCGGTGGTGTTCGCACACGCGCACGAGGCCCGTCCTGCCACGGCCGAAGCCCGGTCCGGAATTGAGTCATCGAGGTAGACGCCGCGCGCCATCACCGTTCACGGTGACCGCCGCCTCGGCGGGCCGGCAGGTCCTCGCCCACACCCGCCACGTCCCGGCCGCGCTCCAGGTCTTCCGCTGCTGACAGCGACGCAGCGCCTCCCTCTGTCCTGCCCGTCCGACGCGCTGTCATGGCGCGCCAGGAGGAATGACCACGCATGCAGCCCCTCATCGACAACGCCCGTACATTTGGACAGCGCCCTGAGGAGTTCGCGAAACTCGCCGAAGGCCAGTCCCCAGAGGTCCTGTTCATCACCTGCTCCGACTCCCGGGTCGTACCGGCCCTGATCACCGGCGCCGCCCCCGGTCAGCTCTTCGAGCTGCGCACCGCGGGTAACATCGTCCCGCCCTACGCCTCCGAGCGGCCCACCTCCGAGGCCGCCACCATCGAGTACGCCGTGGAAGTGCTCGGCGTCCAGGACATCGTCGTCTGCGGCCACTCGCACTGCGGTGCCGTCGGCGCCCTGGTACGCGGCGACGACCTCGACCCCGTCCCCGCCGTACGGGACTGGCTCGCGTACGCCGCGACCCGGCCGGTGTCGACCGACCCGGACGACCCGGCCGTCGCCGCGTCCGTGCAGCACCACCTGCTCGCCCAACTGCTGCGCCTGCGTTCGTACCCCTGCGTGGAGAAGGGGCTGGCCGAAGGACGTCTGCGGGTGCGCGGCTGGTACTACGAGGTGCACACCGGGGCCGTGCTCGAACACCGCGCGGGCACCGATGCCTTCGAGGTCCTGTGAGCGGCGCCATGAATGCTGTGATCAAGTCTCCCCATCTCAGGCAGGACTTCGCCGCCTCCCTCGTCGTCTTCCTCGTCGCGCTGCCGCTGTGCGTCGGCGTGGCCGTCGCCTCCGGCGTCCCGGCAGAACTCGGCCTGGTCACCGGCATCGTGGGCGGCATCGTCGCGGGACTGATGCCCGGCAGCAGCCTGCAGGTGTCCGGGCCGGCCGCGGGTCTGACCGTGCTCGTCTTCGAGGCCGTCCGCCAGTTCGGACTGGCTGCGCTCGGCGTGATCGTGCTGGCCGCCGGGCTGCTCCAGCTCCTCATGGGCGCGCTCAAGCTGGGCCGCTGGTTCCGGGCCATCTCGGTCTCGGTGGTCGAGGGCATGCTGGCCGGCATCGGACTCGTGATCATCGCGGGCCAGTTGTACGCGGCGGCAGGCCTGAAGGCGCCGGCGTCCGGCATCGACAAGATCGCGGGGCTGCCGCAGGCGCTCGTCCGCGCGGTCGGCAGCACCGAGGCCCTGGCCTCGCTCGGGGTGGGCGCGGCCACCATCGCGGTGATGGTGCTGTGGAAGCGGATGCCGAAACGGGTCCGGGCGGTGCCGGGCGCGCTCGCGGCGGTGCTCTTGGCCACCCTGGCCTCGCTGGCGTTCGGCCTGCCGGTCGCCACGGTGGAGGTACAGGGGCTGCTCGGCGCGATCCAGCCGCCGGGGGCCGACGCCTTCGGCCAGCTGGCCCAGCCGGCCATCCTCGGCACCATCCTCGCGTTCGCGTTGATCGCCTCCGCCGAAAGCCTGTTCAGCGCGGCGGCCGTAGACCGGCTGCACGACGGGCCGCGCACCGAGTACGACAAGGAACTCATGGCGCAGGGCGCCGGCAACACCGTGTGCGGGCTGCTCGGCGCGCTGCCGATGACCGCCGTGATCGTGCGCAGCTCGGCCAACGTCCAGGCGGGCGCGAAGACCAAGGCCTCGCGCGTGCTGCACGGCGTGTGGCTGCTGCTGTTCGCGGCGCTCCTGCCGTCCGTCCTGGAGCTGATCCCGCTGCCCGCCCTCGCCGGCATCCTCGTGCACGCCGGTTGGAAGCTGATCCCGTTCCGGCAGGTCGTGCTGCTGTGGACGGCGTACCGCGGTGAGGCGCTGATCCTCGTGGTCACAGCCTTGGCGATCGTCACGGTCAACATGTTCGAAGGCGTGCTGATCGGTCTGGCGCTCTCGGTCGCCAAGACCGCCTGGCAGGCCTCGCACGTCAAGCTGGAGGTCATCGACAAGGGCGCCGGCCCCGTCCAGGCGTACCTTTCGGGCAACGCGACCTTCCTGCGGCTGCCGAAGATCCTCGACACTCTGGAGGCGCTGCCCCAGAACCGCCCCGTGGAGCTGGACCTCTCCGGGCTGCACCACGTCGACCACGCCTGCCGCACGGCACTGGAGAACTGGGCCGAGCGGCACAGCGCGGCCGACACGGAACGGGTGAGGATCACGGCGCCCTAGCCGTTGGTGCCCCTCGTATCCCCTGAGGGAGGCCCAGGCCGCGGCCTGCGCGGCCCGATGCCGGGCTGTGTCTCACCTGTGTCGGCGGTCGCTGATGCGGCGGGAGTGGAGAGAGGTGAGCTTGTTCCAGTACTGCTTGGGTTAGGCGTCGGTTTCCCGCAGGGTGGGGTCCAGGGACGAAGCGTGCAGCGCGGCCACGCGATCGCCGGTGGTGTCCGCGCCGCCCTGTTGGGGTGCTGCGGCTCGCCAGGGCGTTCGGGCGGCGCTGGCGCCGTGTGCGCCTCGCAGCGCGCGGATAGCCCACCATCGGGCCAGCAGCACGGCGGTGGTGAGAGCGGCGGCGGCGACGGCGTGCAGCCGGTGGCGCGCGGCCACACGTTCCTCCCATGGTTCGGGACGACGGGTCTGGTGGCGCCGGCCCCCGGGGTGTGGGCCGGCGCCATCCTGGGACGGATCAGCCGGGCCAGGTGCCGGTCACCCAGGCCTGCTTGAACGCCGCGCCTGCGATCATGCCGCTCGCAGCGCCGAGCGTCAGCCCGACCGGCCTGTAGGCGATCTTGGATGCCTTCACCGGCGCCTCCGGCCGCGGCGCAGCAGCAGGAAGACGACAAGCGCGGCCGCTGCGGCGATCAGCGGTGTGCGGTTGGCGCGCGCCATGGTTGCCGCTTGATCGGCCTTCTCGCGGACCGGGTCCGGTGTCTTCTCGGCGGCGAGCTGTCCGGCCCGGGTCGCGGTGTCGCGGACCTGGGTGGCAGCTTGGGCGGCCTTGTCGAGGACCGGATCGGGGGTCTTGTCCTTGACCAGCTGAGCTGCCTGCGCAGCCTTCTCCCGGAGCTGGCCGGTGACGAGGGTGGCCTTCTCGGCGGCCTGCTCCTTGATTTCGGCCGCCTTGTCCTTGGCCTGGGCTTTGACGTCGGCCTTCGCCGCCAGCGCCTCCACGGTCTGGCCGAGCTCGTCGCGGGTGTGCTCGACCTGTTCGCGCAGTTCCTCGGGAGTGGGCGCGGATTCCTTGTCGCCCTGGGAAGGGGTGCTCATCGGTGTGCTGCCTCCTTGATCTCGGCCACGTCGGCCTTGACGCTGTCGATGGCCTGCTCGGGTGCGGGGGTGCCGGCCTTGGCGATCTGCTTCTTCCCGGCCACGGCCATTCCCGCCGCGATCGCTGCCAGCACGGCGGCGATGATCAGAGCTGACGCCCAGACCGGCAGGAGCAGGGCGAGGGCCGCGATGACGGCGCCTACCAGGGCCTGCGCGGCCAGGATGCCGAACAGGCCGGAGCCGCCGAACAGGCCGCCGCCCACACCGAAGCGTTTGCCCTTCTCGGTCATCTCCGCCCGGGCCAGCTGCATTTCTTCGCGAACCAGTTCGGAGATCTGCTGCGACGCTCGCGAGACGAGATCGCCCACAGATTCCTGGGGGTTGCCCTGGCCGGGGTGCGGCCCAGCGGCGCTCATCGAATCCTCACCTTGCTTCCAGTCGGTCCTTACATGTTCTGGCCGATGGCTGCACGATGGCGGCCCTCGGTGTTGCTCTTGTGTTGCCGCGCCGGTCAGTGGCTCTGATCGCTACGGGTGATGTCCTGGACGGGGGCGTCGGCGTTGCGTTTGACGGAGTCGATGCCGTCAAGGCATGACCGGTGGCTCTCGTAGTGCTCGCTGGTCGCGATGACCTGCCCGTTGGTTGCGATCAGAACGAAGTGATAGCCCTTGCCGGGCTTGTGCCGGACCTCGAATCGCGCCGCCATGGCAGACCCCTCCATTCGAATGTGCACGCTGTCGGGGCGCGCTTACCCCGCAGCCTGCCGGTCACCCGCGGCGACTTGTGGTCATCCCACGTGGCGGACAGCGAGGCGTGGCGCCGCGCGGATCAGGGCGGCTCCGGCCAGGCCGATGACAGCACCGGCTGCGACGTCGGAGGGGTAGTGCGCGCCGCTGTGGACCCGCTCGATCGCCACCAGCACAGTCGGTACGGCGCATGCGGCACCGGCCCACGGCCAGGTGGGCGCGACGGCCGCAGTGAACGCCACCGCGGCGGCGGTGTGCCCGGAGGGGAAGGAAGAGCTGTCGGGCCGGTCCTCGACATCGTCGTGCGGGATCCACTCCTTCGGCGGACGCCGCCGCTCGACGATCTGCTTGCCGACCCCGTTGGACAACAGCTCCGCCACCGCCATGGCTGCGATCCCGGCCGCTGCCGCCTTGCGGCCCCGCCAGCCCCCGCAGGCCGCCATGGCCCCGGCGGCGGCCCACCACAGCTTCGTGTGCTCGGCCGCTTCCTCGACCGGCGGCAGCAGCTCGCGGGCCCAAGCCGAATCCCACGCGGCCATCCGCCTCGTCAACCGATGATCACCGCTGCGCACCGACTCCACGATTCCCATGCTGCGCCGCTTCCCCCTCGAGGACCGCACCACACCGCCCGCAGCTCCTGTTTCTGGGTCGGCGCGAGGATGCGGGCCGGCTGCGGGCGGTGGGCCGCACGCTCGCGCTTCGCCCGGAGCAGGCCCGCCAGGTCGCCGAGCCCCTGACCGCTGCCGGCCCCGGGCACCCGTGGACCAGGGTGCGGTTCGCCGCCGCGTCGGGGTCGAGCGACGTCCTGGTACGCGGTCCTGGTCCGCCCGGAGCTGATGGCTGAGATCAGCGCCGACCGGTCCGCGGACCGGGGCGGCGTCTTCCGGCACCCGCTCCTGTTCAAGCGGCTGCGCCTGGACGTCACGGCCGTGGACGTGCCCAGGTTCGGCCAGGGGCCCGCAGCTGCCGCGGGCTGAGGCTTCCACCCAGTAGGGGGCTGCGGGGACTGCGGGCAGCGCGGGGCGGGATCCGAGGCGAAACCGCATCCCGCCTGCGGCGGCGCGGACCTCCTCGGAGCGGGTCTCTTCCTCGAGGGCGCCGAGCAGCATCATGATCGCGCGTGCTTCGTCGCCGGTCAGCAGCTTCAGGCCGGTGTCGGTGGCGGCGCCGCGGAGTACGCCGAGGAAGCCTTCGTCGTCCCTGTCCATGCCGGGACAACGCCGTGCCACGGCTACCGGTCACCAACGACGTCCCTCTACCGCACCGCACCTCCTGGAACCCGGCTTCGCTTCGTCCCCTTAGGCGAGCTTTGCTGTCACCAGGTTCAGGTCAACCAGCGCGTACTGTGCTTCCTCGAGCCACCTCGGTCTCCGATCCGCGTCCAGTTCGCCACCCGGCGGGCGATCTCGTCCTGCAGGCGCGCCAGTCCGACCCGCGAGGCATACCCGCCGCCGCCCGATTTCCTCCTGGTCCGCGGAGACGGAAGAATCTGCCGAGCACATGGCACGCGGGAAGGACGTCAATTGACATCGGACATAAGCACGTTTGCCACCCCTTCCACCGGGCGCCCGCCCTCCTCTGTACCCATAGACTGGGCGGTCGTCGAGGACCGGCTCGGACTGCGGCTGCCGGCCGACTACAAGCGGCTTGCCGACCGGTACGGGCCGCTGGACTTCGGTGAGTACGTGTGGATCCACGTGCCGTGCGTCCAGCGGGACCGCTTCGACTACGGCGAGTGGCTGCGCGCGACGCACCGGGAGGCGCGGATCGAGGCGCGGGAGCTGCCCGAGGCCGAGCGGCCCGTGCTCCACCCCGAGCCCGGCGGCCTGTTGGCCTGGGGCTGCACGCGGGGCAGTGACGTGTTGTTCTGGGACACCTCTGCCTCCGTGGACCCCGACAAGTGGACCGTGGTGGTACGGCACTCGGGGGCGGTGCCGGGCAGTGGCCTGCTCCGGTGGCACCGGTACGACCTGACGCTCACCGACTACCTGCGGCACACCGTCCGCGACACCTGGGAGCTCCCTTCTCCTCCCGGCCCGATGCTGGGCCCGCTGCCGGGCACGTTCGCGCGGACCGCCTTCCTGCCCGACGCCGAGGCGTGGACCCCGCCGGCCCCTGTTTCGCCTCGGCTCACCGAGGCCGAGCGCCGAATCGCGCTGGAGACCGGCACCGGGCTGGACGCACTGCGGCTGCTGGCGCCGCCACCCGAGCGGCCGTACCTGGGCAACGGCTCCTGGGAGGGACTGTTCGCCGAGCTGGGCGCACGGCTGCCCGGGGAGTACGTGCGGCTGATGGACGAGTACGGCGCCGGCATGTGGAGCGGGTGGCTGCGTTTGCACACCCCGCTCCGGACAGGCGAGCGGCGTTTCCTCACGCACGTCGAGGACACAGCGGACGCCTACCGGCAGCTCAAGGACGGCAACGCGGGCTGGTACCCGCTGGCCGTCTGGCCCGAGCCCGGCGGCTTCCTCCCCTTCGCCAACTCCATCGACGGCGACTACCTCGGCTGGCTCACCGACGGCGGGGATCCCGACACCTGGCCGCTGATCGTCTGGCCCCGCCACGCGGACCAGGGACCGCCACTGGAGGGCGGCCTGATCGACACCCTCCTCGACTGGCAACGCGGCTCCCTGGCCACCCCTGGGTTCGCCGCCCTGGACGAGGGCGACGACCCTGTCGAGTGCGCGGACTTCCGGCCCTGGGACGACCGCGCCTACTGGTGAGCCCTCGGCTGACCATGGCCCGGTTCCCCGTCCGGCCGGCGCGCAGGACGGTCCCGGTGGTGGTGATCCGGGCGGCGGCCGGGGCCGATCTCGACGCACCGCGACGGCAACTGCGGCGGGACGCGACGATCCGACTCGACCAGATGGCCACCGGCCGCTCCCGGCGCTCCACCGCCCTCTATCTCAGAATCCCCCTGGGGTCGCTGCACTCCGCCACCGTCATCATCCGCCCCTGGCAGAAAGAACCAGGCCCAGCGATGGGGCGGTGCTGCCGCAGCCAGCCCCGGCTGTGAGCATCGAAGTTGGCCCCGAAGCATTCCAGTTGGCCGAGACGGCGCTGCAGAGGTCCTAACCGCTGCGGACGGAGGCATGCGGCAAGATGCGGCGCATGACCCTCTCTTCGCGCTTCACCCTTCCGGGCCAGGTCCGAGCTGTGGCCACGTCCGATCCCTCCGGGCTGTTGACCGTGACCGGCTACGGTGCAAATCCCCTGGTGACCGTGATCACGAGGGTCGACCTCTCAGGCAAGGTGGCGTGGCAGCGGACCTACCCCGGGACGGGCAGGCCGCAATCCCGTCTGTCCACGGAGGGCACGCTGTGGGTCGCCTACCCGGATGGCGACGGCCGACTGCTGGAAGGTGTTCTGCCGGACGGATCCACTGGGCCCACCGCCCGCCCGGAGCGCCGCCCCGACGAGGAGATCGGGGCGTTCGTCCTCCTCGACGACGGGTTCGTCATTTCCTGGGTCAGCGCTTCCCGCCTGGTCCGTGGAGAACGAAGCCGGCCCACGTCTGCACCGGAGCCTCGCGTGGCCCGGTACACGCGAGAGGGCGAGTGCCTCTGGTCCACGCCCATCGTGCTCGGCGCGGTGTCGTTCCCGGGTGTGGTGGAGACGGGTGTCCGGACCGGGTGGGAGATTCGGCCGCGTACTCCTTGGGTCCCGGAGGAGATCGGCGTAGACCACTGGGAGCCACTGCTCGTATCGGCCGACCGGATCGCAGCCAGCTTCACCGACACACGGGGCGGCATCGGGCGGACCTTCTTCCTCGACCTGGACAGCGGAAAGACCGTGTCGGCCACCTCTCCCGCTCCCACAGGCCGAAAGGCGATAGCCGGCCCTGGCCAGTTCCTGATCGGATCCCAGGGCTACGGCGCGTTCACGACCGGCTACTTCGGCCGTGACGGCGCCGAAACCGCGCGCTGGGCCAGCCACGGGGCCATGCTCGTCGACAAGAACGGCAGTGCCAGCGGCCCCGAGCTTGAGAACCACCTTCCTTCGAGATCACGCTTCCGGAGGCTCGCACCGGACAACCGCCTCGTGGACGGGCCGGAACTGACGGGCTACCACACGTCCTACCCCGCGATGGACTGCGAGGGAACCGCGGTGTTCTGGCGGGACGGCAAGCTGCTCGCCGTGGACACAGACCTCGCCGGACAAGAACTGTTCGCCATGGACGACAGCCGAGCCGTCATCGGGCGCGCGCTACTGCTGGACGAAGGCATCGTCGTCGTCTCCCTGGACAACGAGGTCCTGGTTTTCCGTACGCCGCTGGGCTCCCTGGCCGAGGGCCCCTGGCCGTGCGGGGAAGCGAACCTCCAGGGCAATCCTCTGCTGAGCTGAAAATGCTGGCGTTACGTGGGCGGAGTCTGCGGCTGAGCACGTAGTTGCCGCTGAGCGGTGTAGTTGGCCGGAACCGCGCATGAGGCGCCCCTATGACGTCTACGGATCCGGCTGAGCCAGAACCTCGACCGGGCCACGTACGCACGCGCGCGAAAAGGAAATGCTGACGCCTGGCCTGCGCAGGCAGGATCTCTCCATGTCGAGCGACGTCAGCGGAATGATCGAATGTCGGCCAGGGGCCGCGGCCTCCTCGGCGACGGCACCGGCTCCGTCCGCGCCGAACTGCTACCGCTGTTCGATGCCCTGCAGCAGATCCGCCGCCCCTGGGGCGTCCTGGCCTGGACGAGCCACCCCGCGGCCGCTGCGATCGGAGGTCTTGGAAGCCGAGTTCGTTGTGGTGATGCGCGTCTCGTCGTTGCGGTGCACACCGGGCAGCTCAGCGGGGTCGACCGGCCCAACTGCCGGGTTCACGCTCCGGCGACGCAGCCGGCCGGGGTCCGACTCGCCCGTTCCGTTCTGTTGCGTGTTGCCCCAAGGCGCTGAAGAGCCCAGACAAATCGGGTTATGCGATGATCGCTTTCATGACAAGGACTGGGGAGACTTCCAGCGGGCTGGACCCGCGACCGGGACAACCCCTTCGGCTGGCCGACCTGGCCGGTCCGGCTGACGGGGTCGAGGTTTCCGCCGTGCCGGAGACGGATTCGCATGCCGGACAGCCTGTTGCGGCCGGTATGGCCGGTCCGGCTGATGCGGCCGAGGTTACCTCCGTGACGGGAGCGGCTGCCGGGGCGTCCGTCGGCGGGCGGGAGGCTGCGGCGCGGCGGGAGTTCGCGGCGTTGCTGGGTGAGTTCCGGCGTACTGCGGTGCTGGTGCCGTTCGATCCGTACGGCAGTCTGTGGACGGCTGAGCAGGGCGGTATCCGGTGGATCTGTGCGTTCTCGGACGAGGAGGCGCTGGCCGGGTTCGCTCGTGCGCAGGGTGACGCTGAGCGGGAGTGGGAGTACCGCACGGTGCTCGGTGCGCGGCTGCTGGATGTGATGGTGCCGATGCTGGGGGTGCCGGCGGGTGTGGCGCTGGATGCCGGTGGGGAGGACGGGATGCTGTTTCCGCCGGTTGCCGGTGTGGTGCCGGAGTCATCCGTGGTCGATCTCGGGGGCGCGCAGTGAGTGGTTCTGACGCTGATCTGGATCTGCCTCCGGGTGCGTTGAAGCTGATAGCCGATGGCATCAACAAGGCGCACGGTGAGTTGAAGGACCTGGGCATGATCGGGGAGGCGTCCACGGGGCGCGGGTTCTCGGATCTGTCCCTGTCCGGGATGCAGTTGGGTCACGACGGGCTGGCGTCGGGGTTCAAGACGTTCTGTGAGCGCTGGGAGTGGGGCGTGCGGGGCCTGATGATGCGCGGGAACGGTTTCGCGAACGCGGTGGGTCTGTCGGCGGGTGCGATCGGTGAGCAGGAGCAGTACATCAAGGACACCTTCAAGATCGCGGTGAACGGGATGAACGGCAATCCGCATCTGTCGGAGGACGAGGTCAAGGCCAAGGACTGGGACGAGATCCGGGACCAGCATCAGTGGGACGGGGCCAACTGGAGCGGCGAGTCGTTCTCCGATGCCCATGCGGAGGTGAAGCAGACCTGGCAGGACACCGCGTACGACGTGGAGGACGGGCTGCTGGACTCGATGGAGAACTCGGGTCTGCTGGAGGGGAAGCAGCGGGAGCTGTTGGACCAGGAGCTGCGGGAGACGCTGGATCCCACGCAGGAGGCAGTGGACAGGGCGAAGCAGCCCACGTGGGGGAGCGAGTAGATGGTGGATTTCGGGGGGCTGGTCGACAAGGGTCTGGGCAAGCTCGAAGAGGGTGTGGACGCCGGCAAGCGGATCGTCGGCGAGGGCATCGACAAGGCCACGGATGTGGTCGGGGACGGTCTGGAGTACGTCGGCGCGGAGGACTGGGCGGACTCGGTCGAGGACTGGGGTGACCGTACGGCGTCGTCGCTGGGGGCGAAGGTCGGCGAGCAGCAGCTCGGGCAGACCGAGGAGGCCAACGAGCTGATCCACGGCAAGGTCGCTGACATCGACGCCAGCGTCAAGAACCTGCGGGACTTCAAGAGTGCCTTCGACTCGGTGGGTCAGGGGATGAAGGCCCTGGACTCCAGTCGCTGGAAGGGCGAGGCGGCGAACGCGTTCCGGGAGAAGTTCCAGACGCTTCCCACGGACTGGTTGCACGCGGCGGACGCGTTCGAGGCCGCGGCCACGGCGTTGGCGACGTATGCGACGACGGTGACGTGGGCGCAGGGCAAGGCGAAGGAGGCCATCGCCCTCTACAAGAAGGGGCAGGAGGCCTCCAAGGCCGCGGTCGACGCCTACAACCAGAAGGTCGACGCCTACAACGAGGCGCGTACGGGCGACAAGCCGCTGCCCAAGCCGGATCCGTTCACCGATCCGGGCAAGGCCGGCCGGGACCGGGCGCAGGAGGTCCTGGAGGACGCCCGCCGTCAGCGCAACGAGGCGGCCGACACGGCGGCCAAGGCGGTCGCGGCCGCGCTCGCCCATGCGCCGGAGATGCCGTCGGCCACGGACCGGGCCAAGTTCAACCTCGCCGACTGGGGTGTGGGCCAGGGCGTGGAGATGCTCCACTTCGGAGGTGGTGTGGTCAAGGGCGTCGTCGGGATCACCAACTTCGTCCGCGCGGTCAACCCCCTCGACCTCTACAACATCACCCACCCGGCCGAGTACTACAAGAACATCAACATGACCCTGGCCGGCCTGGCATCCACCGCCGCACACCCGGACCGGGCACTGAAGAACGCCTGGGACGCCGCCAAGGGAGACCCGAGCGAATTCCTCGGCCGCCTCGTCCCCGAAATCATCGGCACCAAAGGTGCCGGAGTCATACGCGGCGGCATCCGCGCCGGAATGAAGAACGGTCTCAAACAGGGACTGGACGGAGAGACGCCGGGCCCCGCACGCAGTGGAGTCGAGAACCCCGCTAATCCCTCCCGCACGGAAAGAGCGGCCGAGAACGACCCCTCGGACCCGATCGACCTGGCCACGGGCGCCATGTACCTGCCGCAGACGGACATCACACTTCCCGGCACGCTCCCCCTCGTCTTCCGCCGCCGAGTCGCGTCCGACTACCGCGCGGGGCGTTGGTTCGGCCCCTCCTGGTCCTCCACCGCCGACCAACGTCTCGAGATCGACTCCGAGGGTGTTGTATTCGTCTCTGATGACGGCTTGCTGCTCTGCTACCCGCACCCCGCCCCGGGTGTCCCCGTCCTACCTAGTCACGGCCCTCGGTGGCCCCTCGACCGCGACCGCCACGGGGACTACACGATCACCGACCCGGATACCGGACGCGTACGGCACTTCGAGACCCGCCACCCGAACGAGGCCCTGCTCACCCAGATCGACGACCGTAACGGCAACTGGATCAGCTTCGAGTACGACCACGCCGGCACACCGAACGCGATCATCCACCACGGCGGCTACCACCTGAAGCTGACAACCAGGCAGGGGCGCATCACCTCGCTGCAGCTCGCCGCCGCAGCACCTGACGGCAGTGACCAGGAGATCCGCCGTTACAGCTACACAGATGGCCACCTCACCGAGGTATTCAACTCCTCCGGGCTGCCACTGCGGTTCACCTACGACGAACGTGGCCGCGTGACCTCGTGGACCGACACCAACGACAGCCGCTACGAGTACGCGTACGACGACTACGACCGCTGCGTCGCCGAGGGAGGAGCCGAGGGGCATGCGAGCCTCCGCATCGACTATGACGCTATCGACATCGAAACCGGGCTACGCGTCACCACAGCGATCAGCGGCACAGGGGCGGTCCACCAGTACGTGGTCAACGACGCGTGCCAGATCATCAAAGAGATCGACCCTCTCGGCTCCGTCACCCATTTCAATCGCGACCGCTACAACCGGATCCTTTCACGCACTGACCCTCTCGGTCACGACGCTCGGTTCCAGTACGACGACCGAGGCCGCCTCACCGCGCTTACCCGGCCCGACGGCAGGAAGGCGTCTGCCGAGTACAACGATCTGGGGCTCCAGACCCGGATCACTAACCCCGACCGGACGACCGTCCACCATACATACGACGAGCGTGGTAACCGTACAAGCGTGACTGCCCCAACGGGAGCGGTCACCCGATTCACGTTCAACGAAGCAGGGCAGCTGACTACGGTCACCGATGCCCTGGGTCACACCACCCGCCTTGAGCACAACCAGGCCGGCCTTGTCATCAGGGTGACCAACCCCCTGGGGGCGATTCGCCACATCGAACGTGACGTATATGGGCGCCCGGTCGGGCTCACGGATCCGCTCGGCAACGTTACTCGCTTCGCGTGGACCCAAGAGGGCCAGCTTGCCCGTCGGGTCGAAGCCGACGGAACCGAGCAGTCATGGACCTACGACGGTGAGGGGAACTGCCTGACCCACACCGACGCCATGGGGGGCGTCTCCCATTTTGAGTACACCCATTTCGACCTCCTTGCGGCCCGCATCGGCCCGGACGGTGCCAGGTACGAATTCAGCCACGACCACGAACTCCGCCTAGTACAGGTGCGCAATCCTCTAGGCGAGACTTGGGACTACAAGTACAACGCTGCCGGCTACCTCGTGGCCGAGACTGACTTCGACAACCGCCGCGTCGTCTACGAACGCGACGCCGCCGGACGGCTCACCGCGCGCACCGACGAGCTCGGGAGGACGATCCGCTACGAGCGCGACGCAATGGACCGCATCGTAGTCAAGGACTCGGCGGGAGTAGCGACGACGTACGCCTACGACCTTTCGGACCGCCTGGCGGTCGCCGTAAGCCCCGACTCGAAACTCACGCGCCTGCGCGACCAGTACGGCCGCCTCATATCGGAGACAGTCGACAATCATAGGTTGTCGTACCAATACGACCCGCTCGGCCGAAGGGTCTCGCGCAAGACCCCTGGCGGAGCCGTCAGCACCTACTCCTACGATGCCGCGGGTCAACGGGAGTCTCTGACTGCCTGCGGGCATGTACTCACCTTCGAGCACGACATGGCTGGTCAGGAGACGACCCGCCGGATCGGTGACGCTGTCTCACTGGCCTTTCAGTTCGATCAGCTGGGCCGCATGACCGGCCAGCACGTGACCGCCCAGGATCGCGACATCCAGCACCGTGGGTATCAATATCGGGCGGATGGTCACCTTGTCGGCCTTCAGGAAAGTGCGGATGGAGACGGCGGATCCGCTAGATATAGGTCCTTCGAGCTCGATGCCGTTGGACGGGTCACCGAGGTCCGGGCGACCGATTGGGCCGAGCGATACGCCTACGACGCAGCAGGTAACCAGACGCAGGCATCATGGCCGACGTCCCATCCTGGGCAGGAAGCCACCGGCCGTAGGGCATACCAGGGTTCGGCCATCACCCGAGCCGGCAGTATCCGGTACGAGCACGACGCACTGGGCCGCATCACATTGCGCCAGAAGACGCGGCTGTCCCGTAAGCCCGACACGTGGCGGTACGAGTGGGATGCCGACGATCGACTCGCTGCAATTACCACGCCGGATGGCGCCAGATGGCGTTATCGCTATGATCCTCTCGGCCGCCGCATAGCCAAGGAAAGAATTTCAGACGACGGCGAGAACGTCCTCGAGGAAGTCCGCTTCACATGGGATGGCGCCACCTTGTGCGAGCAGACCACCTCGGACGTCAGAACGACGGCCCTCACCCTCACGTGGGAACACGAAGGCCTTCGTCCGATCACGCAGTTCGAACGCATCCGCGCGAACGAGGCGGCGCAGGACGTGATCGACGAACGGTTCTTCGGTATCATTACCGACCTCATCGGTGCGCCGACCGAACTGATCGACGAGCACGGCAGCCTCGCCTGGCAAACCCGGTCAAGCCTGTGGGGTATCACCGCTTGGAACGCGAACGCGACAGCTTACACCCCGCTGCGTTTTCCCGGCCAATACTTCGATCACGAAACAGGCCTGCACTACAACTTCCACCGAATATATGACCCCGAGACTGCCCGATACCTGAGCAGCGACCCTCTGGGCCTCATCCCAGACCCCAACCCCACCGCATACGTCAGCAACCCTCACACCGTAAGCGACGCCCTGGGGCTCGCCCCCGAGCTGTGCCCTTACAGGGTGGAGCGGGTCCCAGACGAAGAACTCGGCTCCCTTTACCACTACACGAACGGAGACGGCTACGACGGCATGCTGGAAAGCCAGGAAATGTGGCCATCAATCAAGGAACATAATCCCAAGGATGCGAGATTCGGCGACGGTCAGTACCTGTCCGACATTCAGCCGGGAACCAAGAGACCTGGCCAGTTGTCACATGCATTTCTGCGCGTCCCCTGGTCTGGAAATAAATTCACACACTTCTTCGAGATCGACGTCCGCGGCCTCGAAGTGATGCGTTCCGTCGAACGCCCGGATGTCTACGTAATTCTCAATGATGGGAATCTCGACTTGTCCGGTCGAATCATCAATCACGGAAAGAACTAGGAATGGAACACTGGCGCGTGGAGTGGCTCCACGATTTCATGGATGAGCCTATCGTCATCTACAGCGAGCTCGGCGACGACCGGTACGAGACACGGAAGATCCAGAAATATCGTGACGGGAGGACCCTCAAGGCGGATGAGTCACACGAGTATCGAGAGATCGGTCTCAGTGAAATCCCGCTGGGCTCCATCGACGAAGTCGCGCAGCAACCAGAGTTTGTGGCAACACGCATCACGCGCGGCGAGTTTGAGGCCGTCTGGCAGCAAGCGAACTGGCCCTCATAACACAGTGGGCGCGAGACATTCGGTTCACGAATGGCCTGGCCGGACCGTGATGCGGGTGGCTTCCGCGCCGGCCGGCCGTCGTCAACCACTAACCCTTTTTCAACCTCAGGTTGAAAAGCGAACCCACAGCCCTGATCGCGCAGAGGATGCGCAGGGAGTTCGCGGGCATCCCCGCGCTCGTGGTCCGCGGCTTCAGCTCCCAGTCCATATGCCGACGTCGTCCGCCACCGCGTCGCCCACGAGCAACGCGAAGCCCACCTTGCAGTGGTCGGCGACTTCGACTGCTCCGGCGGGGACCTCGAGCGGGACTGGGTAGAGCGCACGGGCTGCTGGAGCTCGGTGACCCGGGTGCTGCTCACCTACGAGCAGATGCGCACGTACGGACTCCCGGCGACCGAAGGCAAGCGCGGCGACCCGAGGTGGCCGGCCTTCGCCCGCCGCTACGGCTTCGACATCGAGCGCCCGGTCCAGTGGGAAGTGGAGGCGCTGGAGCCGGACGAACTCCAGCGCCTGGTCCTCGCCGCCGTCGACCCGTACATCCACCGCGACGTCCTCGCGCAGCAGATCGCCCGCGAAGAACAGCAGCGCCGCGCCCTGGAGGGGTTCGCCGGGTCGGTGGGGTGCGACGAACCAGGGGCCGTCGTAGGCGGCGCCTGTACGCGCCCTCGGCTCCGGCTCGGAGGGTCAGCGGCGTCCGACGGTGCCGCGGACGAGGGCGTAGGGAGTCACGCAGAAGGCGCCGAGGGTGGTGGCGACGATCAGGGTGAGGAACAGCCAGTAGGCGAAGCCGTGGCCGTCGGAGGAGGCGAGGAGCCACCCGTAGGTGAGGGTGGCGAGGATGCCGGTGCTGGCGAGTCCGGCCGCCCAGCCCGTCTTGCTCAGCCCGAGGCGAGGCCGAGGCCGATGAAGGCCCAGAACAGGGTGGGGCCGGCGATGGCCGCGATGGCCAGGAACACCGGGAAGTCGATGTCCCGGCGGCCGATGTAGTCCGTGAGCTGAGGTACCGAGATGAAGGTCCATAAGCCCATGTAGGCGACGCCGATGACGACGGCGACGATCGTGATCACACGCGGGCGGCGCAGGTGGTGGGAGGGGTGTTCGCGGCGTCGGTCATGAGGCGGTGGACTCCTTCTCTTACGGCGAGCAGGGCAGGCGGCTCCGCTCCGGTATAGCCGCTCCGGGCCACAGGGGTGCGTGCTTCGGCAAGGCACCCCTCGCCGCGAAGAACGCGCCACCCGAAGCGGTGACGATCGCGCCACCGCTGCGACGCACCCGCTCGACCGTGCAACACCGGTCCTGCAACACGCCTTCGCATTGCAGCCCTGACCTGCACGAATACGAGCACCCAGCCGTCAGGGACCTGTGTTACAGCCTGTGTTGCACCAACATCCGGTGCCGGAGGACAATGACCTGTCTCACGGGAGTTGGGTCGTGTCTCACTGAAGATGGACAGATGCTGGTCCGCCTCATCGAAGGTGGACAGCAGGCCCGCGACCAGCCCGAAAGTGGAGCCGGAGTCGGAACTCACCGCCGATGGTGCGCCGCCCTCGGACACCGGAGAGGCGCCTGCCGGTGAGATGACCGTAGCCTCGACGAGCTGACGCCGAGGCCCTGGCCAAGTACTCGATAGATCGGGCGTGACCAGCGCTACCGCGCATCGGTACACCTTCGGTGAGACGGGTCGGCTGCGCACCTATGCCGAGAGGATCAACTGCGGAGCGGGCATCACTCCTGGGCGGAGGCGGTCAACTCCATCATCGCCTGGGCGTAGGTTGCGCCGTCAATCTCCTCGTCGTGGTACTGGCGCATCAGCTCGTCGATCTTGGCCTGTAGCTCTGTCCGGTCCATCGTCATCTCCCAACATGTCAGTGCCGCAAGGTGGGGACAGTAGCGCGACACGTACCGCACGGACGGCACTTTCTCCAGATCGAGGGCACTTTGCCCTTCCACTTTCGAGCTGGTCGCGCGCCTGCTGCCCACCTTCGATGAGACGGACCAGCATCTGTCCATCTTCAGTGAGACCCGGCCCAACTCCGGTGAGACAGGTCAGACAAGACGGAGGCCCCGGGGGTCACGACGTCCTGGGGCCTCCACGTCGCTGACCTCCCGGCTCAACGACGGGCGAGGTGGCGTGTCACGCCCAGTCCACGCCCAGCTTCGCGAGCGAAGCGAGTTGGTCGGGGGTGAGCTTGTCGCGTCGGCTCTTGGTGTTGGAGACCCATACGCCGGGCTTCACGGTCACCGGCTCCGTCTGGCCCTTGATCGTGATCTCCTCGCCGTGCGCGCGGGGCACCGGCTGGTGGGCGCCTTCCCGCTGCACCCACTGCGCGAGCGCCGCCAGGCCCCGCTGGAATGCCTGCTGGGCCCTTGCTCGGCCCCTTCGCCGTGTGCGCGAGAGAGGGGCCCTCAGGGGCCTGGATGCCCAGCGCGGTCAGCCGTGCCTGCTGTTCGGGCAGGAGCTGCGCCCAGGTGCCCGGCTTCCTGCAGCGCCTGGCCGCCCGGGTCGCCTCCGAAGCACGCCGCCCCGCTCGCGTCCAGTACGCCCACCAGCTCGCCGGCAACGTAGGTCCGGAACCGTACGGGGAAGAGCCGGCAGAGATCACCCAGCTCGCCCCGCCCGCCGCCCGGCCCGAACCACGCACTCTGCGTCCCGGTGGAAGCGTCCGGCCCAGGATCCGCCGGGGCGGCCGCCGCCGACCCGCACCGATCGTCACCCCTGACCCCGGAGTCGGCCAGTACCTCGCCTTCGGCTACGTCACCCACCTGTGCACCATCGTCCTGCGTTCCGGCGAGATCGACACCCCCGCCGCGTTCGGAGCCGCCTACGACGAAGCCGCGCGCATCCTTCACGCCACCGGCGCCGCCAAGGTGGACGTCGTCACGCACTCGATGGGCGCCCTGCCCTCCCGCTTCTACCTCAAGAACCTCGACGGTGCTTCCAAGGTCGACGCGTGGGTCTCCCTGGCCGGGCCCAACCACGGCACCCAGACTGCACGCTGGTGCGGCGGCGCTCCCTGCGTCGAGATGCGCCCGGGGTCCGACTTCCTCAACCATCTCAACGCGGGCGATGAGACCCCCGGCGCCTCCCGTTACGCCACCTGGGGCTCACCGTGCGACGGCATTGTCAACCCCGCCAGCAGCGTCGCCCTCGACGGAGCGCTCAACACCACCACCGCCTGCCTCGACCACATGGCGCTGCGCACCGACCGGTCGGTCTATGAGCAGGTCAAGGCCCACCTCCGCTAGCCACCCGTGCCCTGCGGCAGTGCCCCGACCGCCAAGACGGGGGGCCTGCTGCTGGGCAGCCACGGGAGGGCCCGTGAGCGTGCACGGGCTGTCCCATCGTCAACTGCACCTCCACTAGGCAGTGTCTGATGGCTCTTTGATGAGGTCACGGAGCCAGATCACGATGGCTGCTGTGGCCAGGGTGCCGTTGAAGATGTAGTCGCGTTTGTCGTACCGGGTCGCGACGGCCCGGTGTTGCTTCAGCTTTCCGATGCAGCGTTCGACGGTGTTGCGCCGGCGGTACTGCTCGCGGTCGAAGGCTGGCGGGCGACCGCCGGCCCGGCCGCGTCGGCGGCGCTTCGCGCGTTGGTCGTCCGGCTGGGCGATCGTGGCCTTGATCCCGCGTTTACGCAGGTAGGCGCGGTTTGCTCGGCTGGAGTACGCCTTGTCGCCACGGGCCCGGTCCGGCCGGGTCCGCGGGCGACCGGCTCCGGTGCGGGCCACGTTCAGGGCCTGCATGAGGGGGATGAACATCGGGCTGTCCCCGCGCCGGCCGGGCGAGGTCAGCCAGACCAGGGGCCGGCAGCGGTCGTCCGCCAGCAGGTGGACCTTGCTGGTCAGTCCGCCCCGGGAGCGTCCCAGGGCCTCACGGCCCTCTGCGTCCACACGGGTGCCGCCCCTTTTTCGGGGTGGTCGGCCGGGGGGCGGTTCCGGGCTCCGGCCGCGTGCTGGTGGGCCCGGCAGGTGGTGGAGTCGACGTTGACCGACCACGATCCGTCCGCGTCCAGGGCGGTGGCATCGGCGCCGCCCTGTAACGCCCGCAGGATTTTCGACCAGGTTCCGTCGGCCGACCAGCGGCGGTGGCGTTCGTAGACGGTCTGCCAGGATCCGTAGCGTTCGGGCAGGTCACGCCAGGGAATCCCGGTCCGGGTCCGGTAGAGCACGCCGTTGACCACGGTCCGGTGGTCGGCCCACCGACCACCCGGCCCGCCCGTCTCCGGGAGCAGCGGGGCTATGCGATCCCACTGAGCATTCGTCAGTTCATGCCGACGCCCCATGGCCAACTCTTGCCCGGAGCGGGACTAGATCCACCATCCGGGCAAGAGCCATCAGACACTGCCTAGTACTGCAACGGTCTTTGGCCTGACAGGTTGGCGGTTTCTGGTGGTGTGTGGCCGCGTTGTTTGTAGTGGCTGACGCGGGCTTGGTGTTGGCGTCGGCGTCGCCAATGTGACCAGTGCAGGACGTGGCCGATGGAGGCGGGGCGGCGGTGGGCGAGGCGGGTGATCAGGCGTCGGATTTCGGGGAGGGTGAGGGGTATGAGCTGGGAGGATCCGTTTCTGCTTTCCCGGTATCCAACGCTCGGGCCCGCAGGACGGTGAGGCAGGCATGGGCGGCCATGGCCAGGGTGATGTGGCGGTGCCAGCCGGGGTAGCGGCGGACCTGGTAGTCGTCCAGGCCGCATTCCTGCTTCGCGGTCTGGAAGCATTCCTCGATCGCCCAGCGGCTGCCTGCGACGCGGATGAGTTCGTCGAGGGTGGTGTCGGCGGGGCAGTAGGCGATGTAGTAGGAGATCTGGTCCGGCCGGCTCACGCTTCGGCGGGCGAT